>DASXYE010000369.1:0-4241 GCA_036502695.1 Jatrophihabitantaceae bacterium
ATGCCCGGCGTCGGGTCGGCCTCCTGCCGATCACTCGCCGGGATGAGGCGAACCCGCTCGTCAGCCGCCATGCGGCGAACGCTACTCGGCGATGTCGCGGGTGAGCAGCACGGTGGCGATGAAGCGGCGGAACACGCGCAGCGGGTCGTCGTCGGTGATGCGTACCGCCGTCGGCCCGACCTGGACGACGCCGTCGATCCAGGTGGCCAGCTCGGCCAGGTCGGCATTGCGGTAGGTGACGTCGAGCGTGACCGGCAGCGAGATCGCCGGCAGCGCAGCCGAGGCCAGCCCGGCGATGGCCTCGCGTGCATGAGTACGGATCAGCTCGCAGGCGGCCGCCGGGTGCAGGCTGTCGGCGGCGAACCGGCTCACTGCGGTCTTCACCGCCGCGCCGTGGATCGCCGGGCAGACCGCTTGTGCCTCGCGCACCGTTACGTCATCGCCCGTCACCAGCACGACCGGGACGCCGTGCGCCAGCGCCGCCAGCGCGTTCACCCCCGACTCGCCCACCACCGTCCCGTTCAATGCGACGGAAGCGATCGCCCGCGGGTTGTACGTGTGCGACAACGGCGCGGCGGCAGTCATCGAGCCGTGGTAGGAGACGTAGAAGATCGCGTCGAACGACTCGTCCAGCCCCTGCATCATGTACAGCGGCTTGTGTCGCCCGGACAGGTACCGCGCGTTGCCGGCCAGCCCGTCCGGACGCAGGTTCTGCATCGTCGTGTGCGAGTCGTTGACGAGGAACTCGGTGGCCCCCGCGTCTGCCGCCCCGAGGATGGCGGCGTTCACCTCGGCCTGCAGCAGTCCCCGGTAGTACTCGAAGTCGCCGTCGCCGCGGCGGCACTGCGACCAGTCGACGACCCCGGCGGTGCCCTCCATGTCGGAGGAGATGAACACCTTCACGTCCAGCAAGATAGCGACCGTGGTCACGGCGTTTAGATCAGACTGAATTGCCCTGTCTGTGACGACCTGTTGCACCCATTCGAGTGGGTTCCGATTGGTAGAAGGGCCTTACCTGTGTGAAGATCGCGTCCATGGAATCGGGGTCCAGCCTGACGCGCGTGCGGCGCTCCTGGCTGGAACGGGTTCTGGATGTGGTACGGCTGCTCGGGGCGAGCGGCGATGTGCACGAGACGCTCAACCGCATCGTCGAAGGCGTGGTCGACGTCCTCGAGTTCGATGCCACCGCCATCAACGTGATCACCGCCGACGGCACCGCGCTGCGGGTCGAGGCGGTCGCCGGCCCGCCGGAGCTCGAGGAGCTGCGCGGTCAGAGCACTCCGCTGGAGCACTTCGTCGAGCTACTGGACGCCTCCGAGCACTGGGGCGCGCTGCGGTTCTTCAGCCACGCCGTCGACCAGACTCCGATCGACGGGGTCGTGCGGTGGACGCCGCCCGGCCAGTCGGCCGCCGAGCCGGGGGCCTGGCACGCCGGCGACGAGCTGATGGCCCCGCTGCACGACCACGACGGCCGGCTCATCGGGGTGCTGAGCGTCGACCAGCCGCGCAGCGGGCACCTGCCCGACGTCGAGCAGCGCACCGTCCTGGAACTGTTCGCCGCCCAGGCGGCCATCGCCATTGCCGACGCCATCGCCCGGCAGGCGTCCGACTCGCGCCGCCTCGAGGCCGAACGGCGCTGGCAGCTCGCCTTCGAGCACAGCCCGGTGGGCACGACGCTCGTCACCGATCCGGACGGTCCGCTCGTCCAGGTCAACGACGCACTCGTCGACTTCCTCGGCTATTCGCGCAAGGAACTGGCCGAGCGCACCTTCGCCCAGGTCACCCATCCCGACGACCTCGACCTCGACCTGCAGCTGTTCGCCGAGCTGCTCGAGGGCGGCCGGGAGAGCTACCAGATCGAGAAGCGCTACCTGCACCGCGACGGTGGCATCCGGTGGGGCCTGCTGCACGTCGGCATCGTCCGCGACGAGAACGGCCAGATGCTCAGCGTCGTCGGGCAGGTCAACGACATCACCGCGCGCAAGCAGGCCGAGGCCCAGATTGCGCACCGGGCCAGCCACGACCCGCTGACCGACCTGCCGAACCGGCTGCGCCTCGAAGAGGTGCTCGACTCGTACATCTCGTCCGGACGGCCGGCCGGGGCGTTGTGCTGCGGCATCGACCGGTTCACCACCGTCAACGACAGCCTCGGCCACGACGCGGGCGACGACCTGATCCGGGCCGTGGCGGCGCGGCTGCGCGGTGCACTACCGGAGTCCATCACGATCGGACGCATCGGTGGCGACGAGTTCGTGGTGATCGTGCCCGACGAGTCCGACCCGGAGGTGCTCCGCGGGGTGGCCGGCACGCTGCTGGCCGCACTGCGCGAACCGATCGGGCTGCGGGGCTACCGGCACACGGTCAGCCTCAGCATCGGCGTCACGGTCAGCAGTCCGCGGCACGCGCACGCGGACGAGGTGCTGCGCGACGCCGACCAGGCGCTGCGCCGGGCCAAGCGGCAGGGCCGGGCCCGGGTCGAGTTCTACGACCCGACGCAGGACCGTCCGGCCACGGTGGCCGACCTCGAGCTCGAGCACGCGCTGCGCCACGCGCTGGACTCCGGCGAGGGCCTGGTGCCGTACTTCCAGCCGATCGTCAGCCTGGACACCAACGCCCCGGTGGGCTACGAGGCGCTGATCCGGTGGCAGCACCCGGAGAAGGGGCTGCTCGATCCGGACGAGTTCTTGCCGATGGCCGAGCAGACCGGGCTGATCGCCCCGCTCGGCTGGAGGATGCTCGAGCTGTCCTGCCAGGCGGCGGCCGATCCGCGGCTGACCGGCGGCTGGTCGCGCTGGGTGGCCGTCAACGCCTCGGGTTCCCAGCTCGGCCGGGGCCAGCTCGCGCACGCGGTGCGGTCAGCGCTGGACGCCGCCGACCTGCCGCCGGACCGGTTGCACATCGAGATCACCGAGACGGCCCTGGTCGAGGCGTCATCGGCGGCGATCAAGGAAGTGCGCGAGGTCGCCGACCTGGGCGTGCGCATCGCCCTGGACGACTTCGGCACCGGCTATTCGTCCCTGTCGCTGCTGCGCGACCTGCCCGTGGGCACCGTCAAGATCGACCGCAGCTTCGTCAAGCCGATCACGTCCGACCGCAATGCGCGCGCCATCGTCCGCAGCGTGATCGCGCTGTGCCGCGAGCTGGGCGTCGCCACCGTGGGCGAGGGCGTCGAGACCGACGAGCAGATCACCTCGCTGCGCGCCCTGGGCGCCACGCTGGCCCAGGGCTACCTGCTCGGCCGCCCGGCGCCGTTGCCGACCTGATCAGCGCTCGGTATCGCCCCGGAACTGCTGGACGACGGGTTCTGGATTGGTGCGGCCCGCTCCGTCGCCCACGAGCAGGACTCCGACGCTGGATCGGTCCGCCCAGGCACACATGCTCTGACCGTCGGTTACCCGCTTGCTGCAGCGCATGACCCCGCCCAGCGGGCCGGCATCCACATCGACGGTCTCGGTGACGCCGGCGCCGCGGAAGGCCGCGTCGAGCTCGTCCGAGGCCGGGCTGGTGCTCAGTTCCAGCGCGAGGACCGGGTCGTCGGTCCCGGCCAGCCCGACGAAGATCAGCGCGGCGTCGGTCCCGGGCGGATGGGCGTAGACCCCGACCCGGGCTTTGGCGTACGCGTCGCCGTTGGCCGGCGAGGCCGAGCGCATCCGGTCGACGGCGGCCTTGGTCATCCGGTCCGCGACCTTGCCGGTCATCCGCGTGTAGCCGCCCGACGTGTTCGGCAGGGTGAGGGTGTGGCCGGTCGCTCCGTTGCCGGCGGAGTGCTTGTGGTGGCGGGCGACGACGACCTGGATCGCGATCACGACGACGACCGCGGCCGCCGCCACGTAGTAGCCGATCACCTGGCGGCGCCGGCTCCTGGGCGGTGCGAACTGTAGCGGCGGCAGCGCGTAGCGGGGATCGGGCGCCGCCGGCGGGTAAGGCGGCGGGTAGGACGGCTGCGGGACGCCCTGTAGATATCCGGACGGCGAATAGGACGGCGGCCCGAGCGGCGGGGCGACCGGCTGCGGCTGGGTCGGTGGCGGCTGGGTCGGTGGTGGCGGCGTGTAGCCCGGATCCACCGGACCGCCGTAATCGTCGTAGCTCATGCCGCCTCGCCCCTCCATACGATCGGTGTGCATCGTAGGCGTTAGGTGCGACTTGGAACAGGCGGTTCCGTCATGGGCGATTCAGCTGGATGTCATCTGGTGGCCCTAGCGTGCCCGCCGTGCGCACAACACTGACCCTCGGCGCGGTCG
>DASXYE010000370.1:0-6644 GCA_036502695.1 Jatrophihabitantaceae bacterium
CTCGGGCCGACGTACTTCAAGGACCTGCTCGGGCCGTACCCGGACGCGCAGCTGGTGGCCACCGGCGGCATCAACGCCGGCAATGCCGCTGAGTACCTGGCCGCCGGCGCGATCGCCGCCACCGCCGGTTCCGGGGTCGTGTCGCCGGTCCTGGCGGCCGAATCCCGGTTGGACGAGATCCGCCAGCGGGCCGCCGAATTCGTCGCGGCGGTGGCCGATCCGTCCTGAACGCCCGGAACCAGCAGCCGCACTCGGTACAGTCGCCGCGTGCCTGGAGCCGAGAGCGTCGAAGCCGACGCGACGCCGCGCCCAGCCGGTTACCGGCGCTCGGCCGGGTCGCCGCGCGGGCAGGCCCGGCGTCAGCAGCTGCTGGAACTGGTCAGTGACGATCTCGCTGTCAACGGGCTGGTGGATTTCTCGCTGCGCCGGGCCGCCCGCGCGGCGGGCACGACGCACAAGGTGCTGCTCTACCACTTCGACGGAGCCGACGACCTGCTGACGCAGGCGGTCCAGGCGCTGCGGGGGCGGCGCATCGACAAGGCGATGGCCGCTGCCGCCCGGGGTCCGGCGGCGCGGACGCTGGCCGGTCGGGTGCAGGCCGTATGGCCCGTCCTCGTCGGCGAGGAGTCACGGATCCTCGACCAGGCCATCGGCCTGTCGATGTACGACCCGCAGCGCTATGCCGAGCTCGGTCGGGGCGCCTCGCAGCAGTACCTGCCCGCGCTGCTGTCCCTGTGCCCGGACTCGTGGACCGACCAGCGCAAGTTCGAGGTCGCCGAGATGATCCTTGCGGCGCTGCGGGGTTTCCTCGTCTACCGGCTGACCGGCGACGACACGGCCGGAATCGACGCGGGCTTCGCGGCGCTGCTGCGCGCCCTGGATCGCGAAGAGGCCAGCACCACATAGACGCGAATGCGAACCACGTGGTTCACTTGCTCTGACGAGCAGGACAACCACGGAGGTCGACGTGTCGCAAGGCCGGGAGAAAGTCCGCTTCAGGAGCGGGGACATCGAGTGCGCCGCCTGGCACTATCCGGGCACCAACCGCGGCTGCGTGATTATGGCGGGCGGGTTCGCGGTCACCAAGGAGCCGGCCACCGACCGGTTCGCGGCCCGGTTCCACGAGGCCGGCTTCAGCGTCCTGGCCTTCGACTACCGCCGCCTCGGCGAGAGCGGCGGCAAACCGCGGCTCGTGCTGCCGATCAAGCACCAGCTCGCCGACTGGCAGGCCGCGATCGACTTCGCCCGCACCCTGCCCGACGTCGACCCGAGCCGCATCGCCGTCTGGGGCTTCTCCGCGTCGGGCGGGTTCCTGCTCCCGGTCGCGGCACGCAATCCCGAACTCGCGGCGGTGATCGCGCAAACCCCGAACGTCGGCGGGTTGGCCAATGCGCGCAACGCGTCGCGCTACCAGACACGTACAGCCATGCTGCGCTTCACGGGCCGCGGCATCGTCGACCTACTTGGCGGCCTGGTCGGGCGCGCGCCACGGTTGATCCCGCTCGTCGGCCCGCGCGGCACGGTGTCGATGCTCACGATGCCCGACGCTCAGGACGGCGCCCGGGCGCTCGAGGCGGACCGGTACCCGGACTGGCAACAGGCGGTCGCCGCCCGCTCGGCACTGCGCCTCGCGTCCTACCGGCCCGGGCGCTATGCCGGCCGCATCCGGTCGCCGCTGCTCGTGCTGGTGTGCGACCAGGATCAGGCCACGCCGACCGAGCTCACGCTTCGGGCGACGCGGCGGGCAGCCCGGCGCGAGGTCGTCCGGCTACCGGGCGGGCACTACCAGCCCTTCCTCGACGGTCACGAGCCGGCGGTCGAGGCGCAGCTGGCCTTCCTGCGCCAGCACGTCCTGACCGGTGCGGCCCGCCCCGCGCTCGGACTCGCATGAACGAGATCGAGCTCTCGACCGGAACCGTCGACTACCAGGACACGGGTGGCGACGGCCCCACGATCGTGTTCCTGCACGGGCTGTTGATGGACTCCACGTTGTGGGACGGGGTGATCGCCGAGCTGGTCGCCGGCGCCCGATGCATCGCTCCGACGCTGCCGCTCGGTGCGCACCGGCATCCGACGGCCGCGGACGCCGACCTGTCCCTGCCCGGGATCGCCCGGCTGGTCGCCGAGTTCCTGGATCGGCTCGAGCTGCGTGACGTGACCCTGGTCGGCAACGACACTGGCGGCGCGCTCGTGCAGCTGCTCGCGGCCGACGGCGCAGCCCGAGTCGGGCGGGTCGTGCTCGCTTCGTGCGACGCGTTCGACAACTTCCCGCCCGGGCTGACCGGCCGCACACTGGTGCGCACCGGCAAGCTCGCGCCGTCGCTGTTCGGGGCGTTCATGCAGCAGATGCGACTGCGGCCGGTCCGGCGCCTGCCGCTCGCGTTCGGCTGGCTGACCAAGCGCGGCGACGCCGCCACCGCCCGGTGGATGAAGCCGGTACTGACCCAGCGCGCGATCCGCCGCGACACGGTCCGCGTGCTGCGCGCCATCGCCGCCGCGCCGAAGCTCCTGCTCGACGCGGCCGAGCGCCTGCCGAGTTTCGACCGGCCGGCGCTGGTGATCTGGGCCGCGCACGATCGGGTGATGCCACCCGAACACGGCCGGCGCCTGGCCGAACTGCTCCCCCAAGGCGAACTGATCGAGGTCGACGACAGCTATACCCTCATCCCGCTGGACCAGCCCGCGACGTTCGCCCGACTCGTTCGCGACTTCACCGCGAAGGTCGCCCGAGCGCCGGGCTAGGTCCTGTTCTCCCGCCCCGGCACGTTGATCAACAGCCCCTCAGCTTGCGATATCGCGGGCTGACGGGCTGTTGATCAGCCGACCGAACCGCCGCCGCGCCGTGCATCAGGGTCGCCGCGTCAGGGTTGGAAGCGGTAGCCCATGCCGGGCTCGGTCAGCAGATGACGGGGTCGGCTCGGTACGGGTTCCAGCTTGCGACGCAGTTGCGCCAGGTAGATCCGAAGGTAGCTGCCCTCGGTGTGGTCGGGGTCGCGGCTGATGGCGGTGAGCATGTCCCGGCTGCTGATCAGCCGGCCGGGGTAGCGCAGCAAGACATCGAGGATGCGCCACTCGGTGGGCGTGAGGTGGGCCGGCGTCCCGTCGTCGTGCACCGCAGTCCGGGCGATGAGGTCGATGGTGTGCGCGCCGATCCGGATCGGGCTGCTCGCCGAGCCGCCCACGCCGGCCCGGCGATGGATGGCGCGCAGCCGGGCGATCAGCTCGTTCATGTCGAACGGTTTGGTGACGTAGTCGGCCGCGCCCAGATCGAGAGCGGCCACCTTGTCGCGGCTGCCCGAGCGCGCCGACAGCACGACGATGGGCAGCGCGGGTTCGCGCCGGCGCAGCTCGCCGATCACGGCCAGCCCGTCCCGGTCGGGCAACCCCAGGTCGAGCAACACGACGTCCGGCGGCAGGCCGGCGACCTGCTCGACGGCGTCCTCGCCGGTGGTGGCGGTAACCACGTCGTAGCCCCGGTTGCGCAGGTTCAGCACCAGCGCGCGCAGCAGCTGCGGCTCGTCGTCGACGATGAGGACACGGGTCATCGCGGCGGCGCGACCGGCAACGAGACGACGGCGATCAGCCCGCCGCCGGGGGTGTCCTCGAGGGTGATCGTGCCGTGCATGGCCTCGACGAAGCCGCGGGCGATGGCCAGCCCGAGTCCAACGCCGGCTCCGTCGCCGCCCGGGGCGTCGTCGCGCCGCTGAAAGGGGGCGAACACCCGCTCGCGGTCGTCGCTGGGGATGCCCGGGCCGCGGTCGATGACGCGCAGCTCGACGAACCCGCCGTGCGCGCTGGCCGCCACCCGGATCTTCTCGCCGGTCGGCGTGTAGCGCACCGCGTTCTCGAGCAGGTTGGCTAGGACCCGCTCCAGCAGGCCCGGATCGGCCGCCACCTCGGGCAGGTCCTCGGGGATGTCCAGCTCGGCTGGATACCCGGCAGCGGCCTGATCGAGGGCGTGGCTGACCACGTCGTCCAGGCCGACCGGGCGGGCCACCACGGACAGCACGCCGGCCTGCAGCCGGGACAGGTCGAGCAGGTTGGTCACCAGGGCGGTGAGCCGGTCCAGGGCGGTGTCGGCGTTGGCCAGCAGCTCGGCGCGGTCCGGCTCGCTCCACGCGACGTCGCGGCTGCGCAGGCTGGACACGGCCGCCTTGGCCGACGCGATCGGGGTACGCAGATCGTGGCTGACCGCGTTGAGCAGCGCGGTGCGCATCCGGTCGGCTTCGGCGAGCGGCTCGACCGCCTCGGCGGCCTCGGCCAGCCGGCGTTGCTGGTAGGCGACCGCGACCTCGGTGGCGAACGCCGCGAGCAGCCGCTGGTCCTCGGCGGCCAGTTGCCGCCCGCGCAGCGCGACGATCAGGTTGTCGCCGACCGGCACCTCGGTGTCGCTGTCCTCGGGCCGCAGGCAGGGCGATTCGCCGACGCTGTCCACGCAGGTCCACGTGCCGCGCAGGCCGCCCCCGGTCGCCGGCCGACGCTCGGCCCCGACGCTGGCCGGTGCCTCGGTGTCGCGCCGCAGCAGCGTCACGCTGTTGACCGCAAACGTCTCCCGGACGCGTTCCAGCAAGGCAGGTATGGCCTGTTCGCCGCGCAGCAGGCTGCCGGCCAGTGTCGACAGCGTCTCGGCCTCGGTGTTCGAGCGGGCCGCCTCGGAGCTGCGCCGCGCGGCGAGATCGACGACGCGGGACACGAGCAATGCCGTCACGACGAACACCGCCAGGGCCAGGATGTTCTCGGGCTCGCTGATCGTGAACTTGTGAATCGGCGGAACAAAGTAGAAGTTGAGCAGCAAGCTGGCGACGATGGAGCTGACGAACGCCGGTAAGAATCCGCCGACCAGGCTGACGATGATCACGGCGAGCAGGAACAGCAGCAGGTCGCTGCCGAGACTCAGCTCGGACCGTAGTGCCGCGCAGATCGGCACCAGAGCGGCCAACAGGACGGTGGCCACCGCGAAGCCGGTCAGCCGCCGACGCAGCGTCAAGCCGCTGGTAATGCGGGGCAGCACCCGCCCCCTGCCGACGTAGTCGTGGCTGACGACGTGGACGTCGATGCTGCCGGACATCCGGGTGATCGTCATGCCGGTGCCGGGCCCGGTCAGCGCGGCAACGGCCGGGTTGCGGCGGCTGGCGCCGATGACGATCTGGGTGGCGTTGTTGGCGCGGGCGAAATCCAGCACCGCGTTCGGGATGCTGTCACCGACGATCGAGTGGTAGCTGCCGCCGAGGGATTCGACGAGCAACCGCTGCTGGTCCAGCGCGGCGACGCTCGAGCCGGCCAGCCCGTCGCCGCGCGCGATGTGCACGGCGAGCAGGTCACCGCCGGTGGCCCGCGCGGCAATGCGGGCGGCCCGGCGGATCAGGGCATCGCCCTCCGGTCCCCCGGTGAGTGCCACCACGACCCGCTCGCGCGTCTCCCAGGTCCGGGCGATGCCGTGCTGCTCGCGATAGCGCTGCAAACCCTCGTCCACGCTGTCGGCCAGCCACAGCAAGGCCAGCTCGCGCAGCGCAGTGAGGTTGCCAGGCCGGAAGTAGTTCGACAGCGCAGCGTCGATCTTGTCCAGCTTGTAGATGTTGCCGTGCGCCATACGCCGGCGTAGGGCCTCGGGTGTCATGTCGACCAGCTCGACCTGCTCGGCCGCTCGCACCACCGAGTCTGGCACCGTTTCCCGTTGCGGGACACCGGTGATCTCCTGCACCACGTCGTTCAGTGATTCCAGGTGCTGGATGTTGACGTTGCTGATGACGTCGATGCCGGCCTCGAGCAGCGCCTCGATGTCCTGCCAGCGCTTGGCGTGCTGCATGCCCGGCACGTTCGTGTGGGCCAGCTCGTCGACCAACGCGATCTCGGGCGCCCGCTCGAGCACGGCCGCCAGGTCGAGCTCCGCGAAGTCGGTAACCCGGTAGCCCACCATCTTGCGGGGCATGACCTCGAGGCCCTCGAGCTTGGCCGCCGTGTGCGGACGCCCGTGCGTCTCGACGAAGGCGACGACCACGTCGGTACCTCGTTCGGCCCGTCGCCGCCCTTCATCGAGCATCGCGAACGTCTTCCCGACGCCGGGGGCGGCGCCGAGATACACCCGCAGCTGACCGCGTCTACTCATCGGTGGTACGGGTAGGCCTTGTCGAGTGCGATGTTCAGCTGCAAGACATTGACCCGGGGCTCACCCATGAAGCCGATGTCGCGGCCCTTCTTGAACTTGTTCACCAGCGTCTCGACCTGGGCCACCGTGATGCCGCGGGTCTTGGCTACCTCGGCCGTCTGCAGCTTGGCGTACGCCGGGCTGATCTCCGGGTCGAGGCCGGACCCCGACGCGGTCACCGCGTCGGCCGGCACGGCCGGCTTCGACGGCGCGTCGCCGCGGATCGGTACGACCTGCCCCTTCGAGTAGTCGTCGCCGAACTTGGCGAGCTCGACCTTGACGCCCTGGTACGTCGGGAGGAACGGCGTCGCCCCGGTCGTCTGGTTGAGGCTGACCACGCGGGTGACGTGGCCGTGGTAGCCCGGGCCGGACCAGAACACCGCGAGCACCGCCCCGACGCCGTCCGTGGTGCAGAACGGCCGGGAGCCGTCCACGCCGTAGAACTTGCCGATCGCCAGGCTGCGCGAACAGACCTGGTTCAGCAGGCTGGGCTTGTCGG
>DASXYE010000371.1:0-23682 GCA_036502695.1 Jatrophihabitantaceae bacterium
GACGTCGGCGAGGCAGAGGCTGCGGGCGAGGTCAGCGACGTCGGCGAGGCAGAGGCTGCGGGCGAGGTCAGCGACGTCGGCGAGGCAGAGGCTGCGGGCGAGGTCAGCGACGTCGGCGAGGCAGAGGCTGCGGGCGAGGCAGAGGCCTACGAGGAGACCAAGGTCGGCGTTGACAGCGGCGCGGTCGATGCCACAGCCGAGGACGGTGCGGACCTGGAGGTCGGCACCCTCGAGTCGGCCGCCGAGACCGGCGATGTCGTAGCCGCCGTAGCTGCCTCGGACACCGTGGACACCGCCGTAGTCGACGGCGTGGACCTACCGGTCGCGGAGCGCGTCCGGCGACAGGTCGCGACACTGGATGGACTGGCCGCCCTGCCCCTGTCCGAGCACGCGCAGCGCTACGACGAGGTGCACGCCGAGCTGCAGGCCGCGCTGACCGAGATCGACGGCGAGAGCAGCTGAGCGTGGCCCGCCGGTTGCGCCTGGACAGCGAGCTGGTCCGTCGCGGCCTGGTCCGGTCGCGAGAACAGGCGGCGACGTTGATCGCGGACGGCCGCATCGAGGTCCGCGGCATCCGGGCGACCAAGCCGGCGACGGGCGTCGACCCGGACACGCCGCTGCGCATCCTCGAGTCCGACCGCGACGACTATGCCTCGCGCGGCGGGCACAAGCTGGCCGGCGCACTCGACGCGTTCACCGACCTGGGCGTCCGGGACAAGCGCTGCCTGGACGCGGGTGCCTCCACCGGCGGGTTCACCGACGTGCTGCTGCGGCGGGGTGCCCGTGAGGTGGTGGCCGTCGACGTGGGGTACGGGCAGCTGGCCTGGCCGCTGCGCAGCGATGAGCGGGTCACCGTGGTCGACCGGACGAACGTGCGCACGCTGACGCCAGAGGACATCGGTGGCCCGGTCGAGGTCACGGTGGCCGACCTGTCGTTCATCTCGCTGCGGATCGTGCTGCCGGCCCTGATCGCCTGCACCCGGGACGACGGCGACCTGGTGCCGATGGTCAAGCCGCAGTTCGAGGTCGGACGCGAGCGGCTGGGCAGCGGCGGGGTGGTGCGCGAGCCGGAACTGCGGGCCGACGTCGTGATCGAGGTGGCGCACGCCGCGGCGCAGCGAGGTTGGGGCACGGCGGGCGTCGCGCGTAGCCCACTGCCCGGACCGTCCGGCAATGTCGAGTTCTTCTTGTGGCTACGGCGGGCCGCGCTGGGAGATGATCGGTCCGTGGACGACGCCCAGATCCGAGCTGTGGTGACGGCGGACGCGACGGCCAACGCAACGGAGGCGCAGCCGTGAGAGCCGCACTGATCATCGCGCACACGGTGCGCTTCGAGATCACCTGCCTGGCCGCCGAGGCGGCGCAGCAACTGCGTGAGGCCGGGTTCGACGTGCGGATGCTGTCCACCGAGGCCGAGCAATGCCGGTGCGACCCCGGGGCCGTCACGGTCGTTGCCGACGACGAGCGGGCCGCCGAGGGATGCGAGATCGTGCTGGTCTTCGGCGGTGACGGCACGTTCTTGCGGGCTGCCGAGTACGCGCGTCCGGCCGGCGTACCGATGCTCGGGGTGAACCTGGGCCACGTCGGTTTCCTGGCCGAGGCCGAGCCCGACGCCCTGTCGGCGACGATCAAGACGATCGTCGACCGGGCCTACGAGGTCGAGGAGCGCACCACGGTAGAGGTCGAGGTGACGCATCGGGGCGAGGTCCTGGCCAGTTCGTGGGCGCTGAACGAGGTGTCGGTCGAGAAGAGCACCCGCGAGCGGATCCTCGAGCTGGGTGTCGCCGTCGACGGGCGGCCGCTGCTGCGGTTCGGCTGCGACGGTGTGCTGTGTGCGACGCCGACCGGGTCGACCGCCTACGCCTACTCGGTGGGCGGGCCGATCGTGTGGCCGAACGTCGACGCGTTGCTGGTCGTGCCGAACGCCGCGCACGCGTTGTTCGCCCGGCCGATCATCGTGTCGCCGCGGTCGGTGGTCGACATCGACCTGCTGCGCGACGACCACCCTGCGGTCCTGGCCAGCGACGGCAAGCGCTCGATCGAGATTCCGCCCCGGAGCAAGGTCCGGGTGCACGGGGGAGCCGTGCCCGTGCGGATCGCGCGCATCCACGACTGGAGCTTCGGCGAGCGGCTGGTGACGAAGTTCCAGCTGCCCGTGCGGAGTTTCCGCGATGCGGACGAACCGAACGTCCGCCCTAACGACTAGCCTCCAATCCGTGCTGGAAGAGCTCCGCATCCGCGGCCTCGGCGTCATCCAGGACGCCACGTTGCCGCTCGGCGACGGGCTGACCGTCGTGACCGGAGAGACCGGCGCCGGCAAGACCATGGTGGTCACCGGCCTGCTGCTGCTGTTCGGCGGCCGGGCCGACTCCGCCCAGGTTCGGACCGGCACCGACTCGGCCAGCGTCGACGGACGGCTGCACGTGGCGCCGGGTTCGGCCGTGGCCGAGCGGGTGACCGACGCCGGCGGCGAGCTCGACGACGACGGCACCCTCGTGCTACGCCGCACGGTGAACGCCAACGGACGTTCCCGGGCCCACGTGGGTGGCGCCGCGGCGCCGGTCGGCGTGCTGGGTGCGCTGGCCGAGCGGCTGGTGGCCGTGCACGGGCAGTCCGACCAGCAGCGGCTGACCCGTCCGGCCGAGCAACGCGGCGCGCTCGACCGCTACGCGGGGGTCGAGCTCGACGAGTATGCGACCGCGTTCGCGCAGTGGCGCGAGGCTGCCGCCCGGCTGGCCGACCGCACGGCCCGCGCCCGGGAACTGCAGCGCGAAGCCGATCTGCTGACCCACGGCATCGCCGAGATCGAGGCCGCCGACCCGCAGCCCGGCGAGGACGTCCAACTCGCGACGCTGGCCGCCCGGCTGGCTCACGCCGACGCGCTGCGCCTGGCCGCGCGCACCGCGCACGACGCACTGCTCGGTGACGCCGACGATCCGGCCACCGACGCCGCCGACGTCAGCAGCCTGGTCGCGGTCGCGAGCCGCGCAGTGGCCCAGTCGGCCGGCGACGACGCCGAGCTGGACGCCCTGGCGGCCCGGCTGACCGACCTCGACGCGCTGGTGACCGATCTGGGCGCCGAGCTCGCGGCGTACGGCGAGCGGCTGGACGCCGACCCGGCGCGGCTGGCTCAGGCCGAGGAGCGGCGCGCCGTGCTGACCGGCCTGACCCGCAAGTACGGCGAGGATCTGACCGCGGTGCTCGAATGGGCGGAGTCGGCGCGCAAGCAGCTGGCCGATCTGGACGTGTCCGACGAGGCGCTGGCCACGCTGGCCGCCGAGCGCGACGCGGCCGCCGCCCAGGCCGCCGCCCTGGCCGGGGGCATCTCGGCCCGGCGCACCGAGGCAGCGGCCCGGCTGGGCAAGGCGATCACCCAGGAGCTGGCCGGGCTGGCCATGCCGAATGCCGTGGTCGCCGTCGACGTGCGCCGGCGTCCGCCCACCGCCGGGTCGCCCAGCCTGGCGATCGACGGCGTCGAGGCCGGCGCCACCGTCGACGGCGTGGACGAGGTCGAGCTGCTGCTCCGTCCGCACGCCGACGCGCCGGCGCTGCCCGTGCAGCGGGGCGCCTCGGGCGGTGAGCTGTCCCGGGTGATGCTGGCGATCGAGGTGTGCCTGGCCGGCACCGACCCGGTCCCGACGATGGTGTTCGACGAGGTCGACGCCGGCGTGGGCGGCCGGGCCGCGGTCGAGGTGGGCCGCCGGCTGGCCCGGCTGGCCCGCGACCACCAGGTGCTGGTCGTCACCCATTTGCCGCAGGTGGCGGCCTTCGCCGATCGGCACGTGGTGGTCGACAAGCCCCCGGCAGCGAGTACCGGGGGAGTCACCCGCAGTGACGTGCGCCTCGTCGACGGCGAGCAGCGGGTGGTCGAGCTGGCCCGGATGCTGGCCGGCAGCGACTCCGACACGGCGCGCGAGCACGCGGCCGAGCTGCTGGCGTCCGCCGCGGCGGACTAGGACCCCGGCAGCGGCGAACCGGACTCATACCAGCCTCCGACCGGCCATCCGCGTGGCGGATGCGTGGCCGGGCCTGCGTCGGTGGCACCATAGGTAGCCATGAAGCTCGCGACGTTGCGCCGCTCGCGCACCGGCCTGGGCGGCGTCAGCGGCGTCGCGCGGGTCGATCGGCGCACCAAGCGCCTGGTCGGCCGGCTCAATCCCGGCGACATCGCGATCATCGACCACGTCGATCTGGACCGGGTGGCCGCCGAGTCGTTGGTGGCCGCCAAGGTCGCCGGTGTCGTGAACGCCCAGCCGAGCATCTCCGGGCGATACCCGAACCTCGGCCCGGACCTGCTGGTCGCCAGCGGCATCCCGCTGCTCGACAACGTCGGCAACCAGGTGTTCGCGGCGGTGAAGGAAGGCACCCGGGTCCGCCTGGACGGGGACACGCTCTACGCCGGTGAGCAGCCGGTGGCCACGGGCAGCGAGCAGGACGTCGGCTCGATCACGGCGCAGATGGCCGAGGCCAAGTCCGGGTTGGCCACCCAGCTCGAGGCATTCGCCGCCAACACCATGGAGTACATGAAGCGCGAGCGCGCGCTGCTGCTCGACGGTGTCGGTGTGCCCGAGGTGCGCACGAAGTTCCGGGACCGGCACGTGCTCGTGGTGGTCCGCGGCTACGACTACAAGGAAGACCTGGCTGCGCTGCGCCACTACATCCGCGAGTACAAGCCGTTGCTGATCGGCGTGGACGGCGGGGCCGACGCGTTGCGGGAGGCCGGCTACAAGCCGCACATGATCGTCGGCGACATGGACTCGGTCAGCGACGAGGTGCTGGCCGGCGGGGCCGAGGTCGTCGTGCACGCCTACCCGGACGGGCGCGCGCCGGGCCTGGCTCGGGTCCAGGATCTCGGCATCGAGGCGGTGACGTTCCCGGCGCTGGGCACCAGCGAGGACATCGCGATGCTGCTGGCCGACGAGAAGGGCGCCTCACTCATCGTCGCGGTCGGCACGCACGCCACCCTGGTCGAGTTCCTCGACAAGGGCCGCAGCGGCATGGCTTCGACGTTCCTGACCCGGCTGCGCCTGGGCGGCAAGCTGGTCGACGCCAAGGGCGTGAGCCGGCTCTACCGCAGCCGGATCTCCTCGGCCGCACTGCTGCTGCTCGTGCTGGCGGCGTTCGTGGCGATCGGCGCCGCCCTGGCCGTGTCCGAGGCCGGCCGGACCTATCTCGACCTCTTCTCCGACAAGTGGGATCACTTCGTCGACTGGCTTCAGGACCTCTTCTGATGATCTCTTTCCGGTACCACGTCGTCTCCATCATCGCGGTCTTCCTGGCGCTGGCGCTGGGCATCGTGGTTGGTACGACGGCCCTGAACGGCCCGATCACAAAAGACCTTCGTCACCAAGTCGACTCGTTGAAGAACGACCGCAACTCGCTGTCGGACCAGGTCAAGACATTGCAGGGCCAGGTGGGCAACGGCGACAAGTTCGGAGCCCTGTACGCCGGGCAGATCGTCAAGAGCACGCTGCACCAGACCACTGTTCTGATCATCGGCCTGCCCGGCGCCTCGGGGGGAACGAAGGCCAAGGTGGCCGACATGGTCGGTGCGGCCGGCGGCAAGGTCACCGGCCAGGTCCAGCTGTCCGGTGACTACACCGATCCCAAGCAGGGCGCGGCCATCATCCAGTTCGCCACCGGCGGAGTCGCCCCGGTTGGGCTGACATACCCCAACACCGACCAGGTCGGCCCGATCGGCGGGGCTTTGCTCGCCTACGTGCTGCTCGGCAAGGCCCAACCGAGCGACCTGCAATCCGTCATCGCCGGCTTCTCAGCCAAGCAGATGCTCAGGGTCGAGGGCGGCGACAACGTCACCGCGTCGCCGAACGTCATCGTCGTCACCAACGGCTCGCTGCCCAACGACGACGCGCGCGGCCAGACCGAGCTGGCTCTGATCACCCAGCTGCAGCAGCAGGGCGGCCACGTGGTCGTCGCCGGCGACACCGGTGCCGCGACCGACGGCGGGGTGGTGGCGCTTGTCCGCGGCGACGGCACCGACCGCACGGCGGTCGCGACCGTCGACAACGCCGACACGGTGCTCGGGCAGGTGTCGACCATCCTGGCGCTGGCCGGGGTGAGCAAGCCCGCGCCGGACACGGTCGTCGGCCACTACGGCACGGCGGGCGGGGCGAAGGCGCTGTTCCCCAACCCGGCGAAGTAGCCGCGGGTGCCTCGATCTCGCGTCGCGCAGGCGGCGCGCACCGGGCTGGTGTCGGCCGCGGTTTCGGCGGTCGTGACGCGACTGGCCGACGGCCCGGCGCTGGACGGCGTTCCCGGCTGGCGCCGCACGAACTACCGCGGCCGGACGGTGTCGCTCGCGGGCGGTACCGGGGCGGTGGCCGGCGCGCTCGCCGGCGCGCTGCTGGAACCGTCCGGGCGGCGCGGGGCGGCGGTGCTGGCGGGTACGGCCGCGGCGGCCGCCGGGGCGTACGACGACCTGCTGGCCACCCGGGCCGAAGTGGCGGGTGACAAAGGCTTCGCCGGCCACCTCGCCGCGATCCGGGCCGGGCGGGTGAGCGGCGGCGTGGTGAAGGTCGCGGTAATCGGCGGGGCGGCACTGGTCGCCGCCGGCCGGCTCGACGGGTCGACGCGATCCGGCACGATCGGCGGGCTGGCGGATCGACTGCTGCGCGCCGGGGTGATCGCCGGATCGGCCAACCTGCTGAACCTGCTGGATCTGCGACCCGGCCGAGCCGGCAAGGTCGCCGTCGCCGCCGGCGGGCTGCTCGCGTCCGGGCCCGGGGGCGGCGTGGCCGCGGCCGGCGCCGGCGCCGCGGCCGGGGTGCTGCCCAGCGACCTGGGCGAGCGCACGATGCTCGGCGACCTCGGCGCGAACACGTTGGGCGCACTGCTCGGCGTGCGACTCGCCGCCGGATCCGTACGCACCCGTACGGTGGCCCTGGTCGTGATCGGTGCGATCACCGCGGCGAGCGAGCGGGTCAGCCTGAGCAAGGTCATCGACGACACCCCCGCACTGCGCCGCCTGGACCGCCTGGGCCGAGCGCCGACCCCGTGACCGGGACGCAGCGCGGCCTGCTGCGCGCGGCGGCGCTCATCGCGTCCATCACCGTGCTGGCCCGGCTGGTCGGCTTCGCCCGCACGACGACGTTCGGCCACACCGTCGGCGGCGGCTGCGTCGGCGCGGTGTACCAGACCGCCAACACGGTGCCGAACATCGTGTTCGACATCGTCGCGGGCGGAATCCTGTCCGCGCTGATCGTGCCCATGCTCGCGCCGGCGTTCGCTGCCGGGGATCGCGAGGCGGTGTCCCGCACGGTGTCGGCGCTGCTCAACTGGGCGATGCTGATCCTGCTACCGATGGCCCTGGTGCTGACTCTGGCCGCGCGGCCCATCGTCGAGCTGCTGCTGGGCTCCGGACAATGCAGCGGTGCTGTAGATCTGGGCACGCGGATGCTGCTGGTGTTCGTGCCGCAGCTCATCTTCTACGGCGTGGGCGTCGTGATCGGCGGTGCTCTGCAGGCCGGTGAACGATTCACCTGGCCGGCGCTCGCCCCGCTGCTGTCGAGTCTCACGGTGATCGGCGCCTACCTCTGGTACGGGCAGCTGGCCGGGGTCGGCCGGGACGCCGCGGGGTTGCCCCGTACGGATGAGCTGGTGCTCAGCATCGGCACCTCGGCCGGCGTGGTCGTGCTCGCGCTGTGTCAGTTGCCGGCGCTGCGCGGCCTGGGCATCCGGTATCAGCGCACCTTGCGGTTTCCGACCGGGTTGGCGCCGGCAGCCCGGCGGGCGGCCCTGGCCGGGGCGTTCACGCTGGGCGCGCAGGAACTGTCGACCGCGGTGATGTTGCGGCTGGCCAACCAGGACACGGCCACCGGCACCGTCGTCGCGGTGACCCAGGCGCAGACGGTGTTCCTGCTGCCGTGGGCGGCGCTCAGCGTGCCGATCGCGACATCAGCGTTCCCCCGGCTGTCGACGTTGTGGGACCGCGACGATCGCCCGGCCGCCCGTCGGCTGGTTACCGGTGCTGCCCGCGCGGTGATCGCGTTGAGCGCGGTGGGGGCCGCCGTCCTAATCGCGGTCGCCGAACCGATCGGCAACGTCGTGCTGCAGCGCGGCTCGGGCGCCCACGCCGCGGTGGCCCCGTCGGTCGTCGGCTTCGCGTTCGGGCTGCTCGGCTGGGGCCTGGTCGCGCTGTTCGCCCGCTGCCTGTACGCGGCCCGGCAGGTCGGGGTCGCCGCCCGGGCTCAGGTGGCCGGCCAGGTCGTCGTGGTGGTCGCCGATATCGTGCTGGCCGTGACCGTATCGGCCCGCCACCGCGGCGTCGCTCTGGCGATCGGCAACTCGATCGGGGTGAGCGTCGCCGCCGGCTTGCTCGTAGTCGCGATGTACCGCCACGGTCTGCTCGACGACATACGCCGCCGTACGGTCGACCTCGCCCGGGCCGTGGCTGTGACGGCGGTGGCCGGGGTCGCGGGCTGGACGGTCGGACGGATGGCCGAGGGGCGCGGGGTAGCCGTGTCGGTCGGGTGGGGCCTGGTTGCCGCCGCGATTGCCACGGCCGTCGCCGGAGCCTTGCTGGCGGTGGCGGATCGGGAACTGGTCGGCCTGCTGCGCGCCCGGGTGCGCAGCGGTTCCGCCGGCGGGGCAGCCGGTGGTGCCGCGTGAGGTCGGTGACGCTCACCCTGGCCACCAGCACCGGCGGGGTCGGGGCGCACGTGCTGTCGCTGGTGCAGGGTCTGGCCGCGGATGGGTGGCGGGTGCAGGTGTGCGGACCGCAGGCGACCGACGACCTGTTCGGCTTCTCCGGTGCCGGCGCGGCGTTCGCCCCGATCAGTGGACGCCCGTTCGACCCAGCGGCAGCGCGCACCGTGCGCCGAGTGGCCGCGTCGTCGGACGTCGTGCACGCGCACGGGCTGCGGGCGGCGACCGTCGCGGGACTGGCCCGGCGGCATCCACTCGTCGTGACCTGGCACAACGCCGTGCTCGAGGAGTCCGGGGCTCGCCGGCAGCTGCTCGCAGTCGGCGAGCGCTTTGTCGCTAAATCGGCGGACATCGCGCTGTGCGCGTCCGCCGACTTGGAGGATCGGGTTCGGGCCCTCGGCGGCCGCGACGTCCGTCCCGGCCCGGTCGGCCTGCGCCTGCCGGAGGCGGCCCGATTCCCGACCGAGGTACGCGCGGAGCTCGGCGTCGGGGGCGCCCCGCTGTTGCTGAGCGTCGGGCGGTTGCACCCGCAGAAGGCGCACGACGTGTTCATCCGCGCAGTGGCCCGGCTGCGGTCGAGCCGCCCGGAGGTGCGGGCGGTAATCGCCGGCGACGGCCCGTTGCGCGCCGCGCTGGCCGGGCTCATCGCCGAGCTGAACGCCCCGGTCACGCTGCTCGGCCGGCGCTCGGACGTGTCGGACCTGCTGCGCGCCGCCGATGTCGTGGTGTGCACCAGCGTGTGGGAGGCCCGGGCGCTGTCCGTGCAGGAGGCGCTAGTGGCCGGGCGGCCGGTGGTGGCGACCCGGGTCGGCGGTCTGCCGGGGCTGGTCGGCGACGCCGGGGTGCTCGTCCCGGCCGGGGACGTCGACGCGCTGGCCGCGTCCCTGGACAAGATCGTCTCGGACGAATCGTGGGCCGCCACCTTGGCGGCTCGAAGCGCCGAAGCCGGCCGGCGGCTGCCTACCGAGCACGACACGGTGGCCCAGGTCGAGGCCGTGTATCGAGAGTTGCTCGGCGCGTCGCGCTGACCATTCCGGCATCCCCGCCCAGTCGTGTTAGCGTGGACTTCCGTGGATCGGACGTTGGCGCCCGGTGGGCAGCCCACAAAGCATTTATTCGTGACCGGCGGCGTGGCCTCATCCCTGGGCAAGGGACTGACGGCGAGCAGCCTCGGCAGCCTGCTCAAGGCGCGGGGTTTACGGGTCACCATGCAGAAGCTGGACCCGTATCTGAACGTCGACCCCGGGACCATGAACCCCTTTCAGCACGGTGAAGTCTTCGTCACCGAGGATGGTGCTGAGACTGACCTGGACGTCGGCCACTACGAGCGCTTCCTGGACACCGATCTCGTTGGGTCGGCCAACGTGACGACCGGCCAGGTGTACTCGACGGTGATCGCGAAGGAGCGGCGCGGCGAGTACCTCGGCGACACCGTGCAGGTCATCCCGCACATCACGAACGAGATCAAGGCGCGCGTGCGGGCCATGGCCGAGCCCGGGCCGGACGGGCAACGCCCCCATATCGTCATCACCGAGGTCGGCGGCACGGTCGGCGACATCGAGTCGCTGCCGTTCCTCGAGGCGGCCCGCCAGGTGCGCCACGACGTCGGCCGGGACAACGTGTTCTTCCTGCACGTGTCGCTCGTGCCCTACCTCGCGCCGTCCGGCGAGCTGAAGACGAAGCCGACCCAGCACTCGGTGGCCGCACTGCGCAGCATCGGCATCCAGCCCGACGCGGTGGTGTGCCGCAGCGACCGCGAGATCCCCGACAACGTCAAGCGCAAGATCTCGCTGATGTGCGACGTCGATCTGGAGGCCGTCGTCTCGGCCACCGACGCGCCGAGCATCTACGAGATCCCCAAGGTGCTGCACAGCGAAGGCCTGGACGCCTACGTGGTGCGCCGGCTCGGGCTGCCGTTCCGCGACGTCGACTGGACGCTGTGGGGTGACCTGCTCGACCGGGTGCACAACCCGCGCAACGAGGTGACCGTGGCCCTGGTCGGCAAGTACGTCGACCTGCCCGACGCGTACCTGTCGGTCACCGAGGCGCTGCGCGCGGCCGGCTTCGCTCGGCGGACCAAGGTCAACGTCAAGTGGGTGCCGGCCGACACCTGCGAGACCGAGGACGGTGCGGCGGCCCAGTTGTCGGCCGTCGACGGCGTGGTGATTCCGGGCGGGTTCGGGGTGCGCGGCATCGAGGGCAAGGTCGGCGCCGCCCGCTACGCGCGTGAGCACGGGATCCCGACCCTGGGCCTGTGCCTCGGCCTGCAGTGCATGGTGATCGAGACCGCCCGGCATCTGGCCGGCATCGACGACGCCAACTCGACCGAGTTCGAGGAGCAGACGCCGGCGCCGGTCATCGCGACGATGGCCGACCAGGTCGAGATCGTCGCCGGCAACGCCGACCTCGGCGGGACGATGCGGCTCGGCGCCTACCCGGCCGTGCTCCAAGCCGGCTCGCTCGTCGCCGACGCGTACGGCACGCGCGAGGTGTCCGAGCGGCACCGGCACCGCTACGAGGTCAACAACGCCTACCGCGAGAAGCTCGCCGCCGCCGGCCTGGTGATCAGCGGCTCGTCCCCGGACGGACGGCTCGTCGAGTTCATCGAGCTCGACCGGTCGCTGCACCCGTATTTCGTCGCCACCCAGGCCCATCCCGAGCTGAAGTCGCGACCGACCCGCGCGCACCCGTTGTTCCGCGGACTGATCGACGCCGCGCTGACCTACAACGCGGCCGAGCGGCTGCCCGTCGAGATCCCGGAATCACCCGGCGAGATCGAACCGCTCGAGCCGGTGCCCACGCCGAACGGCACGCCGTCCTACCAGGACGCGACCGCGCGGTGAGCGCTGATCAGTACCAGGTTCTCGCCTCGACGCACCACTTCCGCGGCCGGGTGATCTCGCTGCGCACCGACGAGCTGCGCATGAGCGACGGCACCGTCGCCACCCGCGAGATCGTCGAGCATCCCGGTGCCGTGGGTGTCGTGGCCCTCGACGAGGACGACCAGGTCGTGCTCGTGAACCAGTACCGGCATCCGGTCGGGCGCTACCTGCAGGAGTTGCCGGCCGGCCTGCTGGACGTGCCGGGCGAACCGGCGCTGCTCGCCGGACAGCGCGAGCTCAAGGAAGAGACCGGGCTGGCCGCGGCCGAATGGCACGTGCTGATCGACCTGTTCACCTCGCCGGGCATGACCAACGAGGCGATCCGGGTGTTCCTCGCCCGCGGCCTGGCCGACGCGCCGGGCGAGCAGTTCGTGCCCGAGCATGAGGAGATCACGTTGACCGTGTCACGGGTCCCACTGGACGAGGCGGTGGCCCGGGCCATGCGCGGCGAGCTGACGAACGCCGCGGCGGTGGCCGGTGTGTGTGCCGCGGCGGCGGCTCGCGCGGATGGCTGGCGGGCGCTGCGTCCGGCCGACGCGCCGTGGTCGGGGCGGCCGGAGTCGTCGGGCCAGCCGGAGTCGTCGGGCCAGCCCGGACAGCTGCGGTCGTGACCACTGCGCGGACCCGGCTCGAACCGGGGTCGGTGGTCCGCAGCTATCTCGATCACCTGGCCGTCGAACGGGGCGTCGCCGGCAACACGCTCTCGTCCTACCGGCGCGACCTCGACCGCTACCTCGGCTACTTGGCCGATCGGGGCGTCGCGTCTCTCGACCGGGTCGATGCCGTCGCGGTGTCGGGATTCCTCGGCTACCTGCGCGAAGGCGATGCCGACCACCCGCCGTTGTCGGCATCGTCCGCGGCGCGTGCCGTTGTGGCGGTGCGCGGCCTGCACCGGTTCGCCGTGCGGGACGGCCTGCTCGAAGTCGACGTGGCCCGCGACGTCCGCCCACCGACCCCGCCGCGCCGGCTGCCCAAGGCGATCAGCGTCGAGCAGGTCGAGCGGTTACTCGACGCGGCCGGTTTCGACGGCACGCCGCTGGCCGTCCGCGACCGGGCGCTGCTCGAGTTGCTGTACGCGACCGGGGCGCGCATCTCCGAGGCGGTGGGCTTGGCCGTCGACGACCTGGACCTCGGGGCACGGTCGGTGCTGCTGTCCGGCAAGGGCGGCAAGCAGCGGAGGGTGCCGGTCGGCTCGTTCGCCGCGGCGGCGCTCGAGGCGTACCTGGTGCGGGTGCGTCCCGCGCTGGCCGCCAAGGGGCGCGGCACGCCGGCGCTGTTTCTGAACGCGCGCGGCGGATCGCTCTCGCGGCAGTCGGCCTGGACTGTGCTGCGCGACGCCGCGGAGAAGGCCGGCCTCGACGGCGCCGCCAGCGGCATCTCCCCGCACACGCTGCGGCATTCTTTCGCAACTCACCTGATGGAAGGCGGCGCCGACGTGCGCGTCGTGCAGGAGCTGCTCGGCCACTCGTCGGTGACCACCACGCAGATCTACACGCTGGTCACCGTCGACCAGTTGCGCGAGGTGTACGCGGCAACCCACCCCCGCGCGCTGGCTTAATCCGCCTTTCGTGAATCTGCTTGTGGACTCGCTCGCTGCGCTCGGGGTCCAACGCAGATCCGCACCGCGACTTCGTCGCGAGCCGCGTGGCGGCGGGGCCCTTCGCGCGAGCGCTCATCGCGTGGTGGTTGCGTTCGCTGTGGTCGCATCTCGCGCTTGACGCGCGCACTCATCTCGCAGCTGTCCCTAACCTCGGTCTGACTTGCCGCTCGGTGACTTCCTGCCGTCTGTCGGGGTGTCTGCGGTTCGGTGTCGTGGCCCCGCCGAGCGTGGAGTAGCCTCGCGATCGGCGCCGAGACAAACGGGCAGGAGGTCTAAGCCCTTCATGGCTATGTCGACAAGTCAAGACACCGCCAACGCTGGATCCTTGTTCACCGCAGAGGACATCAAGTCGTCCGATCCAGCCCTTGCCCGTCCGAAGCGCAAGCTGATCGAACCCAAGCCGGTTGAGCGGCACGGCCCGGCTCGCATCGTGGCCCTGTGCAACCAGAAGGGTGGCGTCGGCAAGACCACGTCGACGATCAACCTGGGTGCGGCGCTGTCCGAGTTCGGCCGCCGCGTGCTGCTCGTCGACTTCGATCCGCAGGGCGCGCTCTCCGTCGGGCTCGGCGTGCAGCCGCACCAGCTCGACCGCACCGCCTACAACCTGCTGATGGAACGCGACGTCGCGGTCGAGGACATCCTGCTCAAGACGGCCGTGCCGGGCATGGACCTGCTGCCGAGCAACATCGACCTGTCGGCCGCCGAGGTTCAGCTGGTCGGCGAGGTCGCCCGCGAGCACACGCTCGGCCGGGTAATCGCGCCGGTCGTCGACGAGTACGACTTCGTGCTGATCGACTGCCAGCCCTCGCTCGGCCTGCTGACGGTGAACGCGCTGACCGCCGCGCACGAGGTGATCGTGCCGCTGGAGTGCGAGTTCTTCAGCCTGCGCGGCGTGGCCCTGCTCATCGACACGATCGACAAGGTCCGGGAACGGCTCAATCCCAAGTTGAAGCTGGCCGGCATCCTGGCCACGATGTACGACAGCCGTACGCTACACGGACGTGAGGTGTTCGCGCGGGTGGTGGAAGCCTTCGGCGACGACGTCTTCGACACGGTGATAAACCGCACCGTCCGCTTCCCGGAGACCACCGTCGCCGGCGAACCGATCACGACCTGGGCACCGACGTCCGCCGGCGCCAAGGCTTACCGCAACCTCGCACGGGAGGTGCTCGCGCGATGATCCAGACGAGCCCAGTCCGGCCCGCTTTTGCGCAACTGCGCTACGGCGGATGGGTGGCTAGACCCCGGATCGCAGCGCGCGCCGGCATCCTGGCCCGGGGGAGGGAGTGCTGATGGCCGCCCGCCGCACGAGCCTGCCCGGTGCCTCCGAGCTGTTCCGCGCCACATCGCCGGCCAAGGCCGCGCCCGAGGAAGTCGCTCACCACCCCGGCGTCGGAGCGGTGTCGGTCCCGACGCCGGCCCCTGCTCCGGTGGAGCCGGAGCAGCACGTCGACTCGGAGCCCGAGCGCGCCGAGATGGCAGCGCCTCGTCCGGCGCCCGCACCGGCAGCGACCCGGCCCGGCCGCGGTGGCCGCCGCATCCGTGCGGTCGGTGACCGCACCCCGAGCGGCCGGGAGCGGCACGAGGAAAAGATCACTGTCTATTGCTCGGTAGAGGAACTTGTCGACATAGAGACGGCTCGACTTCACTTGCGCGCCGAGCACGGCCTGGCCGTCGATCGGGGCCGCATCATTCGCGAGGCGGTCGCCGTGGTGCTCGCCGACCTCGAGTCGAAGGGTGACTCGTCGATCCTGGTGCGACGGCTGCGCGGAGCGTGAGTCTTTCGGCCGAGGACGCTCTGGACATCGAGTCCCTGGCGTCGGAGAACGACGGCGTACAGCTGGCCGGCGAATCCGGCGATGGCTTCCGCGTCCGGCTGGACAACTTCGAGGGCCCGTTCGATCTGCTGCTGACCCTGATCAGCCGTCGGCAGTTGGACGTCACCGAGGTGTCGCTCTCGACGGTCACCGACGAGTTCCTGTCCTACCTGACCGCGGCGGGGGAGTGGGACCTGGGCCAGGCGACGGAGTTCCTCGTCGTCGCATCCACTCTGCTCGATCTGAAAGCCGCGCGGTTGCTGCCCTCGGCCGATGTCGAGGACGACGAGGACCTGGCGCTGCTCGAGGCTCGCGACCTGCTGTTCGCCCGTCTGCTGCAGTACCGCGCGTACAAGCTGGCCGCCGCATACCTTGCCGAGCTGGAACGGGCTCAGTCCCGCCGGCACGGACGCAGCGCCGAGCTCGAGCCCCGGTTCGCCGAGCTGATGCCCGACATCATGATCGGGGTGACGCCGGAGCGGTTCGCCGTGCTGGCCGCCGCGGCGTTGACCCCCAAGCCGCCGCCGGTACTGATGACCGACCACGTCCACGCGCCGCGGGTCAGCGTCCGCGAGCACATGCTGACCATCCGCGAGCGGTTGCGACGTCAGGGCGCGGCGACCTTTCGCTCGCTCGTGGCGGACTGCCAGAACACGCTCGAGGTCGTGGCCCGTTTCCTGGGGTTGCTCGAGCTGTACCGCGAGGGTTCGGTCGCATTCGACCAGGCTGCCGCGCTGGCCGAGTTGCGGGTGCGCTGGATCTCGACCGTTCGCGATGACACTGCCGAGTCGAGCGACGACACGGTGGACGAGGAGTACGGGTGAGCAACGCTAGTTCTGACCTCGAGTCGGCGACGTCGCCGGCGCCGGTCGACGAGCTGGACACGGCCGTTCCGGTGGAGGTGGTCTCCGAGGCCGGCGCAGCTGCGCCGGCCTCGGAGAGCGCCGATCCATCCGGCGATATGGCCGAGTCTGCAGCCGAGTCGACAACCGAGCCGGCGGCCGAGGCGTCCGGTGCCGAGCCGTCCGACGAGCCGAGTGAACAGTCGGATGATGCCGTGGCCGAAGAGCCAGGCGGGACCGTAGCTGAAGAGCCGGCTGATGACCTGGGTGAGGAGCCTCCGGCCGAGCAGCCGGCGGCGTCCAACCGAGCTGACCTCGGCGATCCGGACACCTTGCGAGCGGCCGTCGAGTCGGTGCTGTTCGTCTCGGACGCACCCGTGTCGGTGACCGCCCTCGCATCCGGCCTGCAGCGTCCGGCTCCGGAGATCCAGGCGGCGCTCGCGGCGCTGGCCAGCGACCTCGACGCGCGGGGGAGCGGGATCGAGCTGCGTGAGGTCGGCGACGGCGTGCGGCTGTACACCCGGCCCGAGCTGGCCGGCTGGATCGAGGCCTTCCTCATGGATGGGCAACGGGTCCGGCTGACCCAGGCGGCGCTCGAGACCCTGGCGGTCATCGCCTACCGGCAGCCGGTCACGCGGGCCCGGATCTCGGCTATTCGCGGGGTGAATGTCGACGGCGTTGTCCGTACGCTGATCACACGCGGGCTGATCACCGAGGTCGGCGCCGATCCGGATACCGGCGGCGGACTGTACCGAACGACCGAGCTGTTCCTGGAAAGAATGGGCCTTCGGTCAATTGACGAGCTTCCGTCTCTGGCTCCACTATTGCCTGAGTTGAGCGGGCTGGAAAGCGACGAACTGTCAGGTTGACGGTGAGACATGGCTGACCAATTAGCCGAGGGAGTCCGCCTCCAGAAGGTGCTGGCCGCTGCCGGCCTGGGTTCGCGACGCTCGTGCGAACTGCTGATCACCGATGGCCGGGTCGAAGTCGACGGCACGGTCGTGACCCAGCTGGGGGTTCGGGTGGATCCGCGCTCCGCGGTCATCCGAGTGGACGGCACCCGGATCGAGGTTCGTGACGAGTTCGTCTACCTCGCCCTGAACAAGCCTCGGGGGGTGCTGAGCGCCATGTCCGACACGCGGGGGCGCCGCACGGTGGGGGACCTGGTCGCGGACCGTCCGCAACGCCTCTTTCACGTCGGCCGCCTCGATGCCGACAGCGAGGGACTGCTGTTGCTGACCAACGACGGCGAGCTGGCCCATCGGCTCATGCACCCGGCGTTCGAGATCGTGAAGGTGTACCTGGCGACGGTGCAGGGGAGGGTTGGCCGAGAGGTCGGCCGACGTCTGCAGGCCGGCGTACAGCTCGAGGACGGCCCGGTACAGGTCGATCGGTTCCGGATCGTCGATTCGCTGCCCGGGCGCACCCTGGTCGAGGTCGCGCTGCACGAGGGGCGCAAGCACATCGTGCGCCGGTTGCTGGCCGAGGTGAGCCACCCGGTGGAACGACTGGTGCGCACCTCGATCGGACCGATCCAGCTCGGCGGGCAACGCGCCGGTGCGATCCGGGAGCTGGCCCGGACCGAGGTCGGGCAGCTTCAGGACCTTGTCGACAAAGCGTCCTAGTAACAAACCCTTCTTACGCTAAGACTCTTGACCTCTCTAGCGGTAAGCAGCTGTCCCGATTTGAATATCAAACCATAAATTACTGAGTATGTTTGACTTTAAACAAGTTAACCTCTAGATACATTTAGCTGTGAAAATATCTACCAGTAAATAGATGAGGCGATCTACTGGCGTAGCGGTTAGTCGGATTATCTATGAAGCTGGATAGATTTAAATCAAGTTAGATATAAAGAGGCGTACTGATTAGCAGTCTTACCGATGAGTCGTCGGCGACGAGATTTCTAGGTTCGACAATTTATCGCTAAACCTAGAAAACGTTATGTCGTGGATCCATCTAGTCAGCAAGTCGTGTAGTCGCCTAGTGGGTGAGTCGGCGAGTCGGTCTGCCGGCTGGCTGATCATTGGTGCACGGTCCGGCGTGCCGGACGAGATCGCTTGGTACGTATAGGGATTCTAGCGCTTTGGCGCGATCCTAATGCGATGGCGGGCTGGCCCGGCAGGTCATCAGGCTGCCACCAGGGCCGGGCTCGGAGCGGTCTGCACACGGCTGGGACGTGATCGATACGACGGTTCGCCGCGGAGTAGGTTGGCGGCCGAGGCAGCAGCTCGTGCGCCGTCGACGGCTCCGGGAATGAGTGTCGGCGGCATCGGCTCGACTCCGGTCGTGGCGAAATGTCGACACGGCGAGGGAGGTCGAGGATGCGTCAAGGAGGCGCTGAACCGGTCTAGCGACGTCACGACGAACCAGCTTGATGCTGACCTGATGAGCTGATACAACGACCTAGCATGATGCCGATTAGTCAATAAGTCGTGCAACCGATAGACGCTATACCAGTGAACTGATGTAGCTATAAGTCGATAAAAGCTCAAAGCGTGTCGTTGCCAAGATGCTCTGTCAGCGAAGCTCTAAGCTGCTGAAGGCACGTCTCGGCTTGACGGCCAAGCGGGGAAGCCTGATCTCGACCAAGGGAGACATCGTCCGGATGCGAGCGGTTCGAGCTGTGCGCGGTGCCATCCAGGTCGACCGCGACGATCGCGAGTTGATCTTGTCCGGTACCGCCGAGTTGATCACCGAGGTCCTCGAGCGCAACCAGCTGGGCTCCGGTGACGTGATCAGCATGGTGTTCACCGCCACTCCGGATCTGACCGCTGAGTTCCCCGCCTATGCCGCTCGCCAGCTGGGGCTCACGGATGTTCCGCTGCTGTGTGCCACCGAGATCGCTGTCCCGGGCGCGCTGCCCCGCGTCCTGCGGGTCTTGGCGCATGTCGAATCCGAGCGGGCCCGCAGCGAGATCCGGCACGTATACCTGCGGGGAGCGGCCCAATTGCGGACGGACCTGCCCCAATGACCCGCACGAGCCCCAATGTCCGCACGTTTGGCCGGCGCCTCGACGGTTGGCTCGGGGCGGGTCAAGTGGGCCGGCAGATTCGCGCAGAAGCACGCGATTCCGACACGGTCCGCGGTCCGGATCTCGACCGCCGGCGCCCGGCCGCTGGGCCGGCGAGGGCCGCTCACGTCGGCGGTCCAAGGTGGCGCGCAGGGATCGTCTGTCGCGCCGGCGTGAAGGAGTGACAGCTCGAGCGTCGATTTGCTAATCCTCAACTAGACAGCTAGCCGTACATCAGTGACCACGTCGTTGCCTCGGCTCAAGCTGCAGACGGAGAACCCCACGGCCGGCTTCAGCGGCAACCGATGGGCGCCACACCCGCGCCGTATCCAGCCACGGTGGTGGCGCTCGGCTCGCGGCTGCGCGGTAAGTTGCCCGGTGATCGCCCGCCGGTCGCCGGTGCAGCACTGCGCCGCGAAACGGCGGGGAACGTGCCGAACGATCGGATCGAGGGGGACGTGACACCAGACACCGGAGCCAGCCCGGCCGGCGACGACGACGGCCCCCGCCTCACCGGGGTCGTCGCGCTCGACGGTCCCTCGGGCACCGGCAAGTCGACGGTAGCCCGGATGCTCGCCCGGCGCCTCGGCGCCCGCTACCTGGACACCGGCGCGATGTACCGCGCAGCCACCCTTGCCGTACTGAGTCACGACGTCGACCCGGCCGACCAGAACCGAGTGGTGGCCGCCGTCCGCTCGGCCCGCATCGCCCTGTCGACCGATCCCGAGCGGGCCGGCGTCGAACTGGACGGCCGGCCGGTGGATGCCGAGATCCGGTCCGCGGCAGTGACGGCGGCGGTGAGCGCGGTGTCGGCGGTCCCCGAAGTCCGGGCGGTGCTGGTCGAGCAGCAGCGGCGGCTGATCGGCGCCGGCCCGATCGTCGTCGAGGGCCGCGACATCGGCTCGGTGGTGGTACCCGATGCGCAGGCCAAGGTCTACCTGACCGCGTCGGCCCAAGCTCGAGCCGCCCGCCGGGCCAGCGAGCTCGGGCCGGATGTGGACGTGGCGGCGGTGGCCGCCGACCTGCAGCGCCGTGACCGGCTGGACAGCACCCGGGCCGTGAGCCCGCTGGCCCGCGCCGCGGATGCGGTCGACGTCGACACGACTGATCTATCCATTGACGAAGTGGTAGATCGTCTTGTCGACATAGTTCTGAATCGCGCAGCGAGCCGAAGTGCATGAGCACCCACAACCATCCGGCAGGATTGATGCCGTGACCGACGCTGACGAGCCGGCCGATCTGGCCGAGCCGACCACCGCGCCGGTCGTCGCCGTCGTCGGGCGTCCGAACGTGGGCAAGTCGACGCTGGTGAACCGCATCCTGGGCCGGCGCGAAGCCGTGGTGCAAGACGTCCCCGGAGTGACCCGAGACCGCGTCGCCTACGACGCGCTGTGGGCGGGCCGGCGGTTCACGCTGGTCGATACCGGCGGCTGGGAACCGGACGCGCAGGGCTTGCAGGCGATGGTATCCGCCCAGGCGCAGCGGGCCGTCGAGACCGCCGATCTGGTGCTGTTCGTCATCGACGGCCGCACCGGCGCCACCGAAACCGATCTCACCGTCGCCCGGACATTGAGACGGGCCAAGCAGCCGGTGATCGTGGCCGTCACGAAGATCGACGACGAGCGCGGCGAGGCCGATGCCACCGAGCTGTGGAACCTGGGCCTGGGCCAGCCGTACCCGGTCAGCGGCCTGCACGGGCGGGGCAGCGGCGAGCTGCTCGACGCCGTGCTCGAGGCGCTGCCCGACGCGCCGCCGGAGACGACGTCCGAGGAGGGCCCGCGCCGGGTGGCCCTGGTCGGGCGGCCCAACGTCGGCAAGTCCAGCCTGCTGAATCGGTTGGCCGGCGATGCCCGTTCGGTGGTCGACGCCGTGGCGGGCACGACGATCGACCCGGTCGACAGCCTGATCGACCTGGGCGGGGAGACGTGGCGGTTCGTCGACACCGCCGGCCTGCGACGGCGCGTCCACCAGGCCGCCGGCATGGAGTACTACGCCAGCCTGCGGACCGCCAGCGCCATCGAGGCGGCCGAGGTCGCGGTCGTCCTGCTCGACGCCGGCGAGCCGTTGTCCGAGCAGGACCAGCGCGTGATCGCCGCGGTGATCGAGGCCGGCCGGGCGCTGGTCATCGCCTTCAACAAGTGGGACCTGGTCGACGAGGACCGTCGGGAACGGCTCGAACGCGAGGTCAGCCGCGACCTGGCCCGGGTGGCGTGGGCGCCGCGGGTGAACGTGTCGGCGCAGACCGGGCGGGCGGTCGACAAGCTGGCCGGGGCGCTGCGCACCAGCCTCGCGTCGTGGGACCGGCGCGTCCCGACGGGACGCCTGAACTCCTGGTTGACCGAGGTCGTGGCGGCCACCCCGCCGCCCGGCCGCGGCGGCAAGGTGCCCCGGGTGCTGTTCGCCACCCAGGCCGACAGCCGCCCGCCGCGGTTCGTGCTGTTCACCACCGGATTCCTGGAGGCGAGCTACCGCCGCTTTCTCGAACGCCGGTTGCGCGAGGACTTCGACTTCGCCGGGACGCCGATCGAGATCTCGGTACGGGTCCGCGAACGGCGGCTCGCGCGGCGCTGAGTCGTTCGTCCAGCAGCTACGCTAGGGTTTCTCCGCACGACCGGGACGTGGCGCAGTTTGGTAGCGCACCTGACTGGGGGTCAGGGGGTCGTGGGTTCAAATCCCGCCGTCCCGACTCGAAAGCCTCGTGCCGGTCGAAGTGGCAATGACACAGCGGCCGAGCCGAGGCGGCCGATCAAGCCCGAGACGGAGGTGGCGTGACGTCGGGCTCCGCGGGAAACACCGACAACTCCGACGAGAACGCCGCGCAGCGCGTGGTCACGGTGCCCAACGCGCTCAGTGTGTTGCGCCTGCTGGGCGTGCCGCTGTTCTTGTGGTTGCTGCTCGGCCCGCACGCCGACATCGCCGCGCTGATCGTGCTGGCCGTGTCCGGCTTCACCGACTGGGCCGACGGCGTGCTCGCCCGGATGCTCAATCAGACGAGCAAGCTCGGTGCGCTGCTGGATCCGGCCGCGGATCGCCTCTACATCCTCGCGACGCTCGTCGGGCTGACGTTGCGGCACATCATCCCGTGGTGGCTGGCCGCGATCATCGTGGGACGCGACCTGCTGCTGTCGTTCACGCTGCCGGTGCTGCGCCGTCACGGCTACGGCCCCCCGCCGGTGCACTACCTGGGCAAGGCCGCCACGTTCAACCTGCTGTACGCGTTCCCGCTGCTGCTGCTCGCCGCCCGGGACGGCACGGTGGCTGACGTCGCCCGACCGATCGCGTGGGCCTTTACGATCTGGGGGACGGCGCTGTACCTGTGGGCCGGGGCGCTGTACGTCGTGCAGGTGAACCAGTTGACCCGGCCGGCGGTCACGTCGTGACATCTCGACCTAGCACCAAGCCGGCAGATCTTCTTATCGACTTGGTGACGAATACCGCGGACCCGGGCTACGCCGAGGCGGCGGCCCAGCGCGATCCGAGTGGCGGGCCGCGGTGGTTCGACCGGCCGGCGGTCGTCATCGGCTGCCTGCTCGTCGGATTCACCCTGGCCATCGCCTACGTCCATACCCACCGGGCCGCGCCGACCGCGGCCAAGGTGCACGACGACCTGGTCGCGCGGGTCAAGTCCGCGCAGTCGGCGGGCAACGCGCTGGAGGACAAGGCGCAGCGCCTCGGCGAGCAGATCAACCAGGCTCGCGGCAAGGCGCTGCCCGGCAGCGCGCTCGGGGCCCAACTGCAGCGCACCGAACTACTGGCCGGGGTCACCGCCGTGGTGGGACCGGGGCTGCGCGTGCAGCTGGGCAACCCGCCGCAACCGACGACCACCCCGGACAACGGGCGGCCGGGCACCACCCCGATCGGCGGCACCCAGGTGCTGACCGACCGGGACGTGCGCAGCGTCGTCAACGAGTTGTGGCACGACGGCGCCGAGGCGATCTCGGTAAACGGGGTGCGGCTCACGCCGACGTCGGCCATCCGATTCGCCGGCCAGGCCGTCCTGGTCGACTTCGCGCCGATCACCTCGCCGTACACGATCGAGGCCATAGGAGATAGTGACGTGCTCGTGACGAGCTTCGCCGACAGCGACGTGTCCAGCCGGTACCACACGCTGGCCGCCGCGAACGGGATCAGCTTCTCGTGGTCGGAGCAACACAAGCTGCACCTGCCGGCCACCGCGGCGGCGACGCCCAGATACGCCCGCCCGGTCGAGACGGGCTCGCGATGATCGCCGGGCTGGCCCTGGTGGTCGGGCTCGTCGTCGGGCTGGTGCTGCGCCCGACGGTGCCGCACGGGCTCGAGCCGTACCTGCCCATTGCCGTGGTGGCCGCCCTCGACGCGGTGTTCGGCGGCATCCGGGCTCGCCTGGACGGCATCTTCGACTCGAAGGTGTTCGTCGTGTCGTTCGTGTCGAACGTCGTGGTCGCGGCGCTGATCGTGTTCCTCGGCGACAAGCTGGGCGTGGGCGGGCAGCTGTCGACGGCGGTGGTCGTCGTGCTCGGCATCCGGATCTTCGGCAACGCCGCCGCGATCAGAAGGCACGTCTTCCGCGCATGACCGACCGCAGCGATGAGCCGACGCCCGCCGCCGCCGCCGACGACGCGTCCGCCGATCCGAGCCCGAACGACTTTGCCCTTCGGGAGTCCGCTGGAGACGCCGACGAGCGTGTCGTGGCGGGGCAAAGTCGGGCGGAGGACGGCGCGTCGGGTGCGGTCGGCGGGGATGGGGATGGGGACGGGGCGCCGACGCCGGGCGCCAAGGCGGCCCGACGCCTTCGCCCGGTACACGTCCGGGCGGGCGCTCTTATCGGGGTGCTGACCGCTCTCCTCGGGTTCGGTATCGCCGTGCAGGTGCGGTCCAACTCGTC
>DASXYE010000372.1:0-11312 GCA_036502695.1 Jatrophihabitantaceae bacterium
GCGATCCGGTCGAGCGCGCGCGAGATCGCGACGTGGACGGCGCCCAGCACCGTCGCGTGCTCGCCGAGCGCTCCGGTAGTGATCTCCGTGTTCCAGGCCAGGGCCCGGACGACGCGGCGAACCTCCGGTAGCACAAGGGGATTCTGGCCGACCCCGCCGCCGAGAACGACCAGTCCCGGGTCGACGACGCTCATCACGCCGACGGTGAGCCGGGCGATGTCGCGGGAGTGCGCGTCGACGAGCTGACGCGCGGTCGCATCACCCCGGGCGGCCAACGTGAACAGCGCCTCGGCGTCGGCCGGAGCCGCCCCGGCCGAATCCGGCCAGGCCTGGTGCGCCCGCTGCATCAGGGCGTCCGAGCCGAGGTATTCCTCGAGCTCGCCGCGTCGGGGCGTTGTCCGCGACGACCACGGGAACGGCATCCACGTGACCTCGCCGGCGGCCCCGTGCGCCCCGCGCAGCAGCTGCCCGTTGATGACCACGCCGACCCCGATCTTGACGCCGACCTGCAGGTAGGCGAACAGCGACTGGTCCCGCGCGGCCCCGGTGCGGTGCTCGGCGATCGCCGCGCAGTTGACGTTGTTCTCGACGATGACCGGGACGTCGCCGGGCATGCGCAGCGCGGCCACCAGGCCGTCGTCGCCGTCGACCTGCGGGCCGTCGGGACCGGGCGCGGTCGGCACGGCGAGCACGACGTCGCGCAGCGGTCCCGCGGTGTCGCCGATCTGGGTACGGACCCGCCCGACGAGCTCGGCGGTGGCCCGCACCGATGACGCCGTGACGTTGTGCCGGCGCTGCGAGAGGCGTTGTTCGGCCGAGGCGAGCTGCTGACCGTCCAAGCCGTGCGCGCTCACCCGGATCCGAGTGGCGCCCACGTCGACGCCGAGGACGTGCCCGGCGGTGGTGGCCAGCGAGTACACGACGGCGCTGCGACCCGTGGCGCCGCGCGACGAGCCCTGCTCGGCGACCAGTCCGAGCCGGGTCAGCTCGGCAATCACGGTGGACATCGTCGGCTTGGACAGCCCGAGCGCGTCGCCCAGTGCGGGACGGGTCGCCGGGCCGTCCGTGGCGAGGGCGCGGAGCACGGCGCGCCCGCTCTCCGGCAGGTCGTACCGGATCGGTAACGCGCTCACGTTTGCCCCTTGTCCCGCCATCCTGAGTTCGTTAACCTACCAAACGCTCGCGCAGATTACGCATCACCACACGGCATTGTCGAGAGCTCACCCATCCAGGCCGCGCAACGAAGGTTCGGTAGGCGAATTAATGGCTGAAGTGGTCGGGGTCGACATCGGCGGCACGAAGACGCACCTCGCCGTCGCCGCGGACGACGGTGCGCTGGTCCGCGAGTCCGTCGTGCCCACCTCGTCCTGGCGGGACACCCCGGCAAATGCCGCCGCCCTGCGCCGCGTGATCGTGACCCAGCTCGGTGCGGCGGCCGTGACCCGGCCGATCGCCGTCGGGGCGCACGGCTGCGACAGCACGGCGCAATGCCTCGCGCTGGAAAAGGCGCTGCAGGAACTGGTCGACGGTCCGGTCACCGTCGTGAACGACGCCGAGCTGATGCCGCCCGCCATGGGCATAGACGCCGCGATCGGCATCGCCGTGGGCACCGGCTCGATCGCGGTGGCGCGCGGCGAAGCGGGCGAGTTGATCACCGCCGGCGGCTGGGGCTGGTTGCTCGGTGACGAGGGCAGTTCGGCCGGCATCGTCCGCGAGGCGACCCGGGCCGTGCTGGCCGACCTCGACCGCGGCCGTCCGGCCGACGCGCTGGGCCATCGCCTCCTGGCCGCGTTCGATGCGGCCGACGGTCCCGAACTGTTCGTCGCCGTGACCGATGCCGCGTCCGCCGAGGAGTGGGGCCGTTACGCCGCCGAGGTGTTCACCGCGGCGGACGAAGGCTCGGCGATCGCCGCGCACGTGATCCGCGAGGCGGGCGAGCAGCTGGCGATGCTGGTCGGACGCCTGCGCCTGCGCGGGATCCCCGCCGATGCCGTGGTCGCCGGCGGCGCGGTCATCGAGAACCAACAGCGCCTGCGCGACGCGTTCACCACGGCGGTTGCTCGCGAGTTCCCCACCATGTCGATTCACGTCCTCGACCGGCCGCCCGTCATGGGCGCCATTGCCCTGGCGCGCCGATCGTCATCGCTCATCACGGAGGTCACGTCATGAACTCCCTGTCTCCCACGCGCCGGCAGGTACTCGTCGGCGGGCTGGCGGCCGGCGCGGCATTCGCGCTGCCCGCGTGCAGTGTCACCGGAACGAAGGCGAAGAAAGGCGAGAAGGGCAGCGGCAAGGGCAGCCTGCAGGCCCTGTTCATGCAGCAGGCGGGTTACAGCACGAAGGACGTCAACGCGATGGTGGCGGCGTTCCACAGTGCGAACGCCGACATCAAGGTCACCCCGACGTTCGTCACCTACGAGGCGCTGCACGACAAGATCGTGTCGGCGGCGGTGGCCGGCACGTACGACGTCGTGCTGATCGACGTGATCTGGCCGGCCGAGTTCGGCAGCAAGAACATCGTCGCCGACATCACCTCGCGGTACCCCGCCGACTGGAAGACGACGATGCTCGGTGGCGCCTACGCCACCGCGCAGTACCAGGACAAGCAGTACGGCGTGCCCTGGGGCATGGACACGAAGTTCTTCTACTACAACAAGACGATGCTGGCCAAGGCCGGTGTGGACGCCGCGTCGCTGGACACCTGGGAGGGCGTCCTGACCGCGGCGCGCGCGCTCAAGTCGAAGGGCGTCGTCAAGTACCCGCTGGCCTGGAGCTTGTCGCAGGCCGAGGCGCTGATGTGCGACTACACGCAGCTGCTCGGCGCGTTCGGCGGCACTTTCCTCGACGCGGGCGGCAAGCTCGCGATCAACACGGGCGGCGGTGTCGACGCGTTGAAGTGGATGCGGCAGTCCGTCGTCGACGGGCTGACCAACCCGGGCTCGACGCAGTTCCTCGAGGCCGACGTCGAGAAGACGCTCAACAACGGCCAGGCCGCCATGGGGTTGAACTGGACGTACTACCTCGGCACGTCCAACGACCCGAAGGGCTCCAAGGTCGTCGGCCAGATGGCGGTGCAGCAGACGCCGTCCGGGCCGGGTGGCAAGCGCCCGGGCTGCAACGGCGCCATGGCGTTGTCGATCTCGAACGGCAGCAAGAACCAGGACGCCGCCTGGAAGTTCATCGAGTTCATCAGCAGCGAGCAGCAACTCGACCAGTACGCCAAGGACGCCTTGCCGATCTGGAAGAAGTCCTACGACACGGCATCGGTCGTGCAGAGCGCCCCGCAGACGTTCGCGGCGGCGGCCAAGCAGCTCGACGACCTGATCCTGCGGCCGCAGATCGCCAACTACAACGGCATCTCGCAAGCGATCCAGGTCGAGCTGCAGAAGGCGCTGCTCGGCAAGAAGTCGGCGCAGTCAGCGCTGGACGACGCCGTCAAGACCGCGACCCCGCTGATGACGTGACTGGTCTTTCCTCCGATCGCGCAACGTTTGGCGGGCTGGGGCCGCCAAACGTTGCGCGATCCGTGCCGGGCCGATCCGTGCCGGGCCGATCCGTGACGGGGGTGCTGTGACGGCGACGCTCGCGCCCCCGGTCACCTCGCCCGACGCACCGCCTCGGCCCCGACGGCGGCGCGGGCGGCAGGGCCGGCTGGCCGCGCTGCTTCTGCTGCCGGCCGCCGTCGTCGTGTTCGGCGTGGTGCTCTACCCGATCGTCCGCACGGCGATCGTCTCGTTCTTCGAGGTGAACAGCGCGGCTCCGGTCACCACGCCGTTCGTCGGGCTGCGCAACTACCACGACATCGTCGCCAACCACGAGTTCTGGGCGACGCTCGAGCGCACGCTGTACTTCACCGTCGTGTCCACGGGTTGCGAGCTGGTGCTCGGCATGGGGTTGGCGTTGTTGCTGAACGCTCCGCTGCGGATGCGCTGGCTGTTCCGGGCGATCGTGATCCTGCCCTGGGCGCTGCCCACCGTCGTCAACGGCGCGATGTGGCGCGGCGTGCTGAACGTCCAGTACGGGTCGCTGAACGCCGCGCTGACCCAGCTGCACATCATCGGCAGCTACCACTCGTGGCTCGGTTCGCCGTGGGGCGCGCTGAACATGGTGATCCTGGCCGACGTGTGGAAGACGACACCGCTCGTGGCGTTCTTCCTGCTCACCGGGCTGCAGTCGATCCCGTCCGAGATCTACGAGAGTGCCCGCGTGGACGGCGCCGCCGCGCTGCGGATGTTCCGGTCGATCACCCTGCCGTTGCTGGTGCCGAGCATCTCGATCGTGCTGATCCTGCGCACGATCGACGCGTTCAAGGTGTTCGACCTGGTGTACGTGCTGACCCGGGGCGGTCCGGCGAACGGCACCCAGACCATCGCCTACTTCACTTACGTACAAGCGTTTTCTGATCAGCGCTTCGGGTACGGCTCGGCGCTGGCCGACGTGATCGTGGCCTGCATCCTCGTGCTGTCCGCGGTGTACCTGCGCGCGTTGCGCCGTACCGAGATGAGCCTGATGTGAGAGCGTCGCGCCGGTACACGATCGGCATCCACGTCGCGGCCGTAGTGGTGTCGCTGATCATCCTGGCGCCGTTCGCCTGGATGGCGCTGGCCAGCGTCACCGAGCCGGCTGACCTGATCACCGTGCCGTACCACTGGGTGCCCAAGCACGTGACGTTCTTCCGCTATCGGGAGATCCTGCACGGTAACGGGGACGACGTGGCCGGCGCGTTCCGACAGTCGATCGTGAACTCGGCGATCGTGGCGAGCGGCACCGTGATCATCTCGGTGACGGTGGGCATCTTCGGTGCGTACGCGTTCGCGATGCTGCGGTTCCGATTCCGCAAGCTGACGATGATGGTGTTCCTGACGTCGTACATGTTGCCGCCGATCGCGCTGCTGGTGCCGCTGTACCTGATCATGAGCTCGGCCAACCTGCTGGACAGCAAGCTCGGCCTGATCGTCGTCTACTGCAGCTACGTCACGCCATTCGTGTTGTGGATCCTGAGCAATTACTTCCTGACGATCCCGGCCGAACTGGAGGAGGCGGCGCGCGTCGACGGCTGTTCGCGGATGGGCGCGCTGTTCCGGGTGATGCTGCCGGTGGCCCGGCCCGGCCTGTTCGCCACGATCATGTTCGCCTTCCTGCTGGCCTGGGACGAGTTCCTGTACGCGCTGATCTTCACCTCGACCAACAACGCGAAGACGATCCCGGTGGCCATCGCCGACTTCAGCGGGCGATACAGCACCGACTTCGGACTGGTCGCCGCAGGCGGTCTGATCGCGTCGATCCCACCGGTGTTGTTGGCGATCGCGTTCCAGAAGTACGTCGTGGGCGGGCTCTCGTCCGGTGCCGTGAAGGGATAGGAATGGACTACTACGAAGCGGTTGCCGTGCAGCCGTCCCGGCTCGAAGCCTCGGCGGCCACGATGCGTTCGGCGCTCGGCGCTGCTGATGTGGCCCCGTGGCGGGCCGGTGTGCTGGCCGTGGTCTCGATGGGGGCGAGCAGCCACGCCGGTCACGCGTTCGCGTTGCGGCTGGCGCGTAATGGGCGCCGCGTCGTCAACGTGACGGCGTCGGCCTTCCTGGATGCCGGCCGCGGTGACCTGGCCGACTGCTACCTGTTCGTGTCCGAGGGCGGGCGCAGTCGCGAGACCATCCAAGCCGCGCAGCTGGCGGACGGTCCGCGCCTGGTGTTGACGAACGCGCCGGCGTCCCCGCTGGCCCAGGTGGCCGACGCCGTGATCGACCTGGGCCACGGCGCGGACAGCAAGGTGTACACCGTCGGATATACAGCCACCCTGCAGGCCTTGGGGTTGCTGGCGTCCGCGCTGGACGGGGCCGACGACGGTGACGACTGGGCGGCGCTGCCGAGCCGGCTGGCCGCCCTGGTCAGCGCGCGGCTGGACGGCGCAGCGCTGTTCGACGGGGCGACCTCGATCGACTTCGTCGGCGCCGCCGCTTCCTACGCGACCGCCGCCGAGGGCGCCCTGCTGCTGCGCGAGTCGGCCCGGATCAGCACCGCCACGTACGAGACGTACCAGTACCTGCACGGTCCGATGGAACCGCTGGACGCGTCGTCCGGGTGCGTGCTGTTCGGGGACGGTCGCGAGGTGGCCCTGGCCCAGTACGTGGCCGGTACGGGCGCTCGTACCGTGCTGATCACCACGGCGGACGTGCCATCTACAGCCGGGCTGCAGGTCGTCCGGGTGCCGGCTGCCCCGGCGATGTCGCGGGCCGTGCTCGAGATCGCGCCCGTGCAGGTGATCGCCGGCGAGCTGGCCCGGGCCCGCGGGCTGGGCATCGACGGGTTCCGGCACCACCAGGACGACACCAAGGTGGACGAGATCCCGGCCCGCTGACCCGATCGTGCAAGATCTTGCGCCCTGAGGCCGCAGAAAGTTGCACGATCGGGGAGGACGACCTCGGAAATGGCTGATCGGGCGGTCCCCGGGGCGCGAGGCCGCCGGGAACCGCCCGATCGGGCGAGGGTGACTTTCTAGAAGGCGCCCGTACCGTTCGGCGTACCGAGACCGGTCGGACCGTCGTAGCCGGCCTTGGCGGTGCACAGGTACGTGCCGCCGCAGCTGCCGTTGGAACCGGACGTCACGTCGTACAGCGCCGACGTGTGGGCGTACGGCGTGGCGTTGCTCAGGCCGGTGCCGGCCAGGGCATACACGCTCGCGATGATCGGCGACGACGCGCTCGTGCCACCGACCTGGACGTACCCGTCCGCGCCCTGGACCAGCCCGAGCGAGATGAGGAAGTCGCAGATCGAGCTGGTGCCGCAGCTGTTGTACGTGTCGTAGACGGCGACCCCGGTGTTCGGGTCGGCCACCGCCGAGACGTCAGCCACGGTCCGCTTCGCGCAACCGCTGTCGTGCTGGAAGGACGGCTTGGCCTCGACCGTCGAGCAGCCCGAGCCGGCACCGCTCCACGCGGTCTCGGTCCAGCCGCGCGAGTTGGACGCCTTGGCCAGCGAGGTGCCGCCGACCGCGGTTACGTAGCGTGACGACGCGGGATACCCCACGCCGTACCCCGAGTCACCCGTACTTGCCGTCACGGCGATGCCCGGGTGGTTGTAGAAGTGGTCGTCACCAGTGACTGTGCTGTCCTCGGTGGCGCCGTAGCTGTTCGAGATCGCCACCACGCCGGGGGTCGCCGCGGCTCGGTTCACGGCGGCGCCGAGGTCCTCGATCGTGGCCGAGTTGGACTCGACGAGCAGGATGTGGCAGTCCGGGCAGGCCGCCGAAACCATGTCCAGGTCGAGGCTGATCTCCTCCGCCCAGCCGTAATCGCCGGCCGGCAACGGGGACGTGCCGCCGTTCTGGTTGATCTTCTTGAAGCAGCCGTTCGCCGTGGTGCAGGCCGGCAAACCGAAGTGGCTGCGATACACCTTCAGGTCGGCTTCGGCGTTCGGGTCATCCATCGCGTCGACGATGGCGACCGTCCGGCCCCCGCTGTGCAGGCCTTGGAGCTTGTAGGCCGACTGGATGTCGGCGGCGCCGAGCCCGGTCGGGGTCGTGACCGTCATGGGCGCGACGCGGCCGTTCGATGCCCGCTGCGCTCGCAGCTTGCCGAAGCACGTCACCTGGTGGACGTGCGTCTTTGTTGCGCAACCGAAGTTCGCCGTGAGCCCGGCCAGCGGGCTGCGGGTGAGTGGACTCGGGGCGGCGTTCGCCGGGGCGGCCACCGCGACGGTCGCGATCGCGGCGGTGGCCGCGATCAGGACAGCCGGCCGGCGCAGTGTTGCCCGAATGCCGAAGCGTCTTGCAGGAACCATGCCAACTCCTCGTGGGGTGACTGATGCAGGCAAGGCCCAACACAGATCACGAGGCACGTCCTTGTCCCCGTCACAAGGTTGGCTGCCTGTCATATCGGCAATACGGTGCGTACCACGTGATCAACTTCGCTTCAAGCCGATCATCTTTCCAGCTCACGGACACAAAACGTCACGAGGTCGACACGCGAGGTCTCGCCCGATTTCTTCCTGTCGGTTAGGCTGCCCTAACTTAGGCTGACCTAACGTTGATCTTCGGGGGTGTCGGACGTGAGCTCGGACGTGACGATCGAGGCGCCGCCGGATGAGGCCGAAGCGCCGGTGGAGACGGCGCGAACTCGGACCGAGCTGGCCGGCCGGCCGCGGGCGCGCAAGCCCTGGTGGCGGCGCCGGCCGGCCCGGCGCGGGATGGTGCTGGCCCACCGCTGGGTGTCGCTGGTGCTCGGGCTCCTCTTGGTCGTCGAGACGGCGACGGGCGCGATCGTGCTGTTCCACTCGGAGTACTTCCGGGCCACTCACTCGGGCTTCTACCGCCACACCGCGAGCGCGCAACCGATCGGTGCCGAGCGGGCGTTTGCCCTTGTGCAGCAAGCTCATCCGGGCTTCGGTGCGTGGGTGGCGCCGGACCACGGGGTCTACGTCGTGGGCGATGCGACGTACACCCAGGCGTACGCCGTGGACCCCGGGACCGGCCACATCAACGGCCACTCGCACCTGACCGGCGGCACGATGGGCCTGCTCGTGAACCTGCACGACTGCGCGTTCACCTGCGTGGGCTATCCCGGCTACGTCGGCTGGCTGACCCATCCCATCCCGACGCTCGGCATCTCGTGGCTGCACGCGATCACGTGGGGCAGCTTCGTCATCGGCACGCTCGGCCTGATGATGATCCTGCTGGCCCTGACCGGGATCGCGACGTGGTGGCCGGGCCTTCGTCGGCTCGCGCACGGGGTGCGCGTCCGTACCGGGAAGGGGCGGTTCGCGCGTGACTACGACCTGCACAACCTGATCGGCATCATCGCCGTGCCGTTCGTGCTTATGTGGGGCGTCACCGGTGCCGCGTTCGAGTTTCCCGTTGTGCAGACGGCCTGGTTGGCGGTCACCGGTGGGCATGGTCCGGACGAGAACCGCTACACGTTCGTGCCCAGCGAGGCGCCGCGCGGGGCAACGGTGGTCAGCCTCGAGCAGGCGTCGGCCGTCGCGCTGCAGCATGCGCCGGGCCGTATCGCGTACATCGTCGCGCCGGCCGACGGCGCCGAGTACTGGTCCGTCGACATCGCGACCGGGTTCGCGTCCTACAACTACCGCTCGTTCTACGGCGGCGACACCGATGTGTACGTCGACGCGCACGATCCGTCCCACATCAAGGTGGTCGACACGCACGGCGAGCCGGCCGGGAATCGCTTCTACGACAAGGTGTTCGAGCCGGCGCACTTCGGTTGGATGGTCAACGGCTGGTGGCGCATCGTCTGGGCGGTCTTCGGCCTGGCGCCGCTGGCCTTGATGGTCACCGGGCTGTCCACGTGGCTGTTCCGCCGGGGCGTGCGCCGGCGTCGGGCGCGGGCGGCGGCGGCATGATCGACGCCGTCGCGTTCTCGGTCGCGCTGGCGTCGGTGGCGGTCGCGGGGCTGGTGGCGGTGCGGCTCGCGACCCGGCGCTACCGCTGGCGGGCTGTCGTCCCGGCGCTGCTGGCGATCGAGGCGATGCTGATCGTGCTGGCCGTCCTGGACATCGCCGGGCTGATCGGCGGCCACCGTCCGGCCGAGCCGGCGACCCATCTCGCCTACCTCGGTACTGCGCTGATCGTGCTGCCCGTCGCCGGCAGCCAGGCGGCCGGCGACGACGGTCTGTGGGCCGGCCTGCTCGTCGCGGGGGCGGCAGTGGTGCTCGCGGTGCTGATCGTCCGGCTGCAGACGACTTGGCGGCCGGCTCGTGGCTGAGCGCGATCGGCGCGGGGCGGAGCGCGTCGCCAGCGGCCGGGTCGATGCCGGGCGGGTGCTGCTCGGCGGCTACGCGCTGTTCGTCGTGGCGGCGGGGGCCCGCAGCGCGGTGCAGCTGGCCACGCACGCGGGCCGGGCGCCGCTCGCATACGCCTTGTCGGCGGTGGCGGCCGGTGTCTATCTGGTCGGATTCGCCTTACTGGTAAGGCGTTCCTCGTTCGCGCAGCGGTGGTGCATGCTCGAGTTCGCCGGCGTGCTGGTCGTGGGCTCGCTCAGCCTCGTCCGATCGGACTGGTTTCCGGACGCCACGGTATGGTCGCGCTTCGGCGAGGGCTACGGGTTCGTGCCGCTGGTCCTGCCGCTGCTCGCCCTGGCCTGGCTGCGGCGCCCGTCCGGCCGGGTTCTGATTGACAGGTCGGGGTCTTCTCCCTAGCTTCGCCCGGGTGGCGGATCCGGTGTCGGTGGAACGGTTGGTTCGGCTCGGCCTGACGTTGTACGAGGCACGGGCCTACGTCGCGCTCGTGCGGCGGGACGCGTCGACGCCGGCCGAGGTGGCCCGGCTGGCCAGCGTGCCGCGTCCGCGCATCTACGACGTGCTCGAGAGCCTGGTCGGCAAGGGGCTCGCGTCCGACCGTCCGGGCCGGACGGCGAAGTACGTGGCCGTGCCGCCGGAACGGGTCGCGGCACAACTCATGCTGACCCATCAGGAACGGGTGGCCGCGCTCGGGGACGACGCCCGCGGCCTGGTCGACGAGTTGCGGTCGGCCTACCAGGCGGGTCGCGAGCACACCGATCCCCTCGACTACATCGAGGTGATCCGCCTGCCCGAGGCGGTAGCCACCCGGTTCAACGAGCTGCAGGCGACCGTCGAGAACGAGATGCTCGTGTTCTCGAAGGCGCCGAGTGCCGTCGCCGTCGACGCCAACGTCGTCGGGCTCGGGCTCGCGCGGCGACACGTGCTGCGCAGCATGTACGAGCTCTCGGTGCTGCAGGACGAGACCCAGCTCGGCGGTGTGCAGGCGTTCCTCGATGCCGGCGAGGAGGCCCGGTTCGTCGAGGAGCTGCCGATGAAGCTCGGCATCATCGACGAGCGCACGGTGCTGATTGCCATGCCCGATCCGATCGCCGGCCGCGACGACATCACGACCCTGGTGATCGAGCACCCGCACCTGGCGCGCACCCTCAAGTTCGGGTTCGAGTCGGTGTGGGCCACCGGGATGACGTTCGCCCAGGCTTGCGAGCACCTCGGCATACGGGTGCCGTCGACCGGCTGATCTTCCTGCGCCGCCCGCCGACCTCCCAGGCGCCACTTCCCCTCCCGCCTGACCATGCCGGCCCGCCAGATTTTGGTCAGTCGGGAGGGGAAGCGGCGCGAGGCTCGTAGGGGTCCGACCGGCGCGGCCGCAGGAAGACCGCTCCGGCCCCCGGCCGCACTACTCTTGATCATGGACGGGGCAGCCCCAGGTCGACCTTTGGCCGCGGTCCGGTAGCGGCTTGCGACCGGGCGTAATCGGCTCGGTGGTACGCCGCTGGCGAGAATGCGACGGTGGCCAGTTTCGGCCGGTCGCACCTCTTGACCCTGCGTGTGAGGCGCACCTA
>DASXYE010000373.1:0-6327 GCA_036502695.1 Jatrophihabitantaceae bacterium
GCCAAACGGGTCAGCCGCATCATCCTCACGAGGCCCGCTGTCGAGGCGGGCGAGAAATTGGGATTTCTGCCCGGCACCTTGCAGGAAAAGATCGACCCGTACTTGCGCCCATTGTACGACGCGCTTTACGACATGATCGAGACTGAGAAGGTCGAAAAGTTTTTGGAGCGCGAGGTAATCGAAGTGGCGCCTCTCGCCTTTATGCGCGGACGCACGCTCAACGACGCGTTCATCATCCTGGACGAGGCGCAGAACACCACGCCGGAGCAGATGAAGATGTTCCTGACCCGGCTGGGTTTCGGGTCGAAGATGGTGGTGACCGGCGACGTCACCCAGGTCGACCTGCCGGGGGACACGCGCAGCGGCCTCAAGGTCGTGCGCGACATCCTGACCGAGATCGACGACATCCACTTCGCCACCCTGACGAGCACCGACGTCGTGCGACACCGATTGGTCGGCGAGATCGTTGATGCCTATGCCCGCTTCGACGAGCAGGGCCGGACGGCCCCGCCGCACCACGCCAAGCCCCGCCGCTGAGGCTGCTGAAGGATCCCGTGTCCATAGAGATCAACAACGAGTCGGGGGCCGCCGTCGACGAGCGGGCGCTGGCCGACCTGGGTCGTTACGTGCTCGACGCCATGCAGGTGAGCCCGCTGGCCGACCTGTCGGTGGTGCTGCTCGACCCTGATGCGATGGCGGCCCTGCACGAGCAGTGGATGGACCTCGAAGGCCCCACCGACGTGATGGCCTTCCCCATGGACGGCGCCGACGAACCGGCCGAGCGCGGTGATCACCCCGGCTCGGTGGGCGATGAGCGCCCGGCGCCGACGGCGCTGCTCGGCGACGTCGTGCTCTGCCCCGAGGTGGCTGCCGGGCAGGCCCGCGAGGCCGGGCATTCCGTCGAGGCCGAGTTGCACCTGCTGTGCACGCACGGCATCTTGCACCTGCTCGGGTACGACCACGGCGACAGCGACGAGGAAAAAGCCATGTTCGAGCTGCAGGCCCGCATCGTGCGTGGCTGGGCCGAAGCCAGCGGCCGGGGACCCATCCGGGCGCCGCTACCCGGTACCGGCGGCGAGGTGCGCGACACGCGATGAACGCCCCGGACGTTGCGGTCCTGATCGTGGCGGTCTGCCTGGTGCCACTCGGGGGCGTGTTCGCCGGGTTCGACTCGGCGCTCGCCCGGGTGTCGGTGGCCCGCGTCGAGGAGATGCTGCGCGAGGGCCGGCGCGGGGCCCAGACGCTGCGCACCGTCGTGGCCGATCGGGCCCGCTACACCAACCTGCTGCTGTTGTTGCGGGTCAGCTGCGAGGTCACTGCCACGGTGCTCGTGACCATCGTGGCCCGCGCCCAGCTCGGGTACCGCTGGCCGATCGTGTTGCTGATCATCGCGATGATGGTCGTGGTGTCCTACGTGTTCGTCGGCGTCGGGCCGCGCACGCTCGGCCGCCAGCACCCGTACAAGCTGGCCCTGGCCGGCGCCGGCGTCGTGCACGCACTGGGTCGGGTGCTCGGCCCGCTGCCGAGCCTGCTGATCTGGCTGGGCAACGCCCTCACGCCCGGACGGGGTTTCCGCGACGGGCCGTTCTCGTCCGAGGTCGAGCTGCGCGAGCTCGTCGACATCGCCGAGCAGCGCGGCGTCGTCGAGCACGGCGAGCGGGAGATGATCCAGTCGGTCTTCCAGCTCGGCGACACCATCGCCCGCGAGGTCATGGTGCCGCGGACCGAGATCGTGTGGATCGAGAGCAGCAAGTCGGTGCCCCAGGCGCTGGCCCTGGCGCTGCGCAGTGGCTTCTCGCGCATCCCGGTGATCGCCGAGAACGTCGACGACATCGTCGGCGTCACCTACCTGAAAGACCTCGCCCGCCGGGCCCAGGACGCCGACCGGGCCCGGGTCACGCCGGTCGAGGAGGTCATGCGGCCCGCGGCGTTCGTGCCGGAGTCCAAGCCGGTCGACGAGCTGCTCCGCGAGATGCAGGCGCACCGCAGCCACCTCGCGATCGTGATCGACGAGTACGGCGGCACCGCCGGACTGGTCACGATCGAGGACATCCTCGAAGAGATCGTCGGCGAGATCACCGACGAGTACGACGACGAAAAGCCGCCGATCGAACGGATCGACGCCGATACCGCCCGGGTCACGTCCCGCCTGTCCGTCGAGGACCTGGCCAACCTGTTCGACGTCGAGCTGCCCGACCGCGACGACGTCGAGACGGTGGGTGGGCTGCTGGCCGAGCGGCTGGGCCGGGTGCCCATTCCCGGTGCGACGGCGCGGGTCAACGGCCTGGAGCTGGTCGCCGAGAGCGCCGGCGGGCGACGCAATCAGATCGACACCGTGCTCGTGCGACGCAAGGCGCACACCGCAGAATCGCCCACCGACGAACCGGAGATCGCCCAGTGACCGACGCTGTCGATTTCGATGCCGAGGACACCAAGCTCGTCACGCTGGCCCGATCGGCGCGCGCCCGCACCGGCTCGGCCGCCGGGGCAGCGGTTCGCGATACCGACGGGCGCACGTACGTCGCGGCCGCGGTCGCGTTGCCGTCGTTGACGCTGTCGGCGCTGCAAGTGGCCGTCGCGATGGCCGCGTCGTCCGGGGCGCTGGGCCTGGAGGCGGCCGTCGTCGTCGGCGACAACCCGGACGACGCCGGCGCGGCGGCGGTGCACGATCTGGCGCCGGCCGCGCCGATTCACCACGTCTCGACGTAGGGCTTTCCCAGATGGGACGTCGCGAGCACCGGATTGCCTTGTAGCAACCGGATTCGCGACTCGCGGGCCAGCGCCGGGTCGTCCTCGTAGAGATACGCGAGATCCGGATCGACGAGCTGGATCGCGTGCACGAGCAGGTCGCCAGTGATCGCCACGGTCGTGTCGCCGGCTTCGACGAGCACCGACTGATGCCCCGGTGTGTGGCCGGGCGTAGCGACGATGCGGGACGCGGCGTTCAGCCGGGCGTCGCCGTCGAGCAGCCGCAGCTGGTCGCGGGCCTGTAGCGGTTCGACGACCCGGCTGCGTGCGGCCGGGCCGAACTTGTCCAGGGCGGCCCACTCGGCCTGCTGCAGCACGTACATCGCGTTGCCGAAGTACGGTTCGTCGAGCGCGGCCCAGCCGATGTGATCGCTGTGCAGGTGGGTGAGAACTACCGTGTCGACTTCGGCCGGGTCGATGCCGGCGGCGGCCAGCTCGTCGGGTAGCTGACCCGGCACGGCCGACCACGCCCCGTCCGCGTCGGCGGCCGGGCCGATGCCGGCGTCCACCAGCGTGACGCCGGCATCGGAGCGGATGGCGAAGCAATGAAAGCGCAGCCGCCACTCGCCGTCGTCGACCGCGGCCGGATCCAGCTGATCCGCGCGCTGCCAGTGCTCGTCGGTCGCGGTCGGGAAGGCGTCCCGACGCGGTCGGAAGTACGGCGCGGTGCCGTCGTCGAGCGCGACAATGGTCGCGGCACCTACAGCCCGGCTGAGCATCAGGGTCGCGCCCTTCCGTAGCGGTCGGCCAGCTTGGCTGCTCGTTCTTCCGCCGGGGTCGGCGCCGGTGTGTCCTCGTCCTCGTCGTCGAGCTCGCCGGTCGGGTGGCCGGCCTCGGCGCGGGCCATCGCGAACGGCGCCGCGAGCGCGAGCGCCGAGAAGAGGAACCACTGGATGACGTAGGCCAGGTGCTGCAGCTCGGGTACGCCGCCGGCCGGGTTGGACAGGTCAGGCGGGGGGATGGCCACCAGCCCGGACGTGCCGGTCTGGCCCGGCAGCAGGTTGCCGTAGCCGTTCAGCACCGATCCGCCCAGCCGGGCGGCCTGCTCGACGGCGTTGATCGACTCGACCTGGCCGCGGTCCAGGCTGCCCGCCTTGTCCGGCGTCGTGCTGGCCGGCCACACCCGGACCGTGACCGTCACCGGCCCCGTCGGCGGGGGCGGGGCGGTCACCGTCGCCGACCGGCCGGCGATGAAGCCGCGCACCACGAGCAGCGTCGCGCCGTCCGTGCGCAGCGGCGTCACGACGAGGAAGCCGTTGTCGCCGTTGATCTGCTGATTGCGCAGCAGCGACTGGTGCTCGGCGTCGTAGCTGCCGCTGGCGCTCGCCTGGCGGAACTGCACGGCGGTGCGGCTCGGCGCCGGACCCGTCCCGACTGGATGCAGCAGCCCGGCGATCGTCGCGGGTGCGGCGTGCGCGTTGTGGCGCAGCGCGATGTTCGTGTCGTGCTTGCTCGACAGCCGGGACAGCTGCCATACCCCGAGCAGCACGCAGATGGTCGCGATCAGCAGCATCAGCGCGCTCAGCGTCGCGTACCGCCGTTGACGCAAGACGCTCAGCACGGCCATCACGGTACGTCGCGAGCCTGGGCCGTCACCGAGTACCCTGGCTCGGGCCCGTCACACGGGCTGAGGTACCAGCGGGCGCTTAGCTCAGCGGGAGAGCACTCGGCTTACACCCGAGCGGTCACTGGTTCGATCCCAGTAGCGCCCACCCTTGTTGAACGACTGGATGCGTGACAGGCCGGTACCGGGTCATGCGTGGTACCTCAGGTGAGATACAGCTCGAATGCGTCGCTGATGGCGCGAGCGAGTTCGGGTGCTTGGTCGTCGAACAGCAGGCCGATGGTGTCGCCGAGGGCTTGTTTGCGCACGGTCGTGATGTTGTCGCAACTGACGACGCTGTCGTGGTTGCGCGCGTCGATCCGGTAGTGCCCAGTGCCGCCTATTCGGGGACGCAGATGGGGGTCGAACCGCTCGGCGTCACACAGAAGCTGCCGGTCGGGGACCCGTCGAACGACGAACCGGTGTCGGTCGGGAAGTCGGGTGAGCTCAGGCCGGTGTCCGACGGCTCCGGTCCGTTGGTGTCGCCGCTGCTCGAGGACGCGTCACGGATGTCGCAGACCTTCCAGGAGCCACTCTGCTTCTGCAGCTCGGCGACGCCGTCTTCGGTCTCGTCCGAGCCCGTGCCCGTCCCGCTGTGGCCCAACGCGGTGAACTGCACCTCGGCGGAGCTGCCGGTCACGGTGCCCGCGCCGACGTTGTAGCTGGTGATGGTCGGGAAGTTCTCGAGCCGGCCGCTCAGCGGTTCGCAGGTGAGGGACTGGGCGGTCGACAGGTCCCGGTTCTTGCCGGCCTCGAGCAGCCGGCGGACCACGTCCTGCGCGGCTGCGGTGTCACTGTCGCCGCCGCCGCTGGGCACACTCTGGCCCTCGTCGAGGTCGCAGACCTTCCAGGTGCCCTGGTCCTTCTGCACCGTCGTGGAGTAGTTGAAGGTGCGGTTGTCCTTCGTGGTGAGCGTGACCGCTACGGAGGACGTGTCGTCGTCCTGCTTGGTGACCTTGCCGAGCTTGTAGGCCGTGTGGAAGCTGATCTCGTCGCTTTGCGCCTTGGTCAGCGTGTTCAAGATCGTTCCGCAGGCCAGCTTCTTCATCTCGTCGAGGTTCTTGCTCACATCGGCCTTGAAGAACTTGTCGGCCGCCGCCTTGGCTGGGTCGGAGCTCTTGCTGCCGCCCATCAACAAGACGACCGCCAGGATCGCTCCGACCGCGACCAGCCCCCCGACGATGCTGAGGATGAGGGGCGTCCTGCTACGCCGACCCGGGGGCGGCGGGCCACCCCACGACGCGTTGAACGTCGGGACCGGCGGTGGCGGGCCCTGACCGGGTGGGCCGGCCATCGAGGGCCCCGGCATCGGTTGGCTCGGCATCGGTTGGCCCGGCATCGGTTGGCCCGGCATCGACGGGTCGTGCATCGGCGGGCCGGTCACGGGTCCGCCCGGGATCGGTGCGAACGGCTCGGTGCCACCGGTGAACGGACCGCCCTGGGCGGCCGGAGCGATTGGCGTTTGGCCTTGCCCGGTCGGCACGAACGTCGGCGGGCCGAAGCCGCCGGGGGCCGTGGGGTCGGGCGGTCCGGTCGGGCCGGTCTGGCCGGAGAACGCCGCCGGGATGACCGGGGGCGGCGTGGGCGTAGGCGGCTTGTAGAGGCCGGTCGCGTTCGCCTCCCACGGGGCGGCGGCTGCGGCGGCCGGATCGGGCGTGCTGCTGACGGGTTGGCTGGCGACCGGCTCGAGTAGCTGGCGCGCGGCGTCGCTGCTGAGGCGTTGGTCGGCCGAGCGGGTGAGCAGTCCGGAGATGGCCTCGCCCAGGCGCGGGTCACCCGGTGGCGGCGGCGGTTCCTCGAACAGGATGGCGCGCAGGGTGGCGGTGGTGGTGTCGCGGTCGAACGGGGCCCGCCCGGCCACGGCGTGATACAGCGTCGCGCCCAGCGCCCACAGGTCCGCGGCCGGACCGGCATCACCGGTGTCGAAACACTCCGGGGCCAGGTAGGCCTGGGTGCCGATCACCCCGCTCTTGGTC
>DASXYE010000374.1:0-5199 GCA_036502695.1 Jatrophihabitantaceae bacterium
CACGACCCCGGAACCGGCGGTGGCGGCGATCGCGCCGGCGGCCAGGTACTCAGCGGCATTGCCGGCGTTGATGCCGCCGGTGGCCACCAGCTGCGCGTCCGGGTACGGCCCGAGCAGGTCCTTGAAGTACGTCGGCCCGAGCCGGGCGGCCGGGAACACCTTGACCGCGGCGCTGCCGGCATCCATCGCCCAGGCGACCTCGGTTGGCGTCATCGCGCCGAGCACGATCGGCACGCCTTGGCGGGTGGCCTCCTCGGCGACGTCGGCCCGCAGCCCCGGCGTCAGCAGGAACCGGGCGCCGGCCGAGATCGCGTCCCGCGCCTGAGCGACCGTCAGGACGGTGCCCGCGCCCATGACGACACCGTCCACAGTGGACGCCTGCTCGATCAGGCGCGGCGCGTCCGGCGTGGTGAACGCGAACTCGACGATCGGCAGCCCGGCCTCGACCAGCACCGACGCCAGGCCGACCGGATCGGGGATCTGCGGCGCCCGCACGATGCACAGCGCCCGGCGCTTACGCAGCTCGTTCAGAACGTCCATGGCCGTGGCCCCTCAGAAGTACGTGCGGATCAGGTCGATCACGGTCTCGCCGTCGGCGTCGACGACCGGGATGAGCGGCCACTTGTCGAACGTCGTGCACGGATGCGACAGGTCGAGTCCGATCCAGTCGCCGACCTCGACGTCTACAGCCCCGCTGAGGAATGCGTGCTGGTCGTTCAGTGCGGTGATCTGCCCGCCGCTCAACGGCATGACGCCGTCGGCGGTGCGGATGGCCACCGGCATCGGCAGGTCGATGTCGTAGGGCACGTCGCGCTTGCCGGCCGTCAGCAGCGCCAGGTCGGGGCCGGGACGCGACGTGACCTGGGCCCAGGCGCGCAACGCCGATCGCAGCGGTGGCGCCGCGATGCGCGGTTCGGCGCCCAGGGGCGAGGTCCGGGCGTACAGGCCGTGGTCGTGCGTGATGTACGCGCCGCTGCGCAGGACGGGCAGCACGGGTAGGCCGGCCGGCCAGTCGCCGCCGAGGCGCTCGGTGACGAGGTCGAAGTACGCGCTGCCGCCGGCCGTGACGATCACCTGCTCGACGCCGGCGAAGAAGCCCTGGTCGGCCAGCTCGACCACCAGGTCGTGCATCCCGACCAGGTAACCGTCCACAGTGGACAGATTCTCGGCGAGCGTGCCGTGTCCGACGGCCGCTTCGTAGCCGCTGACGCCGACCAGCCGCAGCACCGGGCTGGCCGCAACGGCCTGCGCCACCGCCACGGCGGTTGCGACGTCACGAACGCCGGAGCGCGCACCGGCCGCGCCGAGCTCGATCAGCACGTCGAGCGGACGCGTCGGCCGGGCCGCGCGCAGGGCCTCGTCCATCAGGGACACGCCACGCACCGAGTCGACCCAGCACGCGCATTCGAAGCCGGGATCGGCATCCAGCTCGCCGGCCAGCCAGCGCAGCCCCGCCGGGTCGACGAGCTGGTTGGCCAGCAGGACGCGGCTCACCCCGAACGCGCGGTAGACGCGCAGCTGGCTGGCGTTGGCCGCGGTGATTCCCCAGGCCCCGTGGGCCAGCTGCCGGGTGAACAGCTGCGGCGCCATGGTCGTCTTGCCGTGCGGCGCCAGGGCGAACCCGTGCTGCGCGCACCACGCCGCCATCGTCGCGAGGTTGTGCTCGATGGCCGGCCCGTCCAGCACGAGCAGCGGGCCGAGGAAGCCGTCACGGAACAGGTTCAGCCGGCGCGCCGCCGCCTCGCCGATCGGCACCCCGGCGAGGGACTGTGATATGCCCTTGAACCGCCAATCGATCAGCTCGGCGCTGATCTCCGCGACGGCCTTGTCGTCGATGCCGCCCGGCTCGATCCGTGTGCCAGCCACCCCGACCTCCATTGCGCTATATGCAACGGCCATTGCACTATGTGGTGCACCGATGTAATCATCCCCGTCGGGTTGCCGTCAACGAGGAGTCCAGGTGGGACATACAGGCCGGCTGGATGTCTTGACGCTGGGCGAGACGATGGCGCTGCTCGTCCCGGGGGAGCGGCCCCGCACCTGGCTCCAGACGATCGGCGGCGCCGAGTCGAATGTGGCTTGCCATCTGGCCGGGCTCGGCCTGCGCAGTGGCTGGCTGGGCGCCGTCGGCGACGACGAGCTGGGTCGGGCCGTGACGGCCGAGATCGCCGCCGCCGGGGTGGACGTCAGCGGCGTGGTGATCGACCCGCGCCGGCCGACCGGTCTGTACCTCAAGGAGATCGGGCCGTCGGGCACGCGGGTGCGCTACTACCGGTCCGGGTCGGCGGCGTCGTTCCTCGGCCCTGACCTGCTGTCCACAGTGGATCTGCGCGGGATCCGTCTGGTGCACACCAGCGGCATCACCCCGGCGCTGTCGGCCAGCTGCCTCGCCCTCATGCGCGAGCTGTTCGCCGTACCCCGGCGTACGCACCGCCTCTCCTTCGATGTCAACTGGCGACCCGTGCTGTGGGCCGGCCAGGACGTATCGGTGCTCGCCGAGCTGGCCAACGCCGCGGACATCGTGCTCGTCGGTGCCGATGAGGCCGACGCCGTATGGGGATTCGCGCAGCCGACCGAGATCCGCAAAGTGCTGCCGGGGCCGGACACTCTGGTCGTCAAGCACGGCGAGCACGGGGCCACCTTGATCGAGCGGGATCCAGCCACCGGCGCCGACGCAGCCCCGGTGTTCCAGCCGGCGCTGATCGTGACCGACGTCGTCGAGACCGTCGGTGCCGGCGACGCGTTCGCCGCGGGCTTCCTGGCCGCCACCCTGTCCGGCGCGCCGCCTCGGCAGCGGCTGCGGGCCGGGCACCTGCGGGCCGCCGGTGTGCTGTCGTCCGCCGACGACCTGGGCACGCCACTGCCGCCCGAGGTCGTCGCCACCCTGCTCGCCGCCGACGACCGCGCTTGGACGAACTGGCGGTCGCCGTGAGTCAGAGCGTCGACCGCGCGCTGACCCTCGTGCGGGCGCTGGCCGACGGGCCGAAGACCCTCGACCAGCTGGCCGAGCGCATCGACGTGCACAAGTCGACGGTGCTGCGGCTACTGCGTTCGCTCGAAACGCACCGGTTCGTGCAGCGCGACGGCGTGCACTACTACCGGCTCGGCACCGGGTTGTTCGATCTCGCGCACCGGGCCCTGGAAGATCGCGACGTGCGCCGGCTGGTCGAACCGGCGCTGCGCGAGCTGAACGCCGCGACCGGGCACACCGTGCACCTGGCCACGTTCGAGGGCGGCGAGGTGGTCTACATCGACAAGTACGAGAGCCGCCACAACGTGCGGATGTACTCGCGCATCGGCAAGCGGGCGCCGCTGTACTGCACGGCGGTGGCCAAGGTCCTGGTGGCCGCGCTGCCCGAACCCGAGCGGCGCCGCCTCGCCGAGTCGATCGACTACGTCGGGTTCACCGGCGCGACCATCACGTCGGCGCCGGCGTACCTCGCCGAGCTGCAGCAGGTGGCCGAACGGGGCTACGCGCTCGACAACGCCGAGCACGAGGACTTCATCCACTGCATCGCGGCGCCGATTCGGGGGACCGGCGGCGAGGTGCTGGCCGCGATGTCGCTGTCGGTGCCCGAACTGGTGCTGGACCTGGACGGTGTGCTGCGGCTCGTGCCGGACCTACTCGCGGCCGCCCGCGCCGCGTCGGTGGAGTGTGGCTGGACCGCTCAGCCGCCCGAGTAACGGATCATGAAGTCGGTGTCGGTGTTGCGCCCGTCCTCGGGGTCGCGGGCGACTCGCGTGTCCTTGCTCTCGACGGTGTCTTCGAGTCGGATCGGTTCGGGCAGGTGCTTGAACCGCTCGGATCCCGTGTCTGGTTCCGCGTCGGGCTGACCGTCACGCTCTTGCTCGTCACTCATGCCAGAAGTATGCGCCCTGAACCGGCGCGCCAATCTTGATTCATTCCAGAAAATGGGCAAGACTCCAGAGCGTGCCCACCACCACCGACTTCGCCGGTCGGCTGCGCGCGGCCGAGCTGCGCGTGACCCGGCCGCGCGTGGCGGTGCTCAGCGCGGTGCACGAGCACCCGCACGCCGACACCGATTCGATCATCGGCGTCGTGCGGGCGGATCTGGGCGACGTCTCGCACCAGGCCGTCTACGACGTGCTGCGCGCGCTGACGACGGCGGGCCTGCTGCGGCGCATCCAGCCGTCCGGTTCGGTGGCGCGGTACGAGTCGCGAATCGGCGACAACCACCACCACGTGGTCTGCCGCTCGTGCGGCACCATCGCCGACGTCGACTGCGCCATCAACACCACTCCCTGCTTGACCCCGTCCGATGATCACGGCTTCGTGATCGATGAGGCCGAGGTCGTGTACTGGGGCCTGTGCCCCACCTGTCAATCAAATGCCGACACCGGAGAGAAGGACGTACGTGTCTGAGAGCGAAAACCCGGCCCTCAAGGCGCCGACCCCCACGGCGCACCGGCCCCAGACGAACCAGGACTGGTGGCCGAACCAGCTGAACCTGCAGGTGCTGCACCAGCACGCGCCGCAGGCCAACCCGCTGGGCCCGGACTTCAAGTATTCGGAGGAGTTCAAGAAGCTTGACGTCGACGCACTCAAGCGCGACCTCGTCGAGGCGATGACCGCCTCGCAGCCGTGGTGGCCCGCCGACTACGGCCACTACGGCCCGCTGTTCATCCGGATGAGCTGGCACGCTGCCGGCACATACCGCATCGCGGACGGCCGCGGCGGTGGTGGCCAGGGCGCGCAGCGCTTCGCCCCGCTGAACAGCTGGCCGGACAACGGGAACCTGGACAAGGCCCGCCGGGTGCTGTGGCCGATCAAGCAGAAGTACGGCCAGAAGGTGTCCTGGGCTGACCTGCTGGTCTTCGCCGGCAACGTCGCCCTGGAGTCGATGGGCTTCCAGACGTTCGGGTTCGCCTTCGGGCGCGAGGACATCTGGCAGCCCGAGGAGATCTTCTGGGGCTCCGAGGACACCTGGCTCGGCGACGAGCGCTACAGCGGTGACCGCGAGCTGTCCGGCCCGCTCGGCGCCGTGCAGATGGGCCTGATCTACGTCAACCCTGAGGGCCCCAACGGCGAGCCCGACCCGGTGAAGGCGGCCCGCGACATCCGCGAGACGTTCCGGCGCATGGCGATGAACGACGAGGAGACCTTCGCGCTCATCGCCGGCGGCCACACGTTCGGAAAGACTCACGGCGCGGCCGGTGCCGACTACGTCGGCCCCGAGC
>DASXYE010000375.1:0-2487 GCA_036502695.1 Jatrophihabitantaceae bacterium
GTGACGGCCGGCCTCGTCGGTGACGTGGACGACGTGCGGGCGTTCTGCCAGGGCCGGCTGCGCACGTCCGGACGGGTCGCGGCGGCGTTCGCGGCGGCGGCCTGCGCGACGTGGCCGTCCGGTGACTGGCGCACGCTGCACACCGAACTCGACGCCCGGATGCCGTCGCAGGCGATGCGCACCGCGTCGTACGCGATGGGCGCCGGCCTGCGCCGACTGTTACACAGCCTGGCTGCCGATCTCACGGCGCTGGGCGATCCGGTGCACCACCCGATCGCACTGGGCGCCGGGGTGGCCTACGCCGGCGGAACCCCGGAGGATGCCGCCCGGGCGGCCGCCCTCGGGGTGTGCACGAGCGCGGCGAGCGCCGCCGTCCGGCTGCTCGGCCTGGACCCGTACGCCGTGCACGGAATGCTGGCCTCGCTCACGCCGGAGATCGACACGCTCGCCCTCCGATCGTGCAACTTTGGGCCGCGTGACGCGGCCGAGGGTTGCACGATCGCGAAACTGCCCGCTGATTCGGCGCCGGCGTTGGACCTGCTCGCCGACGTCCACCTGACCCAGGAGGTGCGTCTCTTTGCCTCATGACCACGGCACTCATGACCATCACGACCACCACGCGCCGACCCGGGCCGCCGTGCAGCGCGTGGGCATCGGTGGGCCGGTGGGCAGCGGCAAGACCGCCCTGGTGGCCGCCCTGTGCCGCACGCTCAGTTCGACGCACCGCATCGGCGTCGTCACCAACGACATCTACACGACCGAGGACGCCGACTTCCTGCGCCGGCACGGCGTGCTGCCCGACGAGCTGATCCGCGCCGTGCAGACCGGCGCCTGCCCGCACACCGCCATCCGCGACGACATCAGCGCCAACCTCGACGCCGTCGAGGCGCTCGAGCGCGAGCACGAGCTCGATCTGGTCCTGGTCGAGAGCGGCGGCGACAACCTGACCGCGACGTTCTCGTACGGCCTGGTGCACCGGCAGATCTTCGTGATCGACGTCGCCGGCGGCGACAAGGTGCCCCGCAAGGGCGGACCCGGCGTCACCCGAAGCGACCTGCTCGTGATCAACAAGACCGACCTCGCACCGCTCGTCGGGGCCGACCTCGACGTCATGGCTCGGGACGCCGCCGCCGTCCGCGATGGGCGGCCCACCCTGTTCACGTCCCTGACCGACGACCCGACCGCCCGCGACGTCGCCGACTGGGTAAGCGCGTGCATGCCGGCGCCGCGGCCGTAGTCGACGCGGACGGGCGGCTGCGGCAGCTCACGTCCGCGCCGCCGCTGACCCTGCGCCGCGTGCACGGACCCGGGTGCGCGCTGTGCCTGGTCGGCACCGCCGCCGGACCGCTCGACGGAGACGAACTGGCCCTGTCACTGGACGTCCGGGGACCGACCACCCTGACCGCGACCGGGGCCAGCATCGCCCAGGGCGGAACATCCACGCTGACGATCCGAGCCGTGGTCACCGGCGCCGAGCTGTGCGCCGATCCGGGACCGTTGATCGTCTGCGCCGGTGCGCACGTCGACGTCACGGTGGATCTCGCGCTGGACGCCGGTGCCAGCGTGACCTGGCGCGAGCTGCTCGTCCTCGGACGCAGCAACGAACCGCCCGGCACGGCGACGCTCACCTGGAACGTCACCCGCGACGGAGCACCGTTGCTGCGCCAGTACGTCGACCTGGCCGACCCGGAGCTGACCGTATGGCCCGGGCAGCTGCGCGGCACGCGCGCGCTCGCGACCACGCTGCGCGTCGGCCCGGACGTCGAGGCCCGCACCGCCGTGCACAGCCCGACCGATGTCAGCCAGCGGCTGGCCGACCACGCCGAGCTGCGTACGTCGCTAGGTCAGGTCGCCCGGGCGTAGCCGGAACGCCTGCAGCCGCAGGCCGTGGTACTTCTCGGTCTCGCCGACCCACTCCATGCCGATGCGCCGCACGACGGCCAGCGCGCGGGTATTGGTCGGGCGCACCACGGCGATGACCTGCTCGATCCCCTGCTCGAACGCCCAGCGGGCCAGCGCCTGACCGGTCTCGGTGGCGTAGCCGTTGCCCCAGGCGTCCGGGTGCAACTGCCAGCCCACCTCGTACTCGTCGTCGGGCATCAGCGGCAGCAACGTCGCGCCGCCGACGACGGCCCCGTCCTGCTCGATCGCCCAGCGACCGGCCGGCGCCTCCAGCTGTGTGTCCTCGTCGACCCAGTGCTGCAGCACCTTGCCCATGGCGGCTTCGTCGGCCACCCGGTCCATCATCGGGACGAGCCAGCGGGCCACCTCATCGGCCTGGTAGACGCCCAGTGCGGTCGGGGCATCGTCGACCTGCCACGGCCGGAGGACGAGGCGGTCGGTGCTCAATCGCGGCGCCATGTGGCCCACCCTAGGGCCGCCGTCCGACCGATTGAACGTGCCCCTTGCGCCGCCGCCGGGATTAGGCAAGGCTACCCTCGCTCCTACGAGAAGGGTAGTAGTCGATGACCTTGTCCCGGACGCTGC
>DASXYE010000376.1:0-3950 GCA_036502695.1 Jatrophihabitantaceae bacterium
CTGTTTCCACTGCCGAATCGCCTCGCTGACCTGCCTACGTTTCATGGCGAGATCTCCCAGACCGCACAGTGCATGCGCGAGTTCGGCCCGGTCGGCCCCATTGCGGGCCAGCAGCGCCGCCCGCTCGTAGTGTGTCGCGGCCTCGGACAGACGCCCCGCGATGACCTCAGCGCGGCCCAGGTTGTTCAGCACCGTGGTCTCGAGACCGAGCCATCCGACGTCGCGCGCGATGTCCAGCGCGGCGACGAAATGCTCGATGGCCGGCCCGGTGTTGCCCAGAGCGAGCTCGGCGCAACCGAGGTTCTCGATGGCGCTACCCTCGCCGCCGCGATATCCAGCTGAGCTGTATAGTTCGCGGGCTTCCGCAAGTACGGTCCGCGCCTGCTCGGGATGCCCGGTTCGCTCCAGCGACATCCCGACGTTGCTCAACGCGTTGGCCCGGGCGAACGGTGAACCGATCCGTCGGGCCACGGTGTCGGCCCGACGGAACAGCGCGAGTGCCCGGCCGGGGTCTCCGCCGAGAAATAGGGCAATTCCCTTGCCGTTGACACATTGGAACAGCAACGTCGGATGGCCCGCCGCAACCGGGTGGCTCGCGGCCTGGTCCAGCATGCGCATGGCGTCGGCGTAGTCGCCGAGCCAGAGCCGGGCGGTACCTCCGTAGACGAGGGCACGGATCTCGGCCAACTCGTCGCCGCCATGTCGCGCCGCGTCGATCGCCGCGCCGTGCACCCGTTGCGCCTCGACGTAGCGCGCGGTGTCCTTCAGATAGCGCGACATCGCCGACGAGATCACATCCAGGCCCCCGGGCCGCGCCGCGGCGGTCGGGCTGGTGGCCAGTCGGACGAGATTGCCGCATTCCTGTCCCAGCCACGTCGTCGCGGCCGAGACGTCGCCGACGTCCGGCTGCAGCCTGGCCACCGGTGCCGGTGGGCTCCCGTCCGGAGGTAGGTACGGGTAGAGCACGCGAGCCGCCCGCGCGGTCGTGCCGCTGTAGTAGTCGACCAGCCGATCCAGCGCCGCCTCGCGCTCGACCGGCTCGATGAGGTCGGCCAGTTCGACGGCATACGACCGCAGCAGGTCGTGCATGGCGTACCGGCCGGGCCGGAACTCCTCGAGCAGGTACGCCCGGCGCAGCGTCCGCAACGCGTGTCGCGCGGTCTCGGGCTCGGAAGCGGCCAGCGCGGCGAGGGCGTACGAGTCGTAGTCCGCACCGGGATGCAGCCCGAGCAGTCGGAACGCCTCGGCCACATTCGCGGACAGCTTCTGATACGACAGCGCGAACATCGCTCGAACCGATGTCTGGTCGTCGCCCTCGGCTCCCAGGTAGGACAGCGGTCCGGCCTCGTCGAGTTCGGCCAGCAGATCGGCCACGGCCAGCTGCGGCCCGGCGAGCAGGAGTTCGGCCGCGAGTCGCAGCGCGAGCGGCACGAGCGCGCAGCGGTGCGCCAGCCGGGTCAACTCGTCAGACGCCGGTCGACCGGTCACGTTCTGCAGCAGCGTGACGGCGTCGGCAACGGACAACGGGGCCAGCTCCAGCCGGGCCGCGCCGTCACGCGCGACGAGTCCGCTCAGCGAGTCACGGCTGGTCACCACCGCGAGGCAGCCGGGACCGGCGGGCAGCAGCTCACGCACCACCGCTGACGAGTCGGCGTTGTCGAGCAGCACGACCAGTCGACGTTCCGCAGTCAGGCTGCGATACATCGAGGTACGGCCGACCAGCCGGGAGGGGATCGGCGTGCCCGTGGGCAGCAGGCTGCGCAGCATGGTGCCGAGCGCGTCGACGGGCTCGATCGGGTGCTCGCGGTCGTAGCCCCGCAGGTTGATGAACAGCTGCCCGTCGGGAAATTGCGACTCGAGCTGGCGCACCCAGTGAACCGCCAGCGCGGTCTTCCCGACCCCGGCCGTACCGCAGATCGCGACCACCCGCCGCAGCGACTCGGACCGAAGACCGGCGTCGAGCACCGCGACCGCATCGGCCCGGCCGACCAGCTCCGGCGCGACGTAGGGCAGCTCCCGGGGGCGGGGCGCCGCGCCGGACCCGAGCGATCTCGCAGCGTTGCGCGGTGCCGGACCGACCTCGATCCGGCGCCAGGCCGCCCGCCACGTGTCCGCGGTCGCGGCGCCCACCCCGCAGGCCGTCACGAAGGCGGAGACGACGTCCAGCCGGGGCAGCGTGTCCCGACGGGCGCTGAGCGCATCGGCCAGGGTGCTACGGGGAACCGCGCTGCGGCGGGCCAACGAGCCGAACGAGGGATTGCCGGCCCAGACCTTCAGGCGGCGCAGCTGCTCCCGGAATTCGGTGGGATCGTGGGCAGCGGCCGGGTCCGGCGCGTACGACACCGTCGTCCTCCCCGTCGGCGCACTTCGATCAGTCGCACGGGAACGCTACGCCCCGCCGCGCACGCAGCGAGGCGCCGCGGCCCGAACCGGACCGCGGCGCCTCACCCAGCACGCTGATCAGGTCAGCGTGATCATCTGGTGCATGCCGACGTAGGTGTGCGGCAGGCCGCCGTCCATGCTCGGCACGTAGCAGACGAGCGCGTACAGGCCCGGCGGCAGGTTGAGGTGCACGATCGCCCACCGGCCGGGGGAGATCGACTGCATGCCGGCCGCGGATCCGAGCCACGGCGACGGGGGTCGTGGCGTGCCGTTCACGACCGCCTCGTAGAACGTGTCGAGGTAGGCATCCGTGGTGCCCGGTACCGCCGGACGCAAGACAATCTCGTGCAGCTCGTCACCGGTGACCAGGCCGAGGAAGGTGCCGTCGTGCTTCATCGTGGCCGGCGCCTTGAACCGGGGCTGGTCGTTGATCATGAGGCCCTGGATGACCGTCGTCGGCAGCTGCGGGATCGACAAGCGGAAGTCGCCGACGACCGTCATCGTGTGGATGTGCGGGGTCAACGGCGGGTTGTCCACCTCGTTGAGATCGAGGAAGTAGTACGTGCCCTTGGTGAGCGGCACGGTGACTTCCTGCGGTGCGTAGGGGGTCGTGGTGACCGCGCCGATCTCGGTGACGTCCCGGGTGAGGTTCATGGCGCCCATGCCCGCGTCCGGACCACCGGACAGGGTCAGGTTGATGTCGTCCATCGCCTGATCCAGGGTGACCCCGCGGTTGAGCGAGAAGCCCTGGATGCCGTGGTAGTCGGTATCCGACGCGCCGATCCGGAAGGTGACCAGGCCGGCGTGGATCTGGGCCGGCAGGGTGTAGCCGCCGGCGGTGCTGACCGTCGTCGAGATGACCAACGGGGTCGGTAGGCCGCGGTTCGGGTGCGCGTCACTGGCCGCCTGCGTGCTCAGCACGAGCGTGCCGGACGCGGCCAGGACGCCCGCGACCTTGAACCATCGTGTTCCCACTACAGACATGCACGACTTCCTTTCGTGCGCTGTGAACGCGGTCCGGCCGGCGGGGCTGCGCTCACGGGGATGGGGGTAGGTTGCCGCGGCGGTCCCAGGCCGGCGCCCAGCGCTGTCGAGGGCAGCGCAAGATGGACAGGTGATGACAAATCCGTCCCCCGCTCCCCCGAAAACGGGACGTCACCACGACCTGGTTTCGCCCCGGTCGCTACGCGGCCGCCCAACGGCACTGCGACGCTAGGGCGGGGTGAAGTGGGTGTCAATGCGATCTAGTACCAGGTGTCAACAACACGCCGTCACCCTGCTAGATCATTGACAACTCGATCAACGAGCTAACGCTGCGAGCAAAGTTGATCACGCTTGATCGACGCCGGACCGGCTACGCCGAGACCAGCGCCGCCTCGATGTCGCGACGCAGTTCGGACGGGATGGGCGTCCCGGCGGACGTGGTGACGTAGAAGGCGTCCACCACGGAGCCGCCGAGCGAGGACACCCGCGCGGATCGGATGTCGATGTCGCAGCGTTCGAGCGCGGCCGTGACCCGGTACAGCAGTCCGATCGCGTCGTCGGCGCGCAGCTCGACCACCGTGGCG
>DASXYE010000377.1:0-2529 GCA_036502695.1 Jatrophihabitantaceae bacterium
GGCGGCACGTACCTCGCCGGCTACACCAAGGGATCGGTGGACGGCGCGACGAACGCCGGCGACAAGGACGCCCTGCTCGTGCACCTGGACCGCAACGGAAACCCCTTGTGGAGCCGCGAGTTCGGCGGCCCGGGAGAGGACAAGGCGCTCGCCGTCGCGGCATCCAGCACGGGCGTGTACGTCGCGGGCGTCACCTCAGCAGCCATACCGGGTGGTACGGCGGCCGGCGGCACGGACGGCTGGGTGGCCGCGTTCAGCGCCAGCGGCACCCCGAGCTGGACCCACCAGATCGGCTCGACCGGCGACGACCTGCTCTCCGGCGTCACTGTCGCCGCCAACGGCACGGTGCTGCTGGCCGGCACGCTCGGCAGCGACGCGGTCGTCCTGGCGATGTCGCCGACCGACCAGACGAGGTGGCAGACCACGGTCGGCACGCCCGACGCCGACTCCGGCGTGGGCATCGCGGCCACGGCCGACGGCACGATCACCCTGCTCGGCTATACCGACGGGCGGTTCACCGCGCTGGTCGGCGCCCACGACGTGTTCGCCGCGACGCTCAGCGCGAGCGGAAAGCTCACCGCCACAAGGCAGTTCGGCACCGCCGCCGACGACGGGGTCGACCCGTTCGCCGAGTCGAATCTGTTCCTCAGCCCCGACGGGCGATGGGCCAGCGGCGTCACCTACGGCAACACGTCCACCCGCAACCACGGCGGCGCCGACGTGTTCGTCAACTCGCTGGCCTGACCTCCACGTCCACCTGTAAGGTGGCGCTGACAGGTGTCAGGGAGGTCTGGCTGAACGAGGACGAGCTGCTCGCCCTGCTCGGTGCGATCGGGCATCCGCAACGGCTGCGGGTGATCGCCGAGCTGACCGGTGGGCGGGTACACGTGAGCGAGCTGGCGCGCCGGCTCGGGCTCTCCCGTCCGTTGCTGTACCTGCACCTCGAACGGCTGGAACGAGCCGGCCTGGTGAAAGGCGAGCTGGAGCTAGCAGAGAGCGGCAGGGCCATGAAGTATTACGAACTAATTGATTTCGACGTCCGCATCACGCCTGACGTCGTGCGCAAGATCCGGAACCCGGAAGGGACAACCTCATGACCGGCGCCGTGATCGCGATAGCGGTCGTGTTCATCGTCTTCGGGGCCATCGCGGCGATCACGCTGTCCTACTACCGGTTGGAGCGGCATCGCGCCGACGCGGTCGCCCTGGCCGGCTACCGCCGGCTGGCCGAAGAGGCAGCGGCCGCGCAGACCGACATCCGCGCCCAGCTGACGAGCTTCGACCTGCGCCTCGCCGCGATCGAGAAGCTGCTCAAGGACGTGCAGTGAGGCTGGCGGCCTCACCATGAATACAGCTCGGCTGCGGTTCCGGGAGCCGCTGCGCCTGCTGGTCTCACCCGCGCCGTGGGCGGCGCTCGGCTACCTGGTCACCTCGATCTTCCTGGGCGTGCTGACGTTCTCGGTCGCGACGACCCTGCTCGCGGTGGGCGTGACCCTCGGCCTGTTGTGGCTGGGCCTTCCGGTGCTGGTCTTCGCCAGCGCCAGCACCCGGGCTCTGGCCAACGTCGAGCGGCGCCGCCTGCGTCCCCGCATCGCGGCCCCGTACCGCTCGCGGCCGAGCGGTCCGTTCCGGGCCCGACTCGCGGCGCGGCTGCGCGATCCGGCCACCCGGCGCGACCTCGTGCTGCTCGTGGTGCTGTGGCCGGCGTTGTTCGTGATCGACACCGTCGCGACCACGTTCTGGCTCGGGTGCTTCGGGCTGATCAGCCTGCCGATCTGGTACCGGTTCATACCCAACACGTTCGACAACGGCTCGAAGGCGCACGGCATCGCGCTCGGCTACTACCCGAACGGCCCGTACGGCGGAAACCACTGGGGTTTCTTCGTGCACGACGACCGCTCGGCGTTCCTCGCCGCCGCCGCGGGGCTCGTGCTGCTGATCGTCGCCGGCAACTACGTCGTCGTGGCCGCGGCCCGCGCGCACGCCACCGTCGTCCGGTTGTTGCTGAGCCGGGCCCGCGATCCGCTGGCCGAGGCCCGCGCGATGCTGACCGCCGACCCGAACCTGGCCAAGAGCAACCTGACCAACCAGACATGGTCAGCATGACCACCCAGGTGAACGTGCAGGAGGAGAAGACCCACCTCTCACGGTTGCTTGCCCGGGCGGTGGCCGGTGAGGACATCGTGATCGCCCGCGACGGGCAGCCGTTGGTACGGCTGACCGCGGTGGGCGAGCCGCCGAAGCGGGAGCTCGGCTTCGTCGACGTGAAGGTCCCGGAAAGTCTCTGGGCACCCCTGCCCGACGACGAGCTCGAGGCCTGGAGCTAGCGCGTGCGCCGACTGCTGCTCGATACGCACGCGTTGCTGTTGGCGCTCACGGTTTGGTAGCGCTTAGCCGAGCGCGGCGGCGACCAGGCCGGCCACGTGCGCCTGCCCCGCGCCGTTGGGGTGCACCGGCACGATCGACGTGGACGTCGGGATCAGCCCCTCGACCCACTTGTTTCCCGGCAGCTGGCACGCGTCGTGGCCGG
>DASXYE010000378.1:0-9308 GCA_036502695.1 Jatrophihabitantaceae bacterium
GTCCTCGCGCATCTCGAAGCAGCCGATCTCGTCGGCGGCGCCGTAGCGGTTCTTGGTGGCCCGGATGAGGCGCAGCGACGAATGCCGATCGCCCTCGAAGTGCAGCACCACGTCGACGAGATGCTCGAGCACGCGCGGCCCGGCGATGGACCCGTCCTTGGTGACGTGCCCGACGATCACCGTGGCGATGCCGTGCTGCTTGGCCAGCGCGATCAGGGCGGCCGCCACGGCCCGGATCTGTGGCACCCCGCCGGTGGCACTGTCGACGCCGTCCGTGGACATCGTCTGGATCGAGTCGACGACGAGCAGCCCGGGCGCGACGTCGTTCACGTGGGTCAGCACGGCGGCCAGGTCGTTCTCGGCGGCCAGGTAGAGCAGGTCGTGCACGGCGCCGGTGCGTTCGGCGCGCAGCCGCACCTGGGCCGGCGACTCCTCGCCGGTGACGATCAGCGCGCGCTGGCCGCCCGCGGCGAAGCGGTGCGCGACGTCGAGCAGCAGCGTGGACTTGCCCACCCCGGGCTCGCCGGCCAGCAGCACCACCGATCCGGGCACCAGCCCGCCGCCGAGCACCCGGTCGAGCTCGCCCACGCCGGTGGGCCGGGCGCGGGCGTCGTCCGGGTCGAGCTCGCCGATCGGACGGGCCGGGCGCTGCACGGGTCCGGCCTTGACGGTCTTCGTCGGGCCGCCCCCGGCCTCGGCGACGGTGCCCCAGGCCTGGCACTCGGGACAGCGGCCCACCCACCGCAACGACGTGGCCCCGCACTCGGAGCAGCGATACGCCGCGGTGCGGCTCGGCTTGGTCACGCACTCAAGCTACGGCCGCATACCGACAGAACCGCCTCACCACGCCAGTGGGCGCCCGTCCCGGAAGAACCCGCCGGTGGGTCCGTCGTCCGGAAGGGTCACGCCCCACACGACCGAGGCGGCACCTTGCTCGACCGGGCGCCCACCCGGCCCGCCCATGTCGGTGGCCACCCAGCCGGGGCAGACGGCGTTCACCAGGATCCCGGCCGACCGCAGCTCGCCGGCCAGCGTCCGGGTCAGCGCGTTGAGCGCCGCCTTGGTGATCTGGTAGGCCGGAGTACCACCGCCCATTGACGCCAGCGACCCAGCTTCGCTCGACACGTTGACGATCCGGGCGTGCGGGGCGCGGCGGAGCATCGGCAAGAACGCCAGCGTGGTGCGCCAGGCGCCGAGCAGGTTCGTCTCGATGGCCTCGCGGATCACATCCAGATCGGCGGTAGCGGCCCGGGCCCAAGTGTCGTACAGGATGGCTGCATTGTTGACGAGGACGTCGCATCGCCCGAACCGGTCGGCCACCCAGGCGGCTGCCGCGGCGACGCTCTCGTCGGATGCGACATCGAGCTGGCCCGCCGTGACGGAACCGAGGCCCGCCGCCGCCCGCGAGCCCTTCGCCAGGTCACGCGAGCCCAGCAGCACGTCGTAGCCCAGCTCGGCGAGCTGGCGGCACACCTCGAGGCCGATGCCCCGGTTGGCGCCGGTGACGACAGCGACGGACCGGGTCACTCCGTGGCGTTCAGCGCTTCGACGACCACCTGGAACCGCCGCGGATCGAAGTAGTCGTGGTAGCGCCGGACGAGGTCGTCCTCGAACTCGAAGATCGCGACGTTGTCGTTGGTGTATTCGCCGCCGCGGGCCAGTTCGGCACGGACCCGGTATTCGACGGTGGTCACCGCTGGGTCAGCACCCGGGAAGACCGCGGTCAGCTCGGACGTGAATGTCGTGTAGACGCCGATGAGCCCGTGGAATCCTTCGACGATCGTGGCCTGGCCGGAGATGAGCGGCGGGAAACCGTCCGGCGGATACGGCACGATGATCTCGCCATCCGGGTGCCACAGCTGACCCCATCCGTTGACATCCTTGGCGTCCAGCAGCTCGTAGAACCGGGTGACGCGAGGGTCGACCGCGCGCAGATCAACGCTCATGTTTGTCGAACTCCGTGGTCGGGTGAACGAACGAACCGGGCAGCCCGCCTCAGCCGGCGTCGGTCGGCGAGATGTCGACGCTCGGTCGGCTGGCCGGCGGCGACGCGAGATGCACCGCCACGGTGAAGGTCACCGAGCCGCCGTGCTCGAAGGTGAACGTGATCGGGAAGGTCTGCGCCGGGAACAGCTGCTTGGTCAGCCCGTGCAGCTGGATCACCTTCTGGTCGGGCTCGTAGCCGATCAGCGTGTGGTCACCGGCCGGCAGGTCAATCGACTTCACGGTCGGCGGCGCGGGCGGGGCAGTCGAGGTTCCGGAGCCGGTGCCGGTCGCGCCGGTGCCGGTCGGCGTACCCGTATCGGTCGGCGTACCCGTGCCGGTGTCGGTGGGCGTGCCCGTGCCGGTACCTGAGGCCGTTCCGGACGCGGTGTCCGAGGCGCTGGTGGTGGGCGTCGGCGGCGGGGTGAACGTCGAGTCGGCCTGGTTGGCGAACAGGCGCACCTGGTCGGCGACCGGCGTCGACACCCCGACGAGCTGGTCCTCGGTGCGGCCCTGGTTGACGATGATCAACTCGAGGGTCGCGTCCGAGCCGGCGGCGTAGTTGTTCTCGGACGGCGGGGTGACGGTGACGGCGCGCAGGGCGATCGACCCGGCCTGGGCGCTGACGCCGTCGACAACGGGGATCTCGTTGGCTGTCTGCGCGTGCTGCCCGGCGGCGCATCCGCCCAACGCCAGCAAGGCGCCCGCGGCCACGCCGAATCCGACGCCGACACGGCGCGAGCGAGGAGCGCACGAAGCGTTCACGTCGTCTCCCTCTCCGAGGCTCAGGCGCTGCCGACAGCGACCGCGCACGAGCCTATCGAGCGGTCCCGCAGCTACTGCGAGCGGCTGGCCGACCCGACCGCGATTCGACCAGAGATGGCGTTCCGTAGCGCATCGATCGGCAAAGTACCACTGGGCAAATACGGACGTAGCGAACTCGGGGCTGATGTGCTGCGTGTTACCCTTGAGGGAGTGGAAAGGGGCCCGCACACATGACGTTTAAGGTCGGCGAGACCGTTGTCTACCCCCATCACGGGGCCGCGAAAATCGAAGCGATCGAAGAGCGCACGATAAAGGGCGAAACCAAGATTTACCTGAAGCTGAAGGTTGCTCAGGGTGATCTGACCGTGCTCGTGCCTGCTGACAACGCCGAGATCGTCGGTGTCCGTGACGTGGTGGGCCAGGAAGGTCTGGACCGGGTATTCGAGGTGCTGCGCGCGCCGCACACCGAGGAGCCGACGAACTGGTCGCGTCGTTACAAGGCCAATGGCGAGAAGCTCGCGTCCGGCGACGTGAACAAGGTGGCCGAGGTGGTACGTGACCTGTGGCGCCGCGACAAGGATCGTGGACTGTCGGCCGGCGAGAAGCGCATGCTGGCCAAGGCTCGGCAGATCCTGGTGAGTGAACTGGCCCTGGCCGAGGGCACCAACGAGGACAAGGCCGAACTGGTTCTCGACGAGGTGCTGGCCGAGGCGGTCGCCTAAGCAGCACCCGATTCGATCTGATGGAATGGCGGCGATGCGAATCGCCGCCATTCTTGTTGCTGCCGGATCGGGGCAACGCCTAGGGGCCGAGGTGCCCAAGGCGTTCTGTCGCGTGCGCGGTCGCACCCTGCTCGAATACGCGCACGCGCGTTTTGCCGAACACCCTTTGCTGGACGATGTGATCGTCGTGGCGCCGGCCGATCGGCTCGACGAGGCCAAGGCGCTGACAGGCGCGGTCGTCGTCGCCGGGGGAGCCACCCGGCAGGCGTCCGTGGCCGCCGGCTTGGCCGCCCTGGACGCCGACGTCGACGCCGTGCTGGTGCACGACGTGGCCCGCGCCTTCGTCCCGGCCGCGGTGATCGACCGGGTGGTAGCGGCCGTGGCCGGCGGGGCCGACGCGGTCATCCCGGTCCGGGCGGTCACCGACACGATCAAGCGGGTGGACGACGCGCGCCGGGTCGTCGACACCGTCGATCGCTCGACGCTGGTTGCCGTCCAGACGCCCCAGGGCTTTCGCCGGGACGTGCTGGTGGCCGCGCACGCCGCCGCCGCGTCCGATGCCGCCACCGACGACGCCGGGCTGGTCGAGTCCTACGGTGGCACCGTGGTGGTCGTCGACGGCGCCGACGAGTCGTTCAAGATCACCCACCCGTGGGATCTCGTGGTGGCCGAGGCGGTGGCCGGTCGATGACGCGCACCGGCATCGGGGTCGACGTGCATCCCATCGAACAAGGCCGGCCGTGCCGGGTGGCCGGCCTGGACTGGCCCGGTGTCGACGGCTGTAGCGGCCATTCCGACGGCGACGTGGCCGCGCACGCCGCCTGCGACGCGTTGCTGTCCGCGGCCGGACTGGGCGATCTGGGGGCGGTGTTCGGCACGGACGATCCACGCTGGGCCGGCGCCTCGGGCATCACCCTGCTGGCCGAGGTCGTGGCCCGGGTCCGCGCCACCGGCTACACGATCGGCAACGTCGCGGTGCAGGTGATCGGCAACACCCCGAAGATCGGCCCGCGCCGAGCCGAGGCCGAGGCGGCCCTGTCCGCGGCCGTCGGTGCCCCCGTCTCGGTCAGCGCCACGACAACGGACGGCCTGGGCCTCACGGGACGAGGCGAGGGCCGCGCCGCGATAGCCACGGCGCTGATCGAGAGCGCGCCCTGACCCGATCGTGCAACTTTGTGCGGCCTCAGACCGCAGAGGATTGCCCGATCGGTTCCAGCGCCCCCGATAGGTCGGCCCACAAGTCGTCGACGTGCTCGATGCCCACCGACATGCGCAGCAATGCGGCCGGCGTGCCCCGGGCGGCATCTACGGCGTAGCGGGCGCGGCGCTCGATCAGCGTCTCGACGCCGCCCAGGCTGGTCGCGTGCGTGACCAGCGTGACCCGGTGGCACACCGCCTCGGCCTCGTCCCCGCCGCCGGCGACCTCGAACGACACCATCGCGCCGTACCCCTTATGCAGCCGGGTGGCCCGCTCGTGCCACGGATCGGTCGGCAACCCGGGATAGCGCACCCGCGTCACGGCCGGATGCGCGGCCAGCCGCTGGGCCAGCTCCAGAGCGTTGGCCTGGGCCCGTTCCATGCGGAGCGGCAGCGTCCGCAGCCCGCGCAGCGCCAGGAACGACTCGAGCGCGCCGGGCACGGCGCCGGTCATGGTGCGCCGGGCCCGCAGTTGCTCGGCCAGCGCCGCCGAACGGGTGACGAGCGCACCCATCAGCACGTCCGAGTGCCCGGCCAGGTACTTGGTGGCCGAGTGCATGACGATGTCGACGCCGTAGTCGAGCGGACGCAGCACCATCGGGGTGTTCAGCGTCGAGTCGATGGCCACGATCGCCCCGGCGGCATGCGCCGCGTCGATGATCACGGGCAGATCGGCCACCCCCAGCAGGGGATTCGTCGGCGACTCGAGCCAGACCAGCTTGGCACCGTCCAGCGCCGCGAGCACGGCTGAGGTGTCGGTGACGTCCACGGGGCGCACCGTCATCCGGCCCAGCTCTTGCTGGGTGTCGAAGATCGTGCCGGTGAGGTTGTAGCCCTGCTGCGGCACGACCGCGATCGTGCCGGTCGGCTGGGCCTCGGCCACGGCGGCGATCGCGGCCATCCCCGAGGCGAAGGCCAGCGCCTGACCGCCTTCGAGGTCGCCGACCGCCTGCTCGAACGCCCGGATGGTGTCCGTGGTGGCCTGCCGCGCGTAGTAGTTGTCGTCCGGTCCGTAGTGGAACGGCGCCGACAACACGATGGGTTGGTTCACCGGCGCCTGGTGGGTACGGGCCGGCCGCCCGCTGGCCACGGCGATCGACTCAGGATGCATGCCTCGACCGTATCCGGGCCGGCCACCGCATTGCCCCGGCCGCCCAAAGCGATCCGCACGGTCGACGGCCCGGCCGTCAGCCCCACTACGATGGCGCGGTGAGCCTGCAGCTATACGACACCGCGAACCGGTCGGTGCGGGAGTTCGTCCCGCTCGAGCCCGGCAAGGCGTCGATCTACCTGTGTGGGCTCACCGTCCAGGGTCCGCCGCACCTCGGGCACGTCCGCAACTTCGTGACTATCGACATCCTGCGGCGCTGGCTGGCGCACTCCGGCTACGACGTCACGCTCGTGCGCAACGTCACCGATATCGACGACAAGATCCTGATCAAGTCGGCCGAGACGGGTGAGCCGTGGTGGGCGCTGGCCTACCGCAACGAGCGCGACATCCGCACGGCCGAGCTGGCGCTGGGCTGCCTGCCGCCGGCGTACGAGCCGCGGGCCACCGGGCACATGACCGAGATGGTCGAGCTCATCCAGCGGTTGCTGGACAAGGGGCTGGCCTACGAGTCCGACGGCGACGTGTTCTTCGACGTGGCGGCGCTGCCGTCCTACGGGTCGCTGTCCGGGCAGAAGATCAACGAGATGCAGCCGGCCGGCGACACCGAAGGGGCGTCCCGCAAGCGCGATCCCCGCGACTTCGCCCTGTGGAAGGGGCACAAGCCCGACGAGCCGTCGACCGCCGCCTGGCCCACGCCGTGGGGCCGCGGCCGGCCGGGCTGGCACCTGGAGTGCTCGGCCATGGCGACTAAGTACCTGGGAGCGACGTTCGACATCCATGGCGGCGGGCTGGATCTGGTGTTCCCGCACCACGAGAACGAGCTGGCCCAGTCGAGCGGAGCCGGCGACGGGTTCGCCCGCTACTGGGTGCACAACGGGCTGCTGAACCTGGGCGGGGCGAAGATGTCCAAGTCGGTGGGCAACACGCTCGCCGCCACCGAGATCGTCACGCAGTGGCGCCCGGTCGAGGTGCGCTACTACCTCGGCGCGGCGCACTACCGCTCGACGGTCGAGTTCTCGCCCGAGGCGCTGGACGAGGCGGCCACGGCGTACCGGCGCATCGAGACGTTCGTGAAGAACGCGGGCGAGGTCATGCCGGCCGAGACGTTGCCGGCGGCGTTCGCCGAGGCGATGGACGACGACCTGAACGTGTCGGCGGCGCTGGGCGTGCTGCACTCGCGGGTCCGCGAGGGCAACGCCGCCCTGGAGCGCGGCGAGTCCGCCGAGTCGGCGCTCGCCGACGTCCTGGCCATGACCTCGCTGCTGGGCATCAACCCGGCCGACTGGGCCGGTGAAGCGTCCGCCGAGCTGGTGTCCACAGTGGACAGTCTGGTGCGCGTCGCGTTGGAGCAGCGGACCAATGCCCGCGCCCGCAAGGACTTCGCCGCCGCCGACGCGATCCGCGATCAGCTCACCGACGCCGGCGTGATCGTCGAGGACACCCCGGCCGGACCGCGTTGGACGCTGAAGCATGGCGGGTAACTCGGCGCGGCGCGGCGCCATCCGCAAATCGAAGAAGGGCGCCACGTCCGGCACGGGCGGCAAGAACCGCGCGGGCTTGCGCGGACGCGGGCCGACCCCGAGGGCCGAGGACCGCCCCGGTCATCCGGCCGCTCGGCGGGCGGCCGCGGCGAAGAAGGCAACGGCGGCGAAGCGTCCGCGTTCGGCCGAGGCGCCGGAGCTGCTCGTCGGGCGCAATCCGGTGGCCGAGGCGCTGCGTGCGAAGGTGCCGGCCACCGCGCTGTACGTCGCGCTCGGCATCGAGTCCGACGAGCGGGTGACCGACGCGGTGCGGCTGGCCGGCAAGCACGGCATCGCGCTGCTCGAAGTGAGCCGGGGCGAACTCGACCGGATGACCGGCGGCTTGCTGCACCAGGGCATCGCGCTGCAAGTGCCGCCGTTCACGTACACGGCATTGCCGGATCTCCTTTCGCGGGCGGGCGAATCGACCACGGCGCCGCTGCTCGTGGCCCTCGACGGGGTGACCGATCCGCGCAACCTCGGCGCCGTCGTCCGCAGCGCGGTGGCCTTCGGGGCGCACGGCGTGATCCTGCCGTCCCGCCGGGCGGCTGGCCTGACCGCGGCGGCGTGGCGGACTTCGGCCGGCACCGCGGCGCGCATCCCGATCGCCCAGGTGACGAACCTGGTGCGGGCGCTGCGCGACTGCCAGGACGCCGGCCTGTTCGTCGCCGGCCTGGACGCCGACGGCTCGACGTCGCTGGACGAGCTGGACGCCGCCGACGGCCCGCTCGTCGTGGTGGTCGGCTCGGAAGGCCGGGGGCTGTCCCGGCTGGTCGGCGAGACGTGCGACCTGACCGTGTCCATCCCGATGGCCGGTCCGGCCGAGTCGCTCAACGCCTCGGTCGCCGCTGCCGTGACGCTGGCCGAGGTGGCCCGGCGTCGGCGCGCATGACCGCGCTGCGGCTGGACGGCCGCAAGCTGACGGCGCTGCCGGCGCTCGATCCCGAGCTGACCGAGCTCTCGGCCTGGCGCAACGAGTTGACGTCGGCCGACGGCGTCGAGCAGCTGCACCGCCTGCGGGTGCTGAACCTGGCCGACAACCAGCTGCGGTCGATGCCGTCGCTGGAGAAGCTGACCGAGCTGCACACCCTCGATCTTGGCCACAACCGGCTCGGCGCCGTCCCCGACCTGCCTGACATCGGGCAGTACCTGTACCTGCACGACAACGCGTTGACGTCCCTGCCGGAGGCGCTCGGCGAGCTGGGCCGGCTGCGCTACCTGAACGTGTCGGCCAACCCGCTGCACCGGTTGCCGACGGCGGTCGGCGGCCTGCGCGGCCTGGTCGAGTTGCGCGCCGAGCGGTGCGGGCTGAGCACCGTGCCGCCGGCGCTGGGCGCGCTGCGTCGGCTGCACGAACTGTCCTTGCGCGACAACGCGATTGCCGAGTTGCCGGCGACGATCGGGTCGCTGGCCGGGCTGCGGCGCCTGGATCTGCGCAACAACGGGCTGCGCATCCTGCCGCGCGAGCTGGCCGACCTGCCACACCTGGACAAGCTCGATCTGCGCTGGAACCCCGGCCTGGACGTCTCGTGGCTGGCCGACCTGGAAGCCCGCGGCTGCATCGTCTGGCGCTAGGACACCGCTACCCGCGCCGGTACAGGGGCACGCAGGGCGGGAGTGAGCACGAGCGTCACAACGGTGGACGCGACGGCCAGCACTGTCATGGTCACGCCGATCGGCAGCTGCCGGGCCAAGGCGCCGGCGACCGCGGCGCCCACCGCCTGCATGGTCAGCATCCCCGAGCTCTGCAGGCCGAGCGCGTGCCCGCTCAGCTCGGGCGGCGTCACGGCGAGCAGCCGCTCCTGCAGCAGCAGCGTGGACCCGTACCCGATGCTCGCGATCGCGACCAGCGCCGCGGCGGCGCCGATCGGCATGGCGAGCGCGAACAGCAGGTACGGCGTGGCCAGCAGCAGCCGCAGCGGGCTGATCAGGCGGCCCCGGCCGTTCGGGCCCAGGAACCGTCCGACCAGCAGGTCGCCGCTGAGCATTCCGAGCGCGCTCGCGGACAGC
>DASXYE010000379.1:0-3620 GCA_036502695.1 Jatrophihabitantaceae bacterium
GACGGTTGTCGGCGCTCTTGCCGTTGCGATGGTCACCTACATGGTCGTCTGGATGCGTCGGCACTCGCGCGAGCTGAAAGGGTCCCTTGAGGGCGCCGCCGCGGCCGCCATGGGTACTGGCGGCGACCGCGCCGGCCGGGCCCTGGTGGTCATGGCGTTCCTGGCGGTGCTCCGCGAGGGCTTCGAGACCGTGGTGTTCCTGCTGGCCGCGTTCAACGAGAGCACGAGCGGGGCCTCGGCCGGCATCGGGGCCACGCTGGGCATCCTGATCGCGGTCGGGCTCGGGTACGGCATCTACCGCGGCGGCGTGCGCATCAACCTGTCGAAGTTCTTCCGGGTCACCGGCGTGGTGCTCGTGCTCGTGGCGGCCGGCCTGGTCGTCAACGCGCTGCACACCGCGCACGAGGCCGGCTGGCTCAACGCCGGCCAGCAGAGCACCGTCGACCTGACGAGCATCGTCAAACCCGGGTCGGTGCAGGCGTCGTTGCTGACCGGCATGCTCGGCGTGCAAGAACACCCCGTCGTCATCGAGGTGATCGGCTGGCTGGTCTATCTGATCCCGGTGGGCCTGTACGTGGCCTGGCCGCCCGGGCGCGCGCCGAGCCGGCGCACGGTCGCTCGCTACGCGCTCGGTGGCGGGGCCGTTCTCGCGGCGGCCACGATCGTGCTCGCGCTGGTGGCGCCGGGCCGCCCGTCGCCGCATCCGAGCCTGGACGCAGCCGGGTTCACTGCCCGAATCACCGCCCAGCACGGTGAGTCCGCGCAGTTCGCGGCCGGGGCGCCGGGCCGTCCGACCACGACGCTGACCGCGCATCGCACCGCGTCCGAGGCGCACAACGGCGAACCGACCGACGTCTACACGGCCACGGCGCCCGGACGGTTTTCTACAGCCGGGCTGCCGACCACGGTCAGCCTGGACGACGTGGCCAAGGCCAACGGCGGGCGGCTACCCCTGGGCGCGCAGGTGACGGGAACGACCGTCCCGCTGCGCTACACCGACGTCGACACCGCGACGTTCTGGGTCGAGCCGCGCACCGGGCGGGTCGTCGACGTGCGCTGGCACGACGTCGTGACTCGTACAGCCACGCTGTCCATCGGCCCGCTGCCGCTCGGCACGGTGCACGACCAGGTCGACACGTTGCCCGCACCTGCGGTGGCCGATGCGGTCCGGGCGGCCCGGCATGGTGTCACGACGCTCGACCGGCACCGGACGCTAACCACGCTGGCCGTTGCCACGGGGATCGTCGGCGGCATCCTGCTCGTGACGGCCGCCCTCTACGCGGGACTGGCCTGGCGGCAACGACGCCTGGTGGCCGATGCGCCGTCCCCCCTCCCGAGTACGCCCTCGGTTAGGTTAGGCTCCCCTAATTCGTAGCTAACCTTGAGGAGCAGACGGTCATGACCCCCCGCAGCGCAGGTGTCGTCGCCGCCGGACTCGCGGCGCTGGCCGCGCTCGCCGCATGCAGCAGTAGCAGCAAGAAGAGCGACCCACCGGGTTCGGGCGGTCAGACCGATCCGCACAAAGTCGTCGTCACGATCACCGCGGCCGACGGGTGCAAGACCGACCAGCCAAGCTACGCGACCGGCGGCCTGACCTTCACCATCACCAACAAGGACGCCACCGGGGTCAGCGAGGTCGAGCTGCTGTCCGGCGAGCGGATCGTGGGCGAGAAGGAGAACCTGCCGCCCGGCTTCTCCGGCACGTTCGCTGTGAGCGCCCAGCCCGGCGACTACACGCTGTACTGCCCGGGGGCCAAGACGGCCCGCGCGCCGTTCAAGGTCGCCGGCACCGCGACGTCCACGGCGAACACCGACACCCACGCGCTGCTCGTGCAGGGCACCAAGGACTACGCCGACTACGTCACCCGCCAGGTCGGGTACCTGGTGTCCACGGTCAAGCCGCTGTCGGCCGCGCTGACCAAGGGCGATCTGGCCGCCGCGCAGACCGCCTACGCCAAGGCCCGGCCGTACTACGAGCGGATCGAGCCGGTGGCCGAGTCGTTCACCACCGGCAAGCTGCAGCTCGACCCGGCGATCGACGCGCGCGAGGGCGACGTCCCGGCCGCGCAGTGGACCGGCTTCCACCGCATCGAGAAGGGTTTGTTCCAGGCGAAAAGTACAGCCGGGCTGGCTAGCTACGGTACCGGGTTGTTGGCCAACTGCCAGAAGCTGCAGACGCTGGTGAAGGGGCTGACCTACCAGCCGGCCGAGCTGGCCAACGGCGCCGTCGAGCTGCTCGACGAGGTGTCCAAGACGAAGATCACCGGCGAGGAAGAGCGCTACTCGCACATCGACCTGCTCGACTTCCAGGCGAACGTCGAGGGATCCGAGCAGGCGTTCGCGAACCTGCAGCCGGCTCTAGCCAAGATCGACCCGACGCTGGCCAAGACCGTCTCGGACGCGTTCGCCAACGTCGACACGCTGCTCGACAAGTACCGCAGCGACACCGATCCGTCCGGCTTCGTGCGCTACGGCAAGCTGACCACGGCGGACAAGACAGCGGCGGCGCACGCCGTGCAGGCCGTCGCCGAGCCGCTGTCCCGGGTGGCGAGCAAGGTAGTCAACGCATGATGCCTTCCCCGACCCGACGTGGGTTCCTGGGCGCCGCAATCGGCACCGCAGGGGTGCTCGCGGCCGGCGGCGGGGGTTACGGCGTGGCCAAGGCCACGGAACCGTCGCTGTCGCACGAAAACGCCGGGCCGGTCGAGTTCTACGGCCCGCACCAGGCCGGCATCGCGACCGCGGCGCAGGACCGGCTGGCGTTCGCCGCCTTCGATGTGACCAGCGTGGACGTCCAGGCGGTCAAGGCGATGCTCGGATCGTGGGCGGCCGCGGCGGCGCAGATGACGTCCGGGCAGCCCATCGGCCCGGTCGAGACCGCCCCGCAGGCGCCGCCCATCGACACCGGCGAGGCGCTCGGACTGCAGCCGGCCCAGCTGACCATCACGGTCGGATTCGGTTCGTCGTTCTTCGATTCCCGGTTCGGGCTGGCCAAGCGTCGCCCGGCCGCCCTCGCCGCGCTGCCCGCGTTCCCGAACGACGTGCTCGACCCGAACCGCAGCGGCGGCGACATCGGCGTGCAGGCCTGCTCGAACGACCCGCAGGTGGCGTTCCACGCGATGCGCAACTTCGCCCGGCTGGCTCGCGGCACGGCCGTGCTGCGCTGGTCGCAGCTCGGGTTCGGCCGCACGTCCACGACCTCGACCGCGCAGGCGACGCCGCGCAACCTGATGGGGTTCAAGGACGGCACCAACAACGTCAAGGCCGAGGACCGCGGCGACCTGAACCGCTTCGTGTGGGTGGGTGACGAGACCGACCAGCCGTGGATGCGCGGCGGCAGCTACCTCGTCACCCGACGCATCCGGATGCTGATCGAATCCTGGGACGCCGACTACCTGGCCGACCAGGAGAACGTGATCGGCCGGGTCAAGGAGACCGGAGCCCCGCTGGGCGGCAAGAAGGAGTTCGACCGGGTCGACCTGATCAGCAAGGCGATCCCGCCGGACGCGCACATCCGGCTGGCCGCACCGACCAACAACGGCGGGCAGAAGATCCTGCGGCGCGGGTACTCGTTCACCGACGGCATCGACCCTGACACCGGGCTGCTCGACGCGGGACTG
>DASXYE010000380.1:0-3343 GCA_036502695.1 Jatrophihabitantaceae bacterium
GCGTGACGTACGCGGCGCTGATGCCGCCGTCCACCAGGAACGTCGACGCGGTGATGAACGAGGCGTCGTCGCTGGCCAGGAACGCCACAGCTGACGCGATCTCATCCGCCTCGGCGAAGCGCCCGATCGGGACGTGCACCAACCGGCGGGCGGCCCGCTCCGGGTCCTTGGCGAACAGCTCGCGCAGCAGCGGTGTGTTCACCGGGCCGGGGCACAACGCGTTGACCCGGATGCCCTCGCGCGCGAACTGCACGCCGAGCTCGCGGCTCATCGCCAGCACGCCGCCCTTGCTGGCCGTGTAGGAGATCTGCGACGTGGCCGAGCCCATCACCGCGACGAACGACGCCGTGTTGATGATCGACCCGCGCCCACCGGCCCGCATCTGCTCGATCGCGTACTTGCAGCAGAGGTACACCGACGTCAGGTTGACGTCCTGGACCCGGCGCCACGCGTCCATACCGGTCGAGGTGATCGAGTCGTCGTCGGGCGGCGAGATTCCCGCGTTGTTGAAGGCGATATCCAGGCGCCCGTACTGGTCGACCGCCGTCTGGAACAGGGCGCGGACCTCGTCCTCGGACGTGACGTCCACCTTGACGAACAGCCCGTCCACCTCGGCCGCGGCCTTGCGCCCGGCTTCCTCGTCCACGTCGGCGCAGACGACCCTGGCCCCCTCGGCCACGAACCGCCGCGCGGTGGCCAGCCCGATGCCGCCGGCGGCGCCGGTGATCACGGCGACCCGATCGGCCAGCCTGTCGGTCATCGCTGCTCCTTCGTCGAGATGAACACGTTCTTGGTCTCGGTGAACGCCAGCGGCGCATCCGGGCCGAGCTCGCGGCCCAGGCCGGAGGACTTGAAGCCGCCGAACGGCGTCCAGTAGCGCACCGACGAGTGTGAGTTCACCGACAGGTTCCCGGACTCGATGCCGCGGCTGACCCGGATGGCCCGGCCGAGGTCGCGCGTCCAGATCGAGCCGGACAGCCCGAACTCGCTGTCGTTGGCGATCCGGATCGCGTCGGCCTCGTTCTCGAATGGCACGACCGCGACGACCGGTCCGAAGATCTCCTCGCGCAGGACGCGATCTTGTGGGTCGCTCGGCGTGAGCACCGTCGGTGGAAACCAGTAGCCGGCGCCCTCGGGTGCACTGCCACGGAAGGCGACCTGCGAGTCGTCCGGGACGTAGCTCGCAACCCGGCTGCGCTGTTCGGCGCTGATCAGCGGTCCCATCTCGCTGGCGTCGTCGCCCGGGTCGGTGACCGCGATCCCTTTCACCGCAGGCTCGAGCAGCTCGAGGAAGCGGTCGTACGCGCTCCGTTCGACCAGGATGCGCGAGCGGGCGCAGCAGTCCTGGCCGGCGTTGTCGAACACCGCAGAAGGGGCGGTTGCCGCGGCCTGTTCGAGGTCGGCGTCGGCGAAGATCACGTTGGCGCTCTTGCCGCCGAGTTCGAGGGTCACCGCCTTGACGTGCGCCGCGCAGCCGGCCATCACGCGGCGGCCGACCTCGGTGGATCCGGTGAAGACGATCTTGGCGACGTCGGGGTGGTCCACGAACCGCTGCCCCACGACGCTGCCCTTGCCGGGCAGCACCTGGAACACGCCGGGCGGCAGGCCGGCGTCGAGCGCGAGCTCGGCCAGTCGCAGTGCGGTCAGCGGCGTCAGCTCGGCCGGTTTGAGCACCACCGTGTTGCCGGCGGCCAACGCCGGGGCAAACGCCCAGGACGCGATGGGCATCGGGAAGTTCCAGGGCACGATCGCCCCGACTACGCCCAGCGGCTCGTGGAACGTCACGTCGATGCCGTCAGCGACCGGAATCTGCTGCCCGATAAGGCGTTCCGGTGCACCGGCGTAGTACGCGACGACGTCACGGGCGTTGCCGGCTTCCCACCGGGCATTGCCGATCGGGTGCCCGGAGTTGGCGACCTCCAGCCGGGCCAGGTTCTCGCGGTCGGCGTCGATGACCTCGGCGAATCGCCGCAGCATCCCGGCCCGATCCCCCGGGCTGATCGCGCGCCACTCGACAAATGCCTTGCGGGAACGGGCAATCGCCTCGTCGGTGGCCGCCTCGTCGAGCAGCTCGACCGTCGTCACCACCTGTTCGGTGGCCGGGTTGATCACGTCGTGGGTGGCCATCGGCTACGTCCGTTCGAAGTTGCGGAAGCGTTCCCAGTCGGTGACCGCCGCGTCGAAGGCGGCCAGTTCGACCCGCGCGGTATTGGCGTAGTGGTCGACGACCGCGTCGCCGAATGCCGCCCGGGCCAGCTTGCTGGCGTGCCAGAGCTCGGCCGCCTCGCGCAGCGTCGTCGGGACGCGCTCGGCGTCGCTGGCGTAGGCGTTGCCCGGGTACGGCGGTACCGGCTCGAGTTCGTTGTCGATGCCGTGCAGTCCAGCGGCGATCAGCGCGGCGACGGCCAGGTACGGGTTGACGTCTCCGCCCGGCACGCGGTTCTCCAGCCGGATGCTGGCGGGCTCGTGGCCGACCGCCCGCACCGCGCAGGTGCGGTTGTCCAGTCCCCACAAGATGGCCGTCGGCGCGAACGACCCGGGCTGATACCGCTTGTAGGAATTGACGTTCGGGGCAAGGAAGAAAGCCAGCTCGCGCAGGCCGGCCAGCTGGCCGGCCACAAACTGGTCGAACACCGGCGACGTGCCGTGCGCACCGTCACCGGCGAACACCGGCGTGCCGTCGGCGGTACGCAGCGACAGGTGGATGTGACACGAGTTGCCCTCGCGCTCGTTGAACTTCGCCATGAACGTCAGGGACTTGCCGTGCGCGGCCGCGATCTCCTTGGCCCCGGTCTTGTAGATGACGTGGTTGTCGCAGGTGGTCAGCGCGTCGGCATAGCGGAACGCGATCTCGTGCTGCCCGGGGTTGCACTCGCCCTTGGCCGACTCGACGGTGAGTCCGGCGCCGCGCATGCCGAGCCGGATGGCCCGCAGCAGCGGTTCGATCCGCGCGGTGCCGAGAATCGAGTAGTCGACGTTGTACTGGTTGGCCGGCGTCAGGTCGCGATAGGCGCGCTGCCAGCCCTGCTCGTATGTGTCGTCGAAGACGATGAACTCGAGTTCGGTGCCCACGTAGGCCGTCCAACCCCGATCGGCCAGCCGGTCGAGCTGGCGGCGCAAGATCTGCCGAGGTGACTCGAGCATCGATGTGCCGTCCGTCCAGGCGACATCGGCCAGCACCAGGGCGGTGCCGGGCTGCCACGGCGTCGTCCGCAGCGTGGCGAAGTCCGGCGTCATCACCAGGTCGCCGTAGCCCTGGTCCCACGACGAGATGGCGTAGCCGTCGACGGTGTTCATGTCGACGTCGACCGCCATCAGATAGTTGCAGCCGTCGGTGCCGTGC
>DASXYE010000381.1:0-3313 GCA_036502695.1 Jatrophihabitantaceae bacterium
CGAATGCCGCCCCGCGGGCGGACAGGCCCGGGCCTTGGATCTCCTCGAGCATCAGCAACTGCGGGGCGAAGTACCCGGTCTGCGGCCCGAACACGGCAACCGGGTGCCCGCTGTCGGTATGCGCACCGCCCACCACCAGAGCGTTCGACATGCCGTGCTTGGCCGTGAACAGGTCGGCCGGCAGTACGCCCTTCGCCTTGGTCGCGTTGGATGTTGCCGATCCAGTCGGGTCGAATACGACCTGCTGCGGCGTGACCGAGCCGGCGTCCGGCATGGCCACTCCGTCCGGATGGGCCGGCGAGGCACCGTACGGGAACGTCTGTCCACTGTGGAGCGTCAGGTCGGCTTCCGGGTCGTTCTCTTCACGGAACGCCTGCCATACCGCGTCCCCGTGCGCGCTGCCGTACTTCGCGTCGGCGGCGACCTTCACCAGCGCCGAGGCCACCTGGTTGCCACCGCCGGCGCCGAACAGCGCGCCGATCACGGTGCCGATCGCGACCAGGTCCGTCGCCTTGAACGGCTGGATGCCGTCGCCGGTCAGGATGTTGGCGTTGCCCGTCAGGTCGTACTCGCCCGGAAAGTAGGCCCCGGCCTTGGCGTCGGCGATGTACCGGTTCAGCCCGGCCAGGTAGGACGTCATGTCCTGGAACGCCTGCGCGCCGCGCGGGCCGCTGGCCGCCACGCGCTCGACCTGGGCCTGCAGATCGGCCTCGGTGTACGCACCGTTGAGGTAGAACTCCTGCTCCAGCGTGCGGTTCGACTGCGCCCCGCCGGCGAAGCTCGTCAGCTGCCCGCGCCCGACGTGCCGGAACACGTCCATCATCCACAGCCGGTCCTGCCCGGCGGCGTAGCCGGCGCCGTACTCGGTGCCGTCGCGGGTGGTGCCGGTGATGTGCGGCGTGCCGGTGGCCTTGTCGCGCACAATCGTGACGTCTGACCGTCCGCCGGGCCGGATGGTGCTGGCCACCTGCCCGGACGGCACGCCGAACGAGGAGTCGTTGAAGTACTGGCCCAGCTTGGCGTTCGTCAGGCTGGTGTAGTCGTCGACGAGCTTGGTGTACGTCGCGAGCTGGTCATCGGTGTGCGCCGGTCTGATGCCCAGCGCCTTGAACGCCAGGATCTGCGCGAGCGTGGCCGTACCGGTGGTGCCGGGCGGTAGGATGTCGTTGCACTGACCCTGGCAGTAGTCGGTGACGGCGGCGGGCGCGGCGGGTGCCGCATGTACAGCCGGGCTGTTGGATACGAGCGCGACGACCACCGCTGCGACGGCGATCAGGACGCGGGCTCGCTTCGGACGGCGGATGCTGGGGGACATGTAGCCGGCCTCCTTAGAGGAATGTCTTGCCTTCTCCGCGATAGGTGGGCACCACCGCGGTGATCTCGTCACCGTCGACGAGGTACAACGAATCGACGTGCTCGCACAGCTCGCCGGCCTTAGCGTGGCGGAACCACACCCGATCGCCCACGCGCAGACCGTCCGCCGCGGAACCGGCCAGCGGGGTCTGCACCTCGCCGGCGCCTTCCGTGCCCGACAACCGCAGCCCGGCTGGATAAGTCGGCACGGGTTGCCGATCCGCGCCGGGCGGCCCGGACGCGATCCAGCCGCCGCCGGCGACCGTGACGATGCCGGGTGCCGGCCGCCGCGTCACGCCGAGGGCGAACAGCGCCGCGGGGCGAGCCCGGAACGAACGGTAGTGATCGAACAGGGCCGGCGCGTACAGCCCGGAACCGGCGGCCACCTCGGTTACCGCGTCCTCGGCCACCGTCGTCTCGACGCTGCCGGTGCCGCCGCCGTTGACGAACTCGAGCTTGGTGACGTTTTCGACGGCCGCCACGACGGCCGCCCGCCGCTGGGCCAGCTCGCGCACCGACGCGGCCTTGATCGCCCGGATGGCCGGCGCTCGCACGCTGTGCCGATCGCCCAGTCCGGCCACCTGGCCCTCGTAGGCCATCAGCCCGACCAGCCGGAATCCGGATCGGTCGACGACGTGGCGGGCTACCGCCTCCGCTTGGGCCGGATCGTGCACCGGTGAGCGCCGCGGACCGAGATGCACCCGCCCGCCGAGTGCCCGCAGCGATGCGTCCAGATCGAGGCAGACGCGCAGCGGCGGACGATCGGACGGCACGACGTCGTCGATGAAGTTGAGCTGCTCGACGCTGTCGATCATGAGGGTGACGCGCGCGGCCGCCTGGGGATCGGTCGCGAGCTGCCGCAGGGCGGATCGCTCGACGGTGGGGTACGCGATGACGATGTCGTCGAACTCGTCGGCCAGCCACAACGCCTCGCCCAGCGTGTAGGCCAGGATGCCGTGGAACCCGGGTCGTTCCAAGACGGTGCGCAGGATGGCCCGGCAGCGCACCGACTTGCTGGCCACCCGAATCGGCTTGCCGCCCGCCCGTCGCACCAGGTCGTTCGCGTTGGCGCGCAAGGCATCCATGGCTACGACCGCGAATGGCGGGTCGAGGTCGCGGGTGGCGGTGTCGAGGTAATTCATGCCGCACGCTGTCCGAATTGCTCAGCGAAGCTGTACAACGTCGCCAGCGCAGCTGCGTCGTCGTGATCGACCAGCCACTGCAGGGTGACCCCCTCGATCACCGCGACGACCAGGCGGGCCGGCACCCGGGCCCCGACGACGGCCATGACCTCGGCGGCGCCGTTCAGGTAGGACTCGTACTGCTGGGCGGCCAGCTCGGCCAGCCCCGGCGTCCGTAGCGCATACTGCGTCAACTCGTAGCTGAGCTGGTGCTGCTCGGGATTCTCGACGAGGTGCTGGCAATACGCGCGCAGGGCCGAGCCGACGTCCCCGCCGCTGCGTACCGCCGCCAGCACACTGGTGACCTGATTGCCCACCATCGCCTGGACGACCTCGTGCAGCAGCTCGGCCTTGGACCGGAAGCAGTAGTGAAACCGCGACTGCGTCATGCCGGCCTCGGTGGTGATCGCCCGCGTGGTCGCGGCGCCTACCCCGTCGCGGGCCATGACGCGCAGCGCGGCCTCGACGAGCTCGCGCCGGCGGTCGTCGGACGAGCGCCGGGGACGGGTGGGCATAAGGCATGGTCTGCCCGGGCGTACGTCAAAGTCAAGAGTCTGGAGCACTTGACTTGGGCAGTCGTCCAAGTCATCCTCTGCGAATGGCAGCTTGGTCTAACTGGGCCGGCAATCAGACCGCTGACGGCATCTCGGTCGTGCACCCGCGGGGCACCGACGAGATCGTCCGGGCGGTCTCGCGCGCTGCCCGGGACGGGAAGCGTCTCCGTCCGATCGGGGCGGGACACTCGTTCACCGCCATCGGGCAGCCGGCCGACAGGCAGC
>DASXYE010000382.1:0-8932 GCA_036502695.1 Jatrophihabitantaceae bacterium
ATGCCGGCGCCGGTGCTCCTGGCCCCGATCGGGGTGCAGTCGATCATCCATCCGGACGGCGAGCTGGCGACCGCGCGGGTGGCCGCCGAGCTCGGCGTGCCGATGATCATGTCGACGGCGTCGTCGCACTCGATCGAGGAGGTGGCCGCGGCGTCCGGCGAAGGGCCGCGGTGGTACCAGCTGTACTGGCCGAACGACGACGACGTCTGCGTGAGCATCCTCGAGCGGGCGAAGGCCAACGGGTTCACCCACCTGGTCGTCACGCTCGACACCTGGCTGCTCGGCTGGCGCCCGCACGACCTCGACCAGTCGTACCTACCGTTCATCCGGGGCACCGGCGTGGCCGTGTTCTTCTCCGACCCGGCGGTCCGGGCCGGGCTGGAGAAGGCGCCCGAGGACGACCTGATGGCCGCGCTGGGCCGCTGGCTGGGCGTCGCGATCGGGCAGGACAAGTCCTGGGATCGGCTGCCGTTCCTGCGCGAGCACTGGGACGGCCCAATCGTGCTCAAGGGCATCCAGCACGTGGACGACGCCCGGCGCGCCGCCGATGTCGGGATGGACGGCATCGTCGTGTCCAACCACGGCGGCCGGCAGGTCGACGGGGCCGTCGCCTCGCTGGACGCGCTGCCCGGGATCGCTTCCGCCGTGGGTGATCGGCTCGCCGTGCTGTTCGACTCGGGCATCCGCACCGGCGCCGACGTGCTCAAGGCGCTGGCCCTGGGCGCCCAGGCCGTCCTGCTCGGGCGGCCCTACGCGTACGGCCTGGCGCACGGCGGGGCGGACGGGGTGCGGCACGTGGTGCGCAGCCTGCTTGCCGACCTCGACCTGACGATGGCGCTGTCCGGGCACCGTTCGCCGGACGAGCTGACTCCGTCGTCGCTGACCGCCCGTCCGTGAATGTCGGCTGGGCCGACGTCTGCGCACAACGCCAGCAGCGGCAGGGGTTGTCCGCCCCGCTGGGCAATCCGGCCGAGGTGGCCGATGCCGTGTGCGGGGTGCACGCCCAGGTCATGTCTGCAGCCGAGCTGTCCATCGGCCTGCGCCTGTCCGGCGCCCGCGCGCGCGATGTCCAGGACGCGTTGTGGATCGAGCGCAGCCTGGTCAAGACGTTCGGCCCGCGCGGCACCGTGCACCTGTTGCCGGCGCGGGACCTGCCGATGTGGACGGGGGCCCTGTCCGCCATCCCGTCGACCCGCCGGCAGGCGCCGGAGATCCGCTTCACGCCATCGCAGACGCAGGACGTCATCGCGGCGATCGGTGCCGCCCTCGAGGACGCCGAGCTGACGGTCGACGAGCTGTCGGACGCGGTCATCGCCGCGACCGGACCGTGGGCCCGCGAGCCGACGCTGCCGGCGTTTCAAGGGGAGTGGCCGCGGTGGCGTCAGGTCATGCACGAAGCGGCCCACCAGGGCGTGCTGTGCTTCGGGCCGAACCGGGGCCGCAACGTCACGTACACGCATCCGCGGTGGTGGCTGCCCGGGTTCGCGCCGTCGCCGGGACCGGCCGCGTTGGCCGAGGTCCTGTGCCGCTACCTGCACGCGTACGGGCCGGCGACCCCCGCGCAGTTCGCCCGGTGGTTCGGGATCTTGCCCGGTCCGGCCGGCGAGCTGTTCGCCACGCTCGACCTCGCGCCGGTCGACCTGGACGGGACGCCGGCCTGGCTGGCGCCGGGCGACTCGGTGTCGGAAGGGTCGGCGTCGGGAGCGTCGGCGGGATCGCGGCGGGTGCGCCTGTTGCCGTACTTCGACGCGTACGGCGTGGGCACCTTCCCGCGCGAGCGGGTGTTCCCGGGGGTGGCGGCGTCGCGCGCCCTGGCCCGCGGCCAGGCCGGCAACTACCCGGTGCTGACCGTTGACGGGGTCGTCCGCGGGGTGTGGCATCAGCGCCGGACGGCCCGCCGCGTCGACCTCACCGTCGAGCCGTTCGGGTCGCTCACCACTCGGCAGCGCCGCGAGCTCGACACCGAGGCCGCGCGGATCGGCGCCTTCTTCGAATGTACAGCCGGGCTGACTATCGGCCCCGTCACAGCCGGAGCGCACGCATGACCGACCTCGTGTTCGAGGACCACTTCGACGGGCCGGATCTCGACCCGGATGTCTGGCTGCCGCACTACCTGCCGGCGTGGAGCTCGCGGGCGGCCACCCGCGCGACATACGAGCTGCACGACTCGTGCCTGCACCTGTCCATCCCGCCGGCGCAGGGACTCTGGCTGCCCGGCGAGCACATGCCGCCGCTCCGTGTGTCGGGCGTCCAGACGGGCAACTTCTCCGGTCCGGTCGGCAGCTCGATCGGCCAGCAGCCGTGGCGTTCCGGAGTCACGGTGCGCGAGCAGCAGCCGCTGTTCCAGGGCTATACGCCGCAGTACGGTCGGCTGGAGATGCGGGCGCGGGGCGTCGTCTCGCCGCGGTCGATGATCGCTTGGTGGATGGTCGGGCTGGAAGATTCACCCGAGCGGTGCGGGGAGATCTGCCCGGTCGAGATCTTCGGCGACACCGTGTCGGCGGCGCAGGCTGCGGTGGGCATGGGGCTGAAGCAGATTCGCGATCCGGCGCTCGAGCAGGACTTCGAGGCCGTCCCGCTGCCGATCGACGTCGCCGAGTTCCACAGCTACGCTGTAGATTGGCGGTCCGGGTCGGTCGAGTTCTTCCTGGACGGCGAGCTGATCCGATCGTGCGCGCAGGCGCCGGCCTACCCGATGCAGATGATGGTGGCCGTGTTCGACCTCCCGGACCGGGCGAGTGCGGACGATGCGGATGCGGTGCCCGAGCTGGTCGTCGATTACCTGCGCGGTTACGCCTAGAGCCGGCTCATGGAATAGGCCTTCGCGGACCCGAGTTGGCCCGGCCATGAACGGGAACGATCTCGAAGCGCTGCTGCGCGATACGGGACACGGAGTGCTGGTCACGCTGCGCCGCGACGGCCGGCCGCAGCTGTCCAACGTCTTGCACACCTACAACCCGGCGACCCGGCTGGTGCGGGTGTCGATCACGGCCGACCGGGCCAAGGCGCGCAACCTGGCCCGTGATCCACGGGCGAGCTACCACGTCACGAGCGACGATTTCTGGTCCTGGGCCGTGGCCGACGGAACGGCCGAGCTGACGCCGGTGGCCGCCGACCCACACGACGCGACCGTGGCCGAGCTGGTCGACATGTACCGGGCGATCTCCGGTGAGCATCCGGACTGGGACGAGTACCGCGCGGCGATGGTGGCCGACCGGCGCCTGGCCGTGCGGCTGCACGTCGAGCACGTCTACGGCCAAGTCGCTCGCTGAATGCCGTTCACGTTTCGGACATCGGGGGGTTGACCCGAGCTGCCAGGATTCGTCCATGCCCCGGTATCTCGCAGCCCTGCTGGCGTTTGTCTCGATACTCGCGCTCGGGCTCGCGCCGCCGGCCGGCGCGGCGCCTCGCCCGTTACCTGCGGCCGACCCGGCCGATCCGTCGGTGCGACCGGTCGTCACCGCCGCGGCCGACGGCGGGTCCCTCGGGCCCTGGCACCTGGCCGGCCACTACGCCGCGCTGGCCGCGACGTCCGACGAGGGCGTGGCCACGTCCGGCAGCTCGACGCTGTATCGCGGGGTCGCCACCATCCCGCTCGACCTGCGCCTGCAGAACTGGAACCACGTCGGCGACCTGGACGTCCACGCCGGCTACGTCCTGGACGACTACCAGGGTCCGGACGGTGCCACCTCGAAGCTGTACTCGGTCACCGCGCCCAACGGCACCCGCTCGGACTACCCGCATCCCCTCGCGCCCGGCGAGCTGATGAACAACTCGTTCGCCACGATCAGCCCGGACGGGCAGTGGTTCGTGTCCGGCGAGTGGCTGCAGATGCAGCGGCTGCTGGTGTTCGCGATGCCGCAGCTCAACCCGGGTGCCCCGGCCCCGGGGCAACCGCTGCCGCTGGCCGCGACGATCGAGTTCGACCATCCCGTGCGGGACGTCCAGGGCTGCGACTTCGCCGGCGCCACCCGGCTGCTGTGTGCGGCCGACGACGCCGGCACGGACCTGTGGCCGACGCCGAAGCAGTTGCTGCAGGTCGACCTGGCCCGACCGCTCGACGGCGCTCCGGTCACCGCGCGCGTCACGTCGCTCGGCGAGTTGCCGATGCAGAGCCTGTGCTCGGGCACCTTCGAGGTCGAGGGAATCGACGTTTCCGGCTCGCAGTTGCTCGTCGAGGTCACGCCCCCGTCGCCGTGCAGCTACGCCAGCACCACCGTCTACCGCTACACGCTGACGGCATCGGGGTGAATGCGCCCGCTCGTAGGGTGATCGCATGACGGCGACCCTGGACGAGGCGTACGCGCGGCTGCACGCGACCGGTCCGGAATGGGGCGGCAACCTGTCCAACCACGGGCCGATGGCGGCCGAGGTGCTGGCCCGGCGGGGGCACGCCGATGCGGTCCCGGCCTGGGTGGACAACTACGTGCGCCGCCTGGACGAACTGCCCGCCCGGCGCGCGGCGATCACCGACGACACGTGGCCCACCGCCGTCGGCGACTTCGCCCGGGTCGGTGACTGGACCGCCTACTTCGTCGCGCGGCTCGGCGACCACCCGTGGCGCGAGGTGCTGATCACCTGGTGGCCGCGGCTGTTGCCGGGCATCGCCGCCGGCGCCACGCACAGCGTCATCCGCACCGGCCACGCCGTCCGGACGCTGCTCGACGGCGACGAGAGCGAGCCGGCCGTCGCCGAGCTGGGCTACGCCCTGGGCTACTGGGCGGCCCGGTCGACGACGGTGCCGGGCGTACAGGCGCCGGGCGGCCGCCTCGATCCGGGCGCCGCCCTGGACGCCGTGCCGCACCTCGCCGAGCAGAGCGGGCCGATCGCCGGCCGGCTGCGCCGGTTGGGGGACCTGCCCGGCTGGCCCGAGTCGACGGCCGCCCTGCGCGGCGCCGCGGATCCCGATACCGCCCGCGACCGCATCGTCGAGCTGATCGACGCGGCGACGCTGCGCTACCTGCGCTACGGGTACGGCAGCCCGGTCCTGCTAGTGCACACCGCGACCGCGCCGAACGCCGTGCTGCACGTGTTGCCGGTGCTGCCGCGTGACCTGTGGGCGCCGAGCCTGGGCGCGGTGTGGGCGGCCAGCGCGGCGATCACGTCCGGGTACTCGCCGGGCCTGCCGCGCGAGGACACCACGCCGGCGCCGGCCGGCCCGGACGACGTCGTCGAGCAGGCTGTCGCGCACGGCGACGAGCACGTGATCAAGTTCGCCGACACCGCCATCGACGTCTACGAGCGCACCGGCAACCCCGACGCGCTCGCGGCGGCCGCGCACGTCCGCGAGCTGGTGAGCTGAATTCGGCGGTCTCAGGTGGCTCATGGGTGAGCCACAGACCGGGGCTAGCTCCGCGGCGCCCACTGGTAATCGCAGACGCGAGCCATGGAGTTGATGACGATGGAGCAGCCGCCACCCAGCGCGACGCCGCCCGGCCCCGAGCCGACCGGCGCGACGCCATATCCCACACCACCGCCCGGCGCGACGCCGTATGGCGCGACTCCGCCGAGCGGGCCACCGTTCGGCGGCCCGCCAACCCCGCCAACCCCGCCGCCCCCGCCGCCCCCGCCGCCGGCCGGGATGCCGCCATGGGCCAGCCAGTACCCGCAGTGGTACCCGCCGCCCGCGCCGCCGCGCCGGCACCACCGTGGCGCGATCGTCGCCGCCGGGATCGGCGGCATCGCGGCCGCGGTCGCCCTCGGGCTCGGCATCAGCGCCGCGACCGACGGCGGCACGAACGTGGTGTCCGGGCAGGACTCCCAGTCCGGGACGGCACCCACCCCGGCCAAGGCCGCCCAGACGGACACCGGCACGGCCTCGGACGCCCAGCAGGTCGGCGTCGTGGACATCAACACGGTGCTCAAGTACCAGAGCGCCGAGGCCGCCGGCACCGGCATGATCCTGACCGCCAACGGTGAGGTACTCACCAACAACCACGTTGTCGAAGGCGCGACGAGCATCAAGGTCACCGTGGTGAGCACCGGCGCCACGTACACCGCCAAGGTCGTGGGCACCGACCCGACCGACGACGTCGCGGTGATCCAGCTGCAGAACGCGTCGGGCCTCGCCACCGCCAAGATCGGCAACTCGTCCGGCGTGAACACCGGCGATGTGGTGACCGCGGTCGGCAACGCCGAGGGCCAGGGCGGCGCGCCGGCGGCTGCGAAGGGCTCGGTCGTCGCGACCGGGCAGACGCTGACGGCGAGCGATCAGAACGGGGCGAATTCCGAGACGCTCACCGACATGATCGAGATCAACGCCGACGTGGTCTCCGGCGACTCGGGCGGCCCGCTGTACGCCGCCGACGGCAGCGTCATCGGCATGGACACCGCCGCGTCGAACTCGGGCGGGTACGGCCCCTACGGTCGCGGGGCCGGCGACGGCACGGACACGATCGCCTACGCCATCCCGATCAACAAGGCGCTGAGCATCGCCACGCAGATCGAGTCCGGCAAGGAGACGAGCAAGATCCACATCGGTAACCCGGCGTTCCTCGGGATCTCGCTGCAGGACTCGGTCAGCGGCCCGGTCGTCGCGGCGGTCGGCACCGGCACCCCGGCGGCGCAGCTGGGCCTGCAGCCCGGCGATGTGATCACCTCCGTGGACGGCAAGGCGATCAGCGCGGCGAGCAGCCTGTCGACCGTGATCGGCGCACACAACCCGGGCGATCGGGTGCGGGTCGCTTGGACCGACACGTCCGGCCAGTCGCATTCGGGCACGGTCACCCTCGCCACCGGCCCAGCCGACTAGCGGCGTGTCTGCCAGCGGGGCGAGCCTTCTCGGGTTCGCCCCGCTGAGTCATGTCTTCCTGGGAGCATCGGTCACTTAGGAACATCGGCGTACGGTGAAGAATGGTCAGCGTCCGGCGATGGTCCGTCGTCGCCGCAGGAGTTGCCGTGCTGATCGCCCTGCCGGCCACCATCGCGGCCCTGCCGGCCACGTCGAGCAAGATCACCGCCGCCGACCTGCTCGCCCGCATCCAGCACTCGAAGAACGTGCCCTACTCGGGATACGCCGAGTCGACGGGTGGCCTGTCGTTGCCGGTCACCCGGCAGTTCAGCAGCGTGGCCGACCTGTTCGGGCAGACCACCCAGCTGCGGGTCTGGTACCGCGGTCGCACCGACTGGCGGGTCGACACGATCACGCTGGCCGGCGAGTCGGACGTGCACGCCGGCCCGACGGGCACCTGGACCTGGGACTACGAGAACAACCGAGCCACCTGGACGGGCGGGGCGGTCCCGCCGGACGTCCGCCTGCCGGACTCGGGCGACGTCGTGCCCACGAACCTGGCCCAGCGGCTGCTCAGCGAGGCGCAGCCCGACCAGGTGCGCCGGCTGCCGGCCAAGCGCATCGCCGGGCGCAGCGTCCCGGGCCTGCGCCTCACCCCGGCCGAGCCCGGCTCGACGATCGAGCGGGTCGACGTCTGGGCCGATGAAAGCACCGGACTGGCGCTGCGGGTGGACGTCTACGGCGGCGGCACGACGGTCATGTCCAGCCGGTTCCTCGACTTCTCGACGCACCAACCGTCGGCGCACGACACGGCGTTCACCCCGCCGGACTCGGCCCACGTCCAGACCCTCGACCAGCCCGATCTGGGCGCCGAGATCGACCAGCTCAGCGGCACGCAGCCGCCGCCGGCCCTCGCCGGGCTCACCCGCAACCCGTCGCTGCCGACCCTCGGTGCGATCGGCGTGTACGGCCGCGGGGTGACCGAACTCGTCGCGGTGCCGTTGTTCGGCCGGGTGGCGTACTCGTTGCAGCGCCAACTGGAGGGCACCGCCGTGAAGAAGGACGGCGGCCTGGCCTTGACGATCGGACCGCTCAACCTGTTGGCCACCGATTCCTGGCTGCTCATCGGCACGGTCGTCTACGACCGGCTCAGTCAGGCGGCCAAGCAGCTCAGCGGCGGGGCTCGATGATCACCACTCGGGGGCTGACGAAACGGTTCGGTTCGGTGCTGGCGGTCGACGGTGTCGACCTGGACGTGCGCCGTGGCGACGTCTACGGCTTCCTGGGCGCGAACGGTTCGGGCAAGACCACCACGGTGCGGATGCTGCTCGGCCTGGTGCTGGCCACGTCCGGCGACATCGCGGTGCTGGACGAGTCGATGCCGAAGTCGGCCCGACGGGTGCTGCCCCGGGTCGGTGCGCTCGTCGAGGGGCCGGCCGCGTACGGGCACCTGTCCGGGCGGGCCAACCTGCTGCTGTACGACGCGGCGGGGCCCGCTTCCCCGCGGCGGCCGCGGCGCACCCGTGGGGCCCGGGTCGATCAGGCGTTGCACACCGTCGGGTTGGGCGACGTGGGCCGGCGTCCGGTCAAGGCGTACTCGCTCGGCATGCGGCAGCGGCTGGGCCTGGCGGCGGCGCTGCTCGCCGAGGCCGAGCTACTCGTCCTCGACGAACCGACGAACGGCCTTGATCCGCAAGGGATTCGTGAGATCCGCGAGCTGCTCCTGCAACTGCACGCAGCCGGAACGACGATCTTCCTGTCCAGCCACCTGCTGGCCGAGATCGAGCTGATGTGCACCCGGGTCGGCGTGCTGGACCGGGGTCGGCTCGTCCTGCAGGACGACCTGGACGCGCTGCGCCAGCCGACCGGGCGCACCGTCGTGCATACGCCGGACGCGGCGTCGGCGGTGGCGCTGCTCGACGGGCGGGTCGAGCTGCGCGAGGGCGATCGGCTGGTGGTGAAGGGCAGCGACCCGGCCAGCCTGAACGCGCTGCTCGTCGGCCGCGGGCTGCGCGTCACCGAGCTCGCGCCCGAGCGGCGCACCCTCGAACAGATCGTCCTCGACGTCACAACTCCGGAGCCGGCGCGATGAGTTCCACGTTCCTGGCAAGTTGTCCGCGCTTGGACGGGTTGGGACGCGTCGAGGCGCGGACAACTTTGCTGGGCCCGGAGCGGTCGGGATCACTGATCGTCGCCTCTCGG
>DASXYE010000383.1:0-10015 GCA_036502695.1 Jatrophihabitantaceae bacterium
AAGGACGGGTGCTCGCTGGGCGGCTCGGGGCTTCTGACCATCTCAACAGGAGAACCGTTGAGGCACGCAAAAGCGTTACAGACTCATCCCGCCTTTCGCGAATTCGTCGGGGGCCGCGTCGCGGCGGCGGGGTTCTTCGCGCGAGCGCTCATCGCGTTCTCGGCTGAGTTAGCTCGGTCGCGTTCCGCTGCAGGCGCGAGCGCTCATCGCGTCGTCAGGGGCGCGGAGCCGTTGGGCGGGGTTCTGAGGTGAAGCGGGCGGCGAGGGTGCGGAGACCGCGATGGGCCGCCACTCGAACCGCCCCGGGGCGCTTGCCGAGCAGGTGGGCGACCTCCTTGACGTCCAGCCCGGCGATGACCCGCAGGGCGATCACCTCGGCCTGCTCGCGGGGCAGGGTGGCCAGCAAGGCCAGCGCGCGTTGGGTGCCCATCCGCTCGAGGGCGGATCCGGCGGTGTCGTGCTCGCCCGGGCGGTCCAGGTCGGCGTCGTCGCCGGTGAGGTGGACGGGGGCCCGCTGGGCCTGCCGCCACGCGTCGATGGCCCGGCGGCGGGCCAGGGTGAACAGCCAGCCGCGAAACGCCGACTCGTCACCGACGAAGGCATCCAGGCGGCGGGCGACGTCGACCCAGACGTCGGCGGCGACGTCCTCGGCCAGGGTCTGGTCCTTGGTGACCACCCGCAGGTACCGCAGCAGGGCCGGGTGGACGTCTCGCCACAACTTCGCAAATGCCGTCTCGTCACCGCCCGCTGCTGCCTCCAGGACAGCTGCGAAGTCGCGCGCGAGCACCCAGGCAGGCTACGCGCATCTCACGAACAAGCGGGGCGCACCCGGCCGATCGCCGAGTACGCCCCGCTTGATTTGTTGTCAGCTCAGCGGATTGACGCTGGTCAACCAGCCGTTGTTCGGCGAGCCGACGCCGGTGACGTCGTCCCAGCCCTTCGTGACCTTGAGGGTGCTGTCCTGGTTGAAGGTGCGGACGCTGTAGAGGATGCCGCCCGAGGCGTCGACGCCGTTGGCGTAATCCGGCCGCACGTTGCCCAGGTCCTTCAGCCCCGCCGGCTTGACGTCAGTGAACGTGCCCGAGCCGGCCTGCGAGTAGATCGTCGGGTTCAGCAGCCCGATGCCGCCACCCGCGTTCTGCAGCGTGAGCGCAGTCATGCCGGCGAACAGCGGGGACGCGAGGCTGGTGCCGCCGATGCGGTACTCGCCGTAGCGCACGCCGTTCGGGAAGGTCTGCGTCTCACCGACCAGCATGCCGGTGGTCGGATCGGCGTCCAGGCCCACGTCCGGAACGGCCCGCCCGGCCGGGGCGGAGCCCGGAACGACACCAGCCTGGTAGTCGGGCTGGTTGAACAGCGCCGAGTAGCCGCCGCCCGCGCCGTACAGGAAGCCGACCGGCGTCCACGACTTGCCGTCCGCGGACAACGAGTACTTCTGGGTGCCCCAACCGGTCTCCTTCAGCGCGCCGTTGGTGCCGATCGACGCGGACGTGCCACCGACGGCGGTCACGTACGGGTCAGAAGCCGGGTAGTCCACCTGCTTGAGGCCGGTGCTGGCCAGGTTGTCGCCGTTGTCGCCCGACGAGAACAGGAAGCTGACGCCCTGCAGGGCCCCCTGCAGGAAGATCTGCTCGTAGGCGGCGATGGTGTCGACGGACTCGTTCGCCTCGACGTCACTCCACGAGTTCGAGACGAGCTGGGCCTGGTTGTCGTCGACGACCTTGGCCAGGGTGTCCAGGAAGTCGGCGTCGTAGCAGCTGGCCGACGCGTAGTACTTGATGTTCGCGCCGCCGGCCATGGCGTGCACGGCCTCGACGTCCAGGGTCTCCTCGCCGTACCAGCCCGACGGGTCGCAGTCGGCCTGGTGGGTGTACTTGGCCGGCACCGACTGGGTGAACTGGCCCTTGGCGTAGCCGGCGTCGCCGTGGTTGGTCGCGTAGGTCTTGGCGTCCTTGGCGATGGTCGGCGCCGCGTAGGCGTCGGTGATGGCGACGGTCACGCCGGTGCCGTCCAGGTCCGTGTCACCTTCGTAGGCAGCGCGGAACTGCGGGCCGGTGTACCCGCACGGGGCGTACGCCAGCACGTTGCCCTGGTACTTGGGCAGCGGGGTGTGGAAGTCGGCCTGGTACTTGGCCTGGACCTGCCCGTAGCTGAGCGAGCAGGGCCGGGCGTTGACGAATCCGGCCGGCGGCGGCGCATCCTTCTTGGCGGTGTGCGCGACCTTGTGGACGGTGGAATCCAGGCCGGAGACGGAGAGCACCGACCCGGCGATGCTGCTCGGCACGGTGGCCGCGCCGGACGGGGCGATCACCGACTGGCCGTCGTGCTGGTAGCGCTGCAGCGAGACGCCGAACGCCTTCTGCGCGGCGGCGGCACTGCCCGAGACGGTGACGTAGCGGTTGTGCGCCTCGACCCCGGTCACCGTGAGCCCGGACCCGGCCAGCCAGGTCCGCACGTTGCCGACCGCGGTCGACGTCGGCGCGAACCGGGCCTGATACTCAGCCGAGCTGAGGAACTGACGGTATTCGGGGCTGGACGGCGTGGATACCGCGCGTACTGCGGCCTTCACCGCATCCAGACCACCGTTTGGCGCGAGGTACACGCGCAGGTGAACCGGCGCCGCTGTCGAGGCGGCGCCGAGGTGGCTGGCTCGAGCCAGCCAGGTCGGCTTGCTGTTCGGTACGGCCTTGCGCGGTGTCTTGGCTTCGGCGCCTGGCGCAGCGGCCAGACACCCCACGGCAAGTGCCGTAACCGCCATGGCCGAGGTTGCGACCCGGACGGCGGTCCGTTTTTCCATCTGCAAACCCCCACATTGGAATGGATGGGCGCCCCGTCACGACCGAGTCCGGTTGACCCGTCACAACCGCCGGGCACGGGTAGTTCTGCGGCGATAACCTATGCGCCTACCGCGATGCCCGCCAGTGCAGCCGCTCGGGCACTTGTGCCATTGGCACAAATAACCACACGTTGAGCTAACGCCGCGCCGTCGCCGGGCGGAACTGGCCGGGCTGCCGGCCGGGACCGGGCGGTCCGGCGAACGCCTGCGCGATGTCCAGCCAGCGATCCGCGTTCGGCCCCTTGGCCGTCACCGCGACGTCGTCGCGATGCCGCCGCTGGGTGGCCAGCAAGCAGAAGTCCAGCGCCGGGCCGGTGACCCGCTCGGGTGCATCGGCCGGCCCCCACGTCCACGTCGCGCCACCCGGGGCCACCAGCTCGACCCGGATCGGGACCTCCGGCGGCTGCAGCTCGTTCATGGCGAACGCGTAGCCGCGGGCCGCCACCGCGATGTGCGCGACGTGCCGCAGCCGCGGGGTGGGTTCGCGGGTCACGCCCAGTGCGTCGGCCACGTCCTGGCCGTGCGCCCACGTTTCCATGATCCGGGCGCTGGCCATCGAGGCGGCGCTCATCCCCGGACCGAACCACGCCAGGTGGGTACCACCCGGCAGGTGCGCGATCGCCTCGGCCAGCTGCACCAGGCCGTCGCGCCACCGGACGAGCAGCTTGCCCGGCTCCTCGGTCGCCAACTCCTCGGCGCCGCTCTCGACGTAGCCGGCCGGATCCTGGAGGGCTTCGGCCAGCTGGGCCCGAAACGCCTCCTCGTCGGTTGCCGACATGAGTACGAGCCGGTCGGTCCAGGCCAGGTGAGCGATCTGATGGGCGATGGTCCAACCGACCGCGGGAGTGGGGATCGCCCACTTCTCCGGGGGTAGCGGTGTCACCATCGCGTCCAGGCTCGCCGACTCTGCCCCAAGGTCGCGAACCAGGTCGCGAACGAGAGTGGCGGTCATTGTCTGATTCGACCCGTCCAGATACGTCGCTGTCAATCAGCCGTCCGTAGTTCCCGGACGCATCGTGTAATCATAGCCATACGTTCCGCTACGGAGCTGCGTGGGTGTTTCGTACAGTGAGGGCTGCCAAGATGCCGCGTAGATCGCTAACCTGCACAACCAGGGAAGGAGGGAGGTGTTGGAGTTGGGAAGTCCCGCTACAGCTGAAACAGCCAGCTCAGCGACGTCCACCAACCCGCCGTCGTGGCACTACGACGCCGCGTGCGCCCAGGTGGGCGGCGACTTCTGGTTCCCCGAGGCGCACAGCCACATCCCGCCACCGGTCATCGACATCTGCGCGGGCTGTCCGGCCCGCCGATCCTGCTTGATCTTCGCGTTGTCCACGGACGTCCTGCACGGCGTCTGGGCGGCGCTGAGTCCCGGCGAGGTCTGGGCGTTGCGGGAGCGCGTGCTGGCCGGCGAGCCGGTAACCGCGGTGATCCGGGCCGGTATGCGGCTCGGCGACGCCCGCCGGCGCGACAGCTCCAGCGTCTACTACCGCTCGGCCCCGTCCAACCCGGCCGCGGGCGAGGTTGCCCGGCAGGCGCAGACCGTCACCGAGCGCATCATCGCCGCCGCGACCGACGTGGCCGCCGACACGGGCGAGCCCACCGCCGCCGAGCTCGCCGAAGCCCAGCAACTGCTGGACTCGTTCACCCCGGCCGCCTGATCACTCACCCGATGCGGCCGCTCGACCGCCTGACCGCGTGGGGCTCGGCCGATTCGGACGGTTCGGCCGTCCGGCGGCAGGCCCTGGGCCGGCTGCTCGGGGCCGACCTGCGCCGCGCGACCCATCCGGTACTCATCTTGTGGCAGCTACTTACCCGGGGCGAACCGATCCGAGCCGCCGACCTGCCGCTGCGCCCCGACACGATCGAGGCGGGTATCGACGCCGGCTTCTTCGACGGCTTCGACGTCGACGGCGAGCGGTTCCTGCGCGCGACGGCCTGCATAGACAACGCGATGCTGCCGTCGGGTGAGCGCGTCTGGGTGGCGTGCGACCTGCCGTGGACGGCCGGCCCCGCGCACGTGCCGGGCCCGGGCAACGCCTCCCGGACGCTGATCGACGCGCTGGCCGTGACTCGGGCCGGGACCGCCGCGGACATCGGCACCGGATGCGGCGTCGTTGCCCTGCACCTGTCGACGATCGCCGACACCGTCGTCGCCACCGACCTGAACCCGCGGGCGCTGGCCTTCGCCGAGCTGACCGCCACCCTCAACGGCCGGACCTGGGATCTGCGCCAGGGCAGCTTCCTGGATCCGATCGGCAGCCTGGTAGTCGATCTGATCGTCGCCAATCCGCCGTTCGTACTGGGCACGCCCGACGACCAGGCGGTGTTTCGCGACGGGACGCCCGACCTGGCTGTCCGGCTGGCGGGCGACGTCGCCGCAGCACTGCCGCCGGGCGGTGCCGGGCAGTTCCTCGGCAACTGGCCTTACGTCGACGGGTCCGACCCGATGCAGCCGATCGTCGATGCCGCGGGTCGCGCGGACTGCCTGGTCATCGAGCGCGCCGCCGTCGACCTGCCGTCCTACGTGGACCTCTGGGTGGACCGGGATGATCCGCAGCACGAGCGCTGGGTCGCCAACCTGGCCGAGACCGGTGCCTACGCGATCGGCACGGGCGTCGTGACCGTGCGCCGCCGCGCGAACGGGACGGCCCGCCGAACCGGGGTCGCCCGGCTGCACGAGCAGTCCGACGAGACGCTCGGGCCGGCCATCGCCGACTGGCTCGCCGACCCGGCCTGAAACAGATGCACGTCCTGCCCCCGGCGTGGGCGACCGGGGACAGGACGTGCGGGGCGGGATGGATCAGTCGCGCTGCTCGCGGCGCCTGCGCGTCAGGGCGAGCAGGCCACCGACGCCGAGCAGCAGCCCGGCCGCCACCAGCAGCAGCTCGGTGTCACTACCGGTGTTGGGCAGTGCCCCACTACCACCACTGACGACGGGCGGAGCCGGACGCTGGACGCCGGTGTCCGTCGAGCAATCGGGGTTGCTTGTACCAGCGGGGCAGCTGCCCGGGTTGGCCCCGCCGTTACCGGGCGGCGTGGTGACCACGTTGCGCAGCTTGCCGTCGCCCCGGTCGGGATCCTTGACGGTCACCGAGTACTTGACGGTGACGGTCTGCCCGACGGCCAACGCCCCGGACCACGACAGGGTGTGCCCCGACACCGTGGCCCCGCCCGTCGCGTCCTTGTCGTAGGTCGCGTCGTCGAGCACCTTGCTCAGGTCGTCGCTGAACGACGCCGGGTCATCGGCGGTGTACGCGCCGGTGCCCGTGTTGGTCACCGTCACCGTGTAGGTCACCTTGTCACCGGGACGGACGGTGGCCGACGAGGCCTTCTTGACCACCGTGTACGAGCGCACCGGCACGACCGTGTCCGGGCAGGGCGCCGCCGAGCCGTCCGCACAGGTACCACCCGGCCCGGTCGGGTCGGCGGCGTTGGCGAGCTTCCGGTCGCCGGTGTCGGGGTCGTTCACCGTGATCGAGTACGTCACGACGGCCGTCGCCCCGACCCCCAGCGGCCCGGACCACGTCAGGGTGTGGCCGGTCAGCGTCGCCCCGTTGGTCGCGTCGTTGTTGTACGTCGCGTCGTCCAGCACCTTGCTCAGGTCGTCGCTGAACGACGCCGGCGCGGCCGTGGTGTAGTCGGCGTGGCCGGTGTTGGTCACCGTCACCGTGTACGTGATCGTCTGACCGGGCACGGCGTTCGTCGACGACGCGACCTTGGCGACCGTGTACGACTGGACCTTGACGTCGGTCGGGGCGCACGGCGGCGCCGAACCGTCCGCGCACCCACCACCCGGCCCGGTCGGGCTGGCGGCGTTGGCCAGGTCACCGTCGCCGGCATCAGGGTTGTCGACCGTGACGGAGTAGGTCACCGCCACCGTGGCGCCCACCGCCAGCGGGCCGGACCAGGACAAGGTCGGCGCCGAGTAGGTCGCCCCGCCGGTCACGTCATTGTTGTACGTCGCGTCGTCCAGCACCTTGCTCAGGTCGTCGCTGAACGACGCCGGATCGGCTGCGGTGTAAGCGCCCTTGCCGGTGTTGGTCACCGTCACGGTGTACGTGATGGTGCCGCCGGCCGCAGCAGCGGTCTTGTCGGCCGCCTTGGTCACCGAGTACGACTGCACGGCCACGTCGGTCGGGGCGCACGGTGGGGCGGACCCGTCCGCGCAGCCACCACCTGGGGCGGTCGGCGTCGCCGTGTTGGCCAGGTCGTGATCGCCGGCGTCGGGCTGGTTCACCGTCACCGAGTAGGTCACGGTCGCCGCGGACCCGACGGCCAGCGGACCGCTCCACGACAACGTCGGCGCCGAGTAGGTCGCCCCGCCGGTCACGTCGTTGTCGTAGGCCGCGTCGTCGAGCACCTTGGTCAGGTCATCGCTGAACGACGCCGGGTTGGCGGCGGTGTAGGGCACCGGGCCGGTGTTCGTGACGGTCACGGTGTAGGTCACCGTGTCGCCCGGATGGGCCACCGCCGCGGACGCCGTCTTGGTCACCGTGTACGACGGGGTGGCCGGCGTGTTGGTCACCGTGCAGGTGATCGGGTCGGCGTCGGTCGACTGCACCGTCCACTGTGGACTATTGCCGCCCGTGGTCACCGGCGCGCCGGTGGCCGTATCGACGCAGGCGACGGTCGGCACGTAGGCGCTCAGCGCATCCGGCGAACCGGCCGCCATGGCGTCGGTGACGGTGTAGGTCGCATTCGCCTGGACCGGCCAGTCGTCGGTGGTCGCCGACGTGTCGGTGCCGGATGTGGTGGCCGACGTCAGGGTGGCCCCGCCCGGGCCGTTCAGTCCGACGGTGAACTGGTCGTCGGGCTGGATGCGGCCTTGCACCTGCTTGACGACCGTGATGGTCGGGATCGGCGCGCTGGCGCAGCGGGCACCGTCATTACCGCCCGAGGGCGGCCCGTGCGAGAGCAGGATCGTCGCGCGCGTCGTGGGCTTGACCCGGTAGATGTTTCCGGAGTTGTTGTCCGACAGGTACACGTTGCCGGCCGCATCGGCGTAGTCGGCGCCGAATCCCGCGGTAGCGCTGGTCGTGCCGGGCAGCGGGCCCAGGTTGCTCACCGTGTGGCTGGTCGTATCGAAGCCGATCAGCCGGGCCGGGCCGGTACCGCCGGTCGCCGGGACGCCGCCGTAGAGCACGCCGTTGACGAAGGTCCAGTCGGCCGGCAGGCCGCTCGCTCCGGCCGGTGCGTTGATCGTGCCGTGATCGATGACCTGCCCGTAGGTCGACGAGCCCGGCGCCAGGTCGACCTCGTACCACGGGGTCGACGCCGCGCTGGTCGTCAGCCACAGGTGCCCCGAGCTGTCGAAGTCACCGACGTTGAATCCCGTGCCCGCCGGAATGCCGCTCGGCACACCGAGGCTGGTCAGGTGGCCGTCGGCGGCGATCTGCACCAGGGTGGCCGTCTCGCCGTCCCAGCCGTAGAAGTAGTTGTCCAGGGTGTTGTAGCCCACCGCGTTGACGCTGTCGGCGGTGGTGTCGATCTGGGTGGCCGCCCCGGAAACCAGATCCACCCGGTAGATCTGGTGGGTGGTCGCGTTCGGCGTCTGGAACAGGTACCCGAACGCGTCGCAGGTCCAGGCCGGCGGGGTGGTCACCGTCAGCGTCGACCCACCGGGCGGGTTCAGCCCCGTCGTGGTGACGTTGTCCGGACCGTTGGTGTAGCTGCCGGCGGCTGTGCCGGTGACGTGCACCGAGACCGTGCACGACGCCATCCCGGCGCCGAGGTTGCCGGACACCTTGATCGACGTGCCGCCGGCGGCCGCGGTGACGGTCCGACCGGGGCAGCTGCCGTCGACGCCGTTCGGGCTGGCCACGGTCAGGCCGCTGGGCAGGCTGTCGGTGAACGACCAGGCGTTCTTGGCGGCCAGCTCGGACGTGTTCGTGACCGTGAAGGTCAGCGTCGAGGAATCGCCGGCCTCGATCGTGATCGGGCTGAATGCCTTGTCCAGCTGCGGGGTCGCGTCCAGGATCTGGATGTTGTCGAAGGCGGCGTCGTTGCCCTGGCCGGAGCCGTTGCCGTTGGTCATCCGGATCCCGACCGACGAGCCGGACAGCAGCACCGACCCGTTGGACGCGTAGGTACCGGCGTTGACAGGGCCCGCCGGCTCGGTCCCGATGGCGGGCACGTTGACCGCAGTGCCCGACGCGCACGGGTTGATCGCGCCGCCGACGGGGGTGGTCGTGCTGCCACTGATCAGGGCGAACTGGTACGACGGTGCGGACACCGGGCAGTTCTGGGCCGCCCCGTCGACGCTGAACGTCACGAACCGGCCGTTCGCGTCGGGGAGTGAGATCGGCTGCTTGGTCGCGAACTCGACTGCGTTCGCGCCCGGGTTGCCGTCGGTATAGGCGGTCACCGCATGGTTCGTCGCCGGATCACTCGCGCCGCCGTGCACGCCCAGCGCGTACGCGAGCTGGCGGGTGTGCGACGTGTCGGCGGTGCCCCGGCAGTTGCCGAGATCGGTGTAGGGCGTGTTGAACTCGACGATCTCGCCGTTGCAGCCGACCAGCCAGGGCTGGTCGGCCGTGTACGCCTCGTTCGTCGGGGCGGCACCGGTGTAGTTGCTGAGCAGCACCTGGTTGGTACCCAGCCCGTTCTCGAACGGCTCGGTGTACAGCGTGGCTGGATTAGACGGCGTACCGGGATTGCCCGGCGCGGCATCAGCTCGCTGGGCACCGAGCACCGTCGGAGCTACGACGGCCAGCGCGCCGATCAACGTCGATGTACACAGCACAGCTGTAATTCTGCGTAGCCTGGGCAAGCGGTTAGGGAAAGACAAGATCACTCCTGGGGTCACGTACGAAACGGCGGGTCAGCCCGGTCACGTCCGCTGACGCACGGCGGCGTGCAGACTCCCGCCCAGGAGTTCAAAGGCCCGCCATCCGCAAAGATCCGGTGCCGGCTCGGACTTAGTCCCCCAATTAATCCTTTTCGTAAAGTTTTCGAGTGGCGGGATGATCCGGGCGCTGATGTGATCACCACCGGGCAGGTGGAGTGAACAGAACTCAGCACCGCGAGCTCATCCGAATCCCTTCGGTGGCGCTCCCGCTGGAACGTGCCCACAGCTACCTCGACCGGCCGACGCCGCTCGTCGTGGTGCGCGGAATCCAGGGCTACGGCAAGACGACGCTGGTCGCCGGCTGGCTGCGCGACCAGCCCAGCTCGACG
>DASXYE010000384.1:0-6800 GCA_036502695.1 Jatrophihabitantaceae bacterium
GCTATGACGCGTCGAAGCGCGGACAACTTCGGGGTGGTTGTCGCCCACGGAGAGTTGTCCGCGGCTCGGGATGCTGGGGCACCGCCAAGCGCGGACAACTCGGCCGGATCCGACGGGCGGCGCCGTCATGAGTAAGCGACAGGAGCAGGAGCCGGAGGCGCATCCGGACTGGGAATCCGACGACGACAAGACGCTGCGCCGCAATCAGCGCAAGCTGCGCCGCGAGTCGGTCCGCACGCTGGCCGACCTGACCAAGGGCACCCGGTTCGTCGGCTACGGGCCGTCCGGACCGCAGGCCGGCGTCGTCTGGCTGCGCGAGAAGCGGCCCTCGCTGGACGAGACGACCGACCAGCTCGCCGGCACGTACCCGTTCGTCGCCGGCAGCGGGCTGCCCTACTTCGGCCAGTACCACGGCGTCAACCGTCTGTCCGGCAGCGCGTGGGGCTGGGACGGGCAGGTGGCCTACGCGCAGGGCATCGTGTCCAACCCGGCGATGGTGATCTACGGCGTGATCGGCTCGGGCAAGTCGATGGGCGCCAAGTCGATCCTGTGGCGGGGCATGCCGTTCGGCCGCAAGTGGGCGGTGCCGGGCGACATCCGCGGCGAGTACGTGCGGCTGTGTCGCGCCGCCGGCGGCGAGCCGATCGTGCTCGGCCCGGGCAGCCCGATGCGGTTCTCGCCGCTGGCCACGCCGGCCCGGCCGCACGACATCCACGAGGGGTTCTGGGCCGAGACGATCGCCAACCACCGCTCGACCACGCTGTCGTCGCTGGCCAAGGCGGCGCTGCAGCGCGAGCTCAGCCCGTCCGAGAAGACGGCGCTGGATCTCGCATTGCGCTCGGCCGTGCGCGACGACGGCGACGTCGATCGATGGAAGCAGCCCACTCTCGGCGAGATCTGCACCTGGCTGCTCGACCCGCCGCGTGACGTGCTGACCCGCGAGCTCATCCCGAACGTGCAGCGGTTCGTCGACGAGACGTACGACCTGGCGTTGACGATGCGCCTGCTGGTAAGGGGAGTCTTCGCCGGCGTGCTCGATGTCGACACCGACGCCACCATCGACACCAGCCGCCCCGCCGTCGTCGTCGACCTGTCCCGGTTGCAGCTGGACGACGCGTCGCTGGCCCTGGTCGTGACGTGCACCCAGGCGGCCATCGAGCTCGGCGTGCAGTTCGACCCGGCGGTGTGGACGATCTGCTACGACGAGGTGTGGCGCTACATGCGCTTCTACGGGCTGGTCGGCCGGCTGGCCAACCGGATCAAGGTGGTGCGCGACCTGGTCGGCGGCATCCCGCTGATGATCGCGCACCGGCCGTCCGACTGGCAGACCGGTGACCCGCGCCTGGACTCCATCGCCGAGGGCATGCTCAAGGACATCGACGTGCACGTGCTGCACCGGCAGTCCGCGATCGAGGCGCAGACGGCCGGCCGCATGCTGAGCCTGACGTCCACGGTCGTCGACATGCTCACCGCACTCGACCAGGGCTCGGCGATCTGGCGCATCGTCGACCGCAAGGGCGTCAGCCACCACCTGGTCGTCGACCACGTCATCGACGCGAACGGCGCCGAATGGCCGATCATGCAGACCGACTCGGCGCTGGTCGACGACTACCGGCAGATCGCCGATGCCGGACGGCAGATGAGCACCCTGATCGACAAGCAGCTGCAAGCCCCGGCCACGGTAGGAGCAGGCTCTTGACCATGACGACCGAGGATCAGCACGCGGGCACCGGCCCCAGCCCCGAGCACGGTGCCCGGCCGGTACCTGTCGCGAAGGCCGCGGCCCCGTTCAGCGTCGTCTCGGCCGGCCCGGCGGCGGACCCGCTGCACGCGGTCCAGGGCAGTCATCCGGTGGTGCCGCTGCCCGCCGACGGCCACGCCCTGATCGAACTGGTACGCCAGCCGCTGCGGCGCGGGGTGATCGTGCCGGTCGTCGGCTGGCAGGGCGGCCTGGGTCGTACGACGATCACCCGGGCGCTGGCCGCGACGTTTCGCCGGATCCGGGGCGAGGACCCGGTCGCTGTCGATGCCGTCCCCATGTCGGGCGCGCTGACCGCCGCGGCCGACCACCCCGCTGACTACAGCGCGGTCGACCTGGCGGCGATGCCGTGGCCGCCGCCCCGCGAGGTGATGCCCCGGCTGCTCACCACCGTCGACGGCGTGCCGACGCTGACCGGCCCGCCACCGGCTCGCGGCGTGCTGGCCGAGCCGCCGGCGCTGCTCACCGCCGTCGACCGGATGGCCAAGCTGGCCCGGCTGACGTTCGTCGACACCGTGGCCGACATCGCCGGAGCGCCGACCCGCGACCTGATCCGCAACCCGAATGGCGTCGTCGTGTGGGTGGCGTCCGCGACCCGGGTCGGTCTGTGGGGCATCGCCGAGGCGCTGACGTACTACCGGGCGATCGGGGCCGCGGACGTCGCGCCGCGCTCGGTCGTCGCGATCATCGGTGGACGGGGCCGGTGGCATGCCGACGCGGCCGCCGCCGAGGCCCAGCTCGCCGGGCTCGGCGTCGAGACGGTGCGCGTGCCGTACAGCGCCAAGCCGCTGTCCGACTCGAAGGTGCGCCCGGCCGTCGACCGGTTGCTGGCCGCGGTCGTCCTGCGAGCGCGGTAGGGCGCGATGGCGCGCAAGAAGCCCAAGGGCGGGAAGGGCGGCGGCGGGAAGGGTCGCGCGAAGCAGCCGCCCGTGTTGCGTCCGAACGAGCTGGCCCTGGTCGGCGTCGGGCTGACGATCTTCGTGCTCGCGCTGGGCGCCCTGATCGGGGTCGGCCTGGCCGCGTGGCTGTTCGGCCGGGGCTGGCTGTGGCCGGCCGACGTGTCCGGCGGCGCCCGCGAGTTGGGCCACCTGCTGACCGGGCGGCTGCACGACCGGCGGCTGCCGAGCCTGGCCGCGCTGTGGACGGTCGTCGTGGTGGTCGAGCTCGCGGCGCTGGCCGCCGCGATCGGGTTCGCGCGCTGGGCCGGCGACGTGGTGCGCCCGGCCACGGTGGCGGCCTCGTCCGAGCGCGCGCCGAAGGCCGAGATCGCCGCCGTGTTCGGCCACCGGCAACTGCCGCACGGTGGATCGCGCCGGTTCTGGCGGCGTCGGGACGCCGAGTCCGGCGCGATCGGCTGGCGGCTGGGGCGGGCCCAGGGCGTCGACGTCTGGCTGCCGTTCGAGCGGACCGTCGGCGTGATCGGTCCGGCGGCATCGGGCAAGACGCTCGACGTGGTGACCCACGCCGCTCTGGCCGCACCGGGCCCGCTCGTCCTCGCCGCGCCGAAGCCGGACGACATGCTGCTGACCGTGACCCGGCGGGGCGAGCCGGTGGCCGTGCTCGACCCGTTCGGCGCCGTGCCCGGACTGCCCGCCCTGACCTGGGACCCGCTGCACGGCTGCGTCGACTCGACGGTGGCCACCCGGCGGGCCAAGGCGTTCTGCACGGCAACCGCCGCCAAGGATCGCGACCATGCGGCGAAGGTGCTGCAGTGCTACCTGCACGCGGCGGCGCTCACCGGGCGCACCATCGATCACGTGCTGACCTGGGTGGCCGACCCGGTGGCCACCGACGTGCCCGAGACGATCCTGCGCGAGCACCCGTACGCCGAGCCGCACTGGGCCGACCTGCTGCACGGCGCGCTGCGATCCGGGGTGCCCACCACGACGATGCAGCGGGCGATGGATGCCTTGCTGCACAAGGAGATTGCCCAGCGCGTGCTGCCCAGCACCCGCCATCCGGCGACGGACCTCGCCGGGCTGCTCGCGCGGAACGGCACGATCTACCTGCTCGGGGCGGACGATTCGGTGGTGACCGTGTCCCCGCTGCTCGCCGCCGTCGCCGACGAGATCGTGGCCCTGGCCCCGCCCGACACGGTGTTCGTGTTCGACGGCCCGCTGCCCTTGCCCACTCGGCCGGCCCGGCTCATCTGGTCGGCACCGGAGACCGGGGATGCCGATGTGCTCGTCTACGTCGGCGCGGCACCGTCCAAGCTGGACCTCGAGCTGCGTGACCGCGAGGCCGCCGTGGTCGCGCCGGGGGTGCCGCCGTTCGTCGTGCGGCTGCGGCGGGCCACCGAGGGTAAGCCCGGCGCCGAGCTGCTGGCCCACCTCGCGCAGGTCCGGGAACGAGCCACCACCGCGCCGGCAACGCCGTGGCACAGCCGGGATCCGGCCCGATCCGCTCTCGTGGCCGCGCACGAGCGGGGCTTACATCCAGACACCTGGCGGCAGCGATGATGGGCGACATGGACGAGCGCGAGACGCCGCCGCACGCCGGCCCGCCGGCCCCGCAGCACGGCATGGCCACGCCGCGGCACCAGCCCGACCTGTTCCCCGGCGAGGAGAACACCGCGGGCCAGTCGACCATGGCGGCGCTCAAGCGGTCGCGTGCGCTCTATCCGGGTCGGTTGAGCCCGGAGCAGCGCGATCTGCGCGACCAGGCTCGGGCCGAGCAGCGCAGTGGCCAGGCGCTGGCCCGCCTCGTCCGGGTCGGGGTGCGCATCCTGCACGATCGGCGATTGCCGCGCTCGGCCGGACAGATCGATCACCTCGTCGTCGCCGGATCCGGCATCTACCTGGTGAACTCGGTCGCTGTCACCAAGCGCAAGCCCTTCCAGTGGCTGGGCGGCAAGCCGTGCGTCGCCGGGCAGACGCTGACCGGCCTGGCCGACTACACGATCGCCGCCGCCGACGAGGTGGCCACCACGGTCGCCGCCGACTTCGACCCGGGCTGGCGGATCGCCGTATTCCCGATGCTCACCATCGTCGGCGAGAAGTTCGAGCTGCACGTGGACGACGGCGTCGAGATGGTCGGCGTCGAACGGCTGCCCGATCGGATCATGTACCGGCAGTGGCTGCTGGACCCGGTCGATCTGGCCCTGCTCGGCGACGCCGCGGCCCGGGCCTGCCCGCCCGCCCCGTCGTAAATTCGGTCCTACCCGGGTAGCATCGCTGGTATGAAGGTGAGTGTGAGCCTGCCCGCGGACGACATCGAGTTCCTCGACGCGTACGCCCGGGCCGAGAACCACGGCTCGCGATCATCCGTGGTGCACCAGGCGATCCGGTTGCTGCGGGCGTCGCGGCTCGGGGATGCGTACGAGGACGCCTGGCGGGACTGGCACAGCAGCGGCGACGCCGAGGACTGGGAGCCGGCGACCGGCGACGGCCTCGTGCCCTGATGCGCCGCGGTGAGATCTACCTCGTTGACCTCGATCCGGTACGCGGCTCGGAGGCGTTGAAACGGCGGCCCGCAGTCGTCGTGAGCAATGACGGAGCCAACGCGACCGCGGCCCGCTTGGGGCGGGGCGTCGTCACGGTCGTGCCGGTCACGTCGAACCTCGACCGCGTCTATCCGTTCCAGGCGCGGCTGCCGGCCGAGCAGACGGGACTGGCTCGGGATTCGAAGGCCCAGGCCGAGCAGGTTCGTTCGATCTCGGTCGAGCGGCTCGGTCAGCGGCTCGGGGCGCTGCCGCCGCCGGTGCTCGCCGAACTGGACGACGTGCTGCGCCTGCACCTGTCGCTCTAACGGCGAGGTTCACGGCGCGGCGGTTTTGGGGTATGCCTGTGCCGCGGGGGCCTTTCCCGAGTGACGGGCAGGTGCGACATGAGGCGATTCGGGTTGGCGCTGGCGGCCACGGCGGTGGCCGTTCTCGCGATGGCGGTTCCGGCGACGGCCCGGGCCACGGGCGATTCGGTCGACGGGTACCACGGGCTGACCGGCGCCCAGCGAACCGAGCTACGGCAGGTCGCCCGTGACACGTGGCGGTTCTACAGCGACGCTGTAGATCCGACGACGCACCTGCCCCTGGACAACCTGACCTACGCCGGCGGTTCGCCGACCCCGACGACGTACGGTCGCTACACCTCGGCGGCCAACATCGGCGTGTACCTGTGGGCGGTGGTGGCGGCCGACGACCTCGGTCTGGTCAGCCGTCCTACGGCGCGCGACCAGATCCGGGCCACGCTGACCGAGGTGGGCCGGCTGGCCCGCGACCACGGCTTCCTCTACCAGTGGTACGACACGACGAGCGGGCACGTGCTGCGCAACCCGGGCGACATCGACTGCACCACCGAAACGACGCCCAGCTTCGACAACTGCTACTTCATCTCCAACGTCGACAACGGCTGGTACGCCTCCGGACTGGTCGTCGTGCGGCAGGCACTGCCCGAGCTGCGCGGACTGGTCGATCGGCTGCTGGCGCCGATGGACTTCGGCCGCTTCTACGACGCCCGCGCCGAAACGCACTGCAACGTCAACCCCGCGATCGCCGGCAACCAGCCGACCGGGCAGATGTTCGGCGGCTACTACGTCGGGCTGCCCGTCGACCAGGGCGACAACTGGACGCACTACTACCACAACGGCGCGCTCTACAGCGATCCGCGGATCTCCGCGTACCTCGGTCTCGGTCGGCACGAGATGCCGGGCAACGTGTGGTGGCGCAGCTGGCGCGAGTTGCCACCGCCCGCGCCGTTCGCCGACTGCGCGACCTCGGACCCCGATTTCTCCTGGCAGGGCCAGTGGCCGATGGCCGGCTCGTGGGTGACGCAGAAGGATCCCCTGTCCGGGCAGGCATTTCCGGTCTGGGAAGGCCACTACACGTACCCTGGCTCGTCGCTGGCGTTCGTGCCGACGTTCGCCGGCGGGATGTTCGAGGCGCTGATGGCCGACGAGGTCGTGCCCGAGACGTCGTGGGGCCGGCACAGCCTCGGCCTGGCCGACGCCCGCACGGTGCAGGTGCAGATCAAGTACGCGCTCGAGCAGTTGCACCTGCCGGTCTGGGGTTTGTCGCCGTCCAGCACGGCCGACGATACGGGTGGGT
>DASXYE010000385.1:0-2724 GCA_036502695.1 Jatrophihabitantaceae bacterium
GCGGTAGCCGACCCAGGTGCCCCACACACCGACCGGGACGCTGACCCAGAACACCGCCCGCCAGTGCCACTCGGACAGCACGCCGCCGATCACCAGCCCGGCGAACGACCCGGCCAGCGCGGCCACCTGGTTCACGCCCAGGGCGAAGCCGCGCCGGTCGGCCGGGAACGCGTCGGTGATGATCGCCGTCGAGTTGGCGGTCAACATCGCGCCGCCGACGCCCTGGACGATGCGCATCGCGATCAGTTCGAGGGCGCCGGCCGAGCCGCTGCTGGGCACGAGGGCACAGGCCACCGAGGCGAGCGTGAAGATCAGGAAGCCGAGGTTGAACAGCTTGGCCCGGCCGTACTGGTCGCCGAGGCGTCCGAACGTCACGACCAGCACGGCGGTGACGAGCAGGTAGCCCATCAACATCCACAGCAGGTAGGAGATGTTGGCCGGCGCCAGGGGATCCAGGCCCAGGCCGTCGAAGATCGCCGGCAGCGAGATCAGCAGGATCGACATGTTGAGCGTGGCGGCCAACATGCCGACGGTGGTGACGGTGAGCGCGACGCGGCGATCGTGGGCGGCCGAATGAGACAAGACAGCACCTTCTTTCGTTAGACATGCTAACGAGTTCGACGCGGCCCGGTCGAGGCCTCTCCGTAGACTCGGCCTGTGACCGTTCAGACAATCCGCTTGTTCGGCGACCCGGTGTTGCGTACGCCGGCCGACCCGGTCGTCGACTTCGACAAGCAGTTGCGCACGCTCGTTGCGGACCTGACCGAGACGATGCTGGACGCGCCCGGGGTGGGGCTGGCCGCTCCACAGATCGGGGTGGGCCTGCGCGTGTTCACCTACCACGTGGACGACGAGCAGTCCGGTCACCTGATCAACCCGGTGCTGCACTTCCCGTCGGACGAGGATCAGGACGGCGAGGAGGGGTGCCTGTCCATCCCCGGGTTGAAGTTCGACTGCCGGCGCCGCGAGCACGTGGTGGCCCACGGGCAGAACCAGTACGGCGATCCGATCACCGTCGAGGGCACGGCGTTGCTGGCCCGCTGCGTGCAGCACGAGACCGATCACCTCGACGGCGTGCTGTTCGTCGACCGGCTCGACGCCGAGACGAAGAAGGCGGCGATGAAGGCTATCCGCGAGGCGGAATGGTCCGGCCTGACGCCGCCGACCGTCAAGGTGAGCCCGCATCCGACCCTGGGCCGGGTTCTCTGATGCGGCTGGTCTTTGCCGGAACGCCGGGTACGGCGGTGCCGTCGCTCGAGGCGTTGCTGAAGTCCGAGCGGCACGAGGTCGTCGCGGTGCTCACCCGCCCGCACGCGCGGGCCGGACGGGGTCGGCACGAGGTCGCCTCGCCGGTCGAGCAGCTGGCGGCTGACGCCGGCATCCCGGTGCTGACGCCGCGTCGGCCGAGCGATCCCGACTTCCTGGATCAGCTCGTCGAGCTGCGTCCGGACTGCTGCCCGGTCGTGGCCTACGGCGCGCTGATCCCGGCCGCGGCGCTGGCGATTCCACAGCACGGCTGGGTAAATTTGCACTTCTCGCTGCTGCCGGCCTGGCGCGGCGCTGCCCCGGTGCAGCACGCGATCCTGCACGGCGACGACATCACCGGGGCCTCGACGTTCCAGATCGAGACCGGCCTGGACACCGGCCCGGTGTACGGCGTCGTCACCGAGACGATCCGCCCCACCGACACGGCCGGCGACCTGCTCGGCCGGCTCGCCCGCAGCGGGGCCGACCTGCTGCTGGCCACCATGGACGGCATCGCCGACGGGTCGGTGACCGCCCATCCGCAGCTGGCCGACGGCGTCTCGGTGGCGGCCAAGCTCACCGTGGACGACGCCCGGGTCGACTGGGCCGCGCCGGCCGCGCACGTCGATCGCCTGATCCGGGCGTGCACGCCGGCGCCCGGGCCGTGGACGGAGTTCCGCGGCCAGCGGCTGAAGCTCGGGCCGGTGCGGCTCGCGTCGTCCGACTCGTCCGACTCGGACGACGCGCTGGCCCCGGGCGCGCTACGGGTGACGAAGCATTCCGTACTGGTAGGTACGGCGACGACGCCGGTGGAGCTGGGCGAGGTGCAGGCACCTGGCAAACGCCCGGCACCGGCGGCCGACTGGGCTCGGGGGGCACGGCCGGATGCCGACGAACACCTTGGCTGATCAGCCGCGGCGCGCGGCCTTCGACCTGTTGCGGGGCGTGGCCGAGCAGGGCGCGTACGCCAACCTGCTGCTGCCGTCCCTGCTGCGCGACCGCGGGCTGACCGGTCGCGACGCCGCGCTGGCCACCGAGCTCGGCTACGGAACGCTGCGCGCACAGGGCACCCTGGACGAGATCCTGGCCGCGTGCGCCAGCCGGCCACTGTCCACTATGGACGGTCCGGTGCTGGACGTGCTGCGCCTGGGCGCCTACCAGGCGCTGCGCACCCGCATCCCGGCGCACGCCGCGGTGGCCACCACGGTGGATCTGGCCCGGGCCACCGGCAACGGACGCGCGTCCGGATTCGTCAACGCCGTACTGCGCCGGGTCACGGCGGCGGCCTGGGACGAGTGGTGCGACCGGGTGAGCGTCGGAGCGCCCGCGCTGCACCGGCTGGCCGTGCGCACCGCCCATCCGGACTGGATCGCCGCGGCCTTCGCCGACGCGCTGGACGGCGATCTGGCCGAGACCGAGGCGGCGCTGGCCGCCGACGACACCCGCCCGCAGACCCACCTCGTGGCGTGGCCCGGCCAG
>DASXYE010000386.1:0-5923 GCA_036502695.1 Jatrophihabitantaceae bacterium
GGCAGCCAGCGCTGCCGTTGCTCCTCCGAGCAGTACGCGAGGAAGTACGGCAGGCAGATGTCGTTGTGCAAGGTGATGCCCAGGCCGGTGCCGGTGATCCCGGCGTAGGACACCTGCTCGCCGATCACCTGGTTGAACCGGAAGTCGTCGATGCCCCCACCGCCGTACTGCTCCGGGACCGCCATACCCAGCAGGCCCTGCCGCCCGGCGGCGGCGAACACCTCGCGCGGCGTGAGCCCGTCGCGCTCCCAGTCCAGGTAGTGCGGCACGACCTCCTTGTCGAGGAACGTGCGGACGGCGTCGGCGAACGCGGTGTGCTCGGCGTCGTAATGCTTGCGCTGCATGCCCCGATGCTAGGGCGTCCGAGCATCGTGCGGGCCCCGTCGTGACGAGAAGAACCGGAGCACAGGTCGGGGGTCCCGTGCTCCGGTTCGGCACCAATGATCTACGGACGACAGCGACGCGCAACTCGAAACGTTCACCCCGGGCAGAAGTGGCACGTATCGGGCACGGACCGGTCGGCTACGGTCAGCGGTGTGAGCAGTGTCGTGAGCACCCAGGCAGACATCGGCGTGATCGGCGGATCCGGCTTCTACTCGTTGCTCGACGACGCGCGGCCGGTTCCGGTGACGACCCCGTACGGCGAGCCCAGCGAGGCGCCGGCGGTGGGCGAGCTGGCCGGTCGGCGGGTGGCGTTCATCCCGCGACACGGCGCCGGCCACCGGTTCCCGCCGCACCTCGTCCCGTACCGGGCCAACCTGTGGGCGCTGCGCTCGCTGGGCGTGCGGCAGGTCGTGTCCCTGTCGGCGGTGGGCTCGCTGCGGGCCGACCTGGGACCGGGCACCCTCGTCGTCCCGGACCAGCTCGTCGACCGCACGCAGGGCCGGGCGCACACCCTGTTCGACGGTGCGACGCCCGGCGTCGTCCATGCCGCCTTCGCCGACCCGTACTGCCCGCACGGGCGGGACGCCGCGGTCGGTACCGGCGCGCCGGTGACCGACGGGGGAGCGCTCGTGGTGGTCAACGGCCCGCGGTTCTCGTCCCGCGCCGAGTCGCTGGAGTTCCAGCGCAACGGCTGGTCGATCATCGGTATGACGGCCATGCCCGAGGCGGGGCTGGCCCGGGAACTGGCGCTGTGTTACACGACCCTGGCCCTGGTCACCGACCTGGACGCCGGCGTCGAGGCCGGCACCGGCGTCACGCACGCGGAGGTGCTCGAGCAGTTCGCGGCGAACCTGCCCCGGCTGCGGGACCTGCTCGTCGAGACGGTCAAGCGCCTGCCCGCCGAGCAGGCCACCGACTGCGACTGCGGGCACACCTACGACGACGTGCCGCCGCCGTTCGACCTGCCTTAGCGGTTACTCGAACATTCCCTCGACGTAGTCGACGGCGCCGCCCGCCGCATCGCCGACCGCGTCGTAGGCCGCCTCCGCGCCGTCCGCGATCGCGCCTCCGGCGGCAACCGCGCCGTCGGCGATAGCGCCGCCGACCGCCTCCGCGCCCTCGGACAGGGCGCCGTCGGTGAGGTAGTCCAGGCCGTAGGCCGCGGCGCCGATGGCGGCGGCTCCGAGGACGATCGGTGCGGCGGCGGCCGCCGCTCCGGCCAATGCGGCACCTTCGGCGACCGCGGCCGCGCCGATGAGCCCGGTGGCTTCGGCGCCGACCGCGAGCTCGGCCGCCCCGGTCGCGCCGGCCGCGACGACGTCGACCGCGCCGATCTCGCCGGCGGTCATCGCGCCGTCGAGCAGCGCGGCGCCGGCCTCGGTCACGCCGGTGCCGGGCAGGGCACTGCCTTCGAGGACCTCCGCGGCGGTACCCGCAGCCTTGCCGACGGCCCCGGCGGCGAGCCCGATCTCGCCGTAGCCCTGCACCATCTCGGCGTCGTGGTTGAGTAGTTCCTGGTGTTCGTCGCTCATGGCAATCCGCCCCCTTGGGATCGAGTGATCACAGAGCGTGCGCTATGCCGATAGGCGACGTCTACGTCCGAACGGGCAGCGATGGGGGCCGCGTCAGGCCGCGGCGTGGCGGTGCGCCTGCGGGCTGGTGCCGTACCGGCGCTTGAACGCCGTGCTGAACGTGAACGGGCTGGTGTAGCCGACCCGGCGGGCGACGGCGCCCACGGTGGCGCCCGGTTCGAGCAGCAGGTCGGCGGCCAGCGCCAGCCGCCAACCGGTCAGGAACGCCATGGGCGGCTCGCCGACCAGGTCGGTGAACCGCCGGGCCAGCGCCGCCCGCGAGACGCCGACCTCGCTGGCCAGCGTGGCCACCGTCCACGGATGGGCCGGGTTGTTGTGCAGCAGCCGCAGGGCGTGGCCGACGATCGGGTCGGTGTGCGCGCGATACCAGGCCGGGGCGTCGTGGCGGGCGAACCAGGCGCGCAGGGCCGCGACGACGAGCAGGTCGAGCAGCCGGTCCAGCACGGCCTCCTGCCCGAAGTCGTCCTTGCCGATCTCGTCGGCGAGCAGCGGGATCACCGGGCAGTCCCACTCGGCGGCGCGCAGCACGACCAGTCGGGGCAGGGCATCGGTCAGCCGACGGCTGATCTCGCCGTCGTCCTGGTACGTGCCGGTCAGCACGACGTCGGCGCCGTCGGGGCTGTTGCCCCAGGTGCGCACGCCCTGGCTCATCGACTCGGCCACGCTCACGCCGTCAAGCGTCGTGCAGAGCTGGCCGGGATGGATCACGACCTGCGGCGGGGTGCTCGGCGAATCGGCGACGGTGTAGTGGTCGGGGCCGCGCAGCAGCGCGATGTCGCCCGGGCCCAGCTCGACCGGCTCGTCGCCGTCGTAGCCCACCCAAGCGGTGCCGCGCACCACGGCCGCGACCGTGAGCGGTGCCTCGTCGCGGATGCGCAGCGACCACGGCGGGTCGAGCACCGAGCGGAGCAGGAACGCCCCGCGCGCCCGGGGCCCGTTGAGGAAACCAGCCAGCGCGTCCATGCCGCGAGTGTAGACGCAAACGAATGGATTTGAGCGATCCAGCGATGGATCGTCTCGCCTTCCGCCGGCACGCTCAGGGCATGACGACAACCCTCAGTTCCAGGACGGGCTCGATGATCGACAACTACTCCCGCGGGCTGACCCTCTCGGCGGTCATCGGGGCCGGCGTGGTCGCCGGCGTGTACTTCGCCTTCGCCACCTTCGTGATGCCGGGCCTGCGCCGGGCGCCGGCGAGCTCGGCGATCGGCGCGTTCAACGGCATCAACAAGGCGGCGCCGGCCAGCCCGCTGTTCATGCTGGTGCTGTTCGGCACGGGCATCGTGTCGGTGCTGCTGATGATCTGGGGCTTGCAGCACCGCGACAACCCGGCCGCGATCTGGATGCTGGTCGGCGCCGGGCTCTACCTCGTCAGCCTGCTGGTGACGATGATGTACCACGTCCCGCACAACGAGCAGCTGATGAAGGTCGACCCCCACGGCTCCGGCGCGGCGGCGACCTGGACGCAGTTCTACTCGGCGTGGATGGGCTGGAACTGGGTCCGCACGGTGACCGCCATGGGCGGCACGATCAGCCTGGTGTTCGCCCTGCGCCCCGCCAAGTGACTCAGTGCTCGATCACCCGGCCGCTGAACGTCGTCGAGTAGACGATGCTCGTGCTGACCCCGCCCAGCCCGGAGATGGCGCCGACCGTCTCTTCCAGGTGCGGCATCGACCGGGCGGCCACCTTGAGCACGAAACAGTCGTCGCCGGTGACGTGGTGGGCCTCGAGGATCTCGACCCGCTTGGCCACCAGGTCGTGCAGCGGCTTGTAGTTGCCGTGCGGGTACCGCAGCCGGACGAAGGCCAGGATCGGGTAGCCGACGAGCGCCAGGTCGACCTCGGCCCGGTACCCGCGCAGCACGCCGCGCTCCTCGAGCCGGCGCACCCGCTCGGTGACGGCGCTGGCCGACATGGACACGGCGCGAGCCAGCTCGCTCAGGCTGGCTCGCCCGTTGCGTTGTAGCTCGGCGAGCAGGGCCCAGTCCGTGGCATCGAGGGTCATGCTCGGACGGTACCGGGAAATCACCGGTTCGATTGCAATATTGCCGGGGAAAGCGCCTGCCCATCGGCGGATTCGCCGCCTAGCGTCAAGACCATGACAGCTCTCGATCACTACCGGCATTTCCGAGCCAAGCTCGACTTCGAAACCGATGTCTCGGACGTCGCGGCCGCCCTGGACGGCGGCGACCCCGGGTTCGTCCTGATCGACTCGCGCGGTGAACCGGCCTGGGCGCAGGGCCGCATCCCGGGCGCGATCCACCTGCCGACCGCGTCCATCGCCGAGCGCGCCGCGGTCATCGTCGCGGCGGGCACGCCGGTCGTCACCTACTGCTGGGGTCCGGGCTGCAACGGGGCGACCCGCGCCGCCGTCGAGTTCGCCCGGCTGGGCTACCCGGTGCGGGAGATGCTCGGCGGATTCGAGTACTGGGTCCGGGAGGGGTTCGCCGTGGCCACCGACGAGGGCACCCGGCCGGGTCGCCCAGACTCGCTCACGACCGTGGTGTCGGCCATCCGCTGCGCCTGCTGAGGGCGTGGCCGGGTTAGGTCGCCGTTCCATGATCAAGAGGGAAAAGTGGCTGCTATAGCGACCACTTTTCCCTCTTGATCAAGAGATGTACGGCTCGGACTCCCGCGACTGAGTGGTCTTCTCCGAGTGGCGAGTGAGCGGCGAGCGAGCGACGAGTGAGTTCCGAGCGACGACCCCGTGCGGGGGCGTAGGTGATCAACAGCCATACAGCTTGCGATTTCGCGCGCTGACGGGCTGTTGATCATGGATGTCCGGCGCGGCAGCCAGTATTAGTTCGTCCGGGGCCGCACGGACGCGTGGCCGGGTTCGGTCATTGCGCAGTTCTGTTGGGAACTGGGCGTTGACGTGCGAAGTAGGCCCCCGCTAGCGTGCAGCCTGCGCGTTGTTCGCGCTATCACCCAACAAGGCAGGGCGATACCAACAAAAGTCAACACTGGTTGCTGTGTGTGCTCGCCTGCCGATTCGGAGGTGGACGATGGCCGGATCCGCATCCCTGCCACGTACCGCTCGGCGGTTGCGTCGTGCGATCGCGGGGCTCGCGGCCGCAGCAGCCGTCGTTCCCGCGCTCGTAGCCGCGGCGCCCCCGTCCGCGGCTACGCCTCCCCCGCCTGCTGCCCCCAAGGCGGCGCACACGATCACCTACGACAACTACTCGCTGATGATCGATGGCAAGCGCACCTACATCTGGTCCGGCGAGTTCCACTACTACCGGTTGCCCAGCCCGGACCTGTGGCGCGACGTGCTGCAGAAGATGAAGGCGTCCGGCTTCAACGCCACGTCCATCTACTTCGACTGGGCCTACCACTCGCCGGCGCCGGGCGTGTACGACTTCACCGGGGTGCGCGACGTCGACCAGCTGCTCGACATCGCCGCTTCGGTCGGCATCTATGTGATCGCCCGGCCCGGCCCGTACATCAACGCCGAGGTGGACGGCGGCGGATTTCCAGCCTGGCTGGGTACCCAGGCCGGACGGGACCGCTCGAACGATCCCCGCTACCTGGCGGCCGCCGACGAGTGGATGACGCGCATCAACACGATCCTGGCGCGGCACCAGCTCACGAACGGCACCGGCACCGTCATCCTCGACCAGATCGAGAACGAGTACTACGACGGCTCGGATCAGGCCCGCGACTACATGAAGCACCTCGAGGACCGCGCTCGCGCCGACGGAATCACCGTGCCGCTGACCGGCAACAACAACGGCACGTTCAACAGCGGCGTCGGCGCCCTGGACATCGACGGCCCCGACTCGTACCCGCAGGGCTTCAACTGCTCGAACCCGACCCAGTGGAGCGGCCTGCCCGACATCTCCTACGACCACCCGGCCGGCAAACCCCTGTACACGCCGGAGTTCCAGGGCGGTTCGTTCGACGCGTGGGGCGGCGCCGGCTACGACAAGTGTCGCGTGCTGACCGGGC
>DASXYE010000387.1:0-11861 GCA_036502695.1 Jatrophihabitantaceae bacterium
CTGCCAGCGACCGGCCCGCCGCTGCGACCTGGATCACCGAGTCCCTTACAGCAAGGGCGGATCCACCAGCAGCCAGAACATGGGGCCGCTGTGCGAACGCCACCACATCGGCAAACACGAAGCCGGCTGGACCCCGCACCGCCACGACGACGGCACGACGACCTGGATCAGCCCCACCAAACACAGCTACCAATCACGACCACCCGACCTGCCCCACGACACCACCAGCGACCCACCGCCGTTCTAGCGGTCTGAGCGGATCTGTGTGTGCTGTCAGTCAACGCACCTTGACCCACGGGGGGAGTTCGGGTGGCAGCGCTTGGCCTAGTTCGGCGTAGAGCTGCGCGCGGGGATCACGAGGTCAGCGCCGCGGGAGAGCGCAGTCATCATCGCGTCGGCGATGTCTTGGACGTAGGTGAGTGTCGGCTCAGTCGAGGTTGACCAGGTGGGCTCGCACGTGCTCGCCGTCGGCGGTCAGCCAGTCCTTCGTCGCGGCATAGTCGAGCATCGCATCCCAGCGTTGGGGCCAGTCCGCTCCGACCGGGCCGCGGGCGGCAGCGGCTCGCAGTTCGGCGACGTTCAGGTCGGCCTCGGGTCCGCCGGTCCAGGCGCCCAGGCCGGACGCGCGCAGGGCGGTGTCCAGACTCGCGCGGTCGGCCGCCGACACGCGCACGTCCAGCGCCCGGCAGTTGTCGGGGTCGCGAACCTGGACCTTGGTGCCCCGAACTTCGACGTACATGGGCCGCTCTTCCCGTCAGGATGTCGCGGGTTCGGGAATTCCGAGCGGGCGAGCCCGGCCGCCGGCGCGGTAGAGCGAGCTCGACAGTTCGTGCCCGACCGATCGCTCGGCTATGGCCGCCGCAGCCAGCACGGCGTCGAGGTCGATGCCGGTCTCGACCCCGTCCAGCATGTAGACGAGCTCCTCGGTGGCGACGTTGCCGCTGGCGCCTGGTGCGAACGGGCAACCGCCGAGGCCGCCGACCGATGCGTCGAGTGACGTGACTCCGGCGAGAACGGCCGTGAGCGCGTTGGCGATGCCGGTGCCGCGCGTGTCATGGAAATGGACACCGACGTCCACGGCCGGATCGAGTCCGCGCACGGCGGTGACCAGCTCGCGCACCCGGACCGGCGTGGTCGTGCCGATCGTGTCGCCGAGGCACAAAGCGTCGGCGCCGCGCGCCAGCGCCTCGCGGGCGACCCCGACGGTTCGGTCCAACGGTGTCGGACCGGTGAACGGGCAGTCCCACGCGGTGGCGATGATGACCTCGAGCGTGCCGCCGCCGGCGTGGACGAGTTCAGCGATCGGCCCGATCAGCGCCTGCGATTCGGCCGTGTCGCGCCCGACGTTCGCCCGGCTGTGCGCATCGGCCGCCGACACGACGTACTCGACATTCGTCACGCCGGACGCGATGGCGCGCTCGGCCCCGCGGATGCTCGCCACCAGCGCCGACCAGGTGATCTGGGGCCAGCGGGCGAGGGCGACCGCCACGTCCTCGGCATCGGCCAGCGCGGGTACGGCGCGGGGCGACACGAAGCTGGTCGCCTCGATCCGCCGCACCCCGGTAGCGGCGAGGGCGGCCAGCAGGTCGAGCTTGGCGGCGGTGGGTATCGGCTGCTCGATCTGCAGACCGTCCCGCGGGCCGACCTCACGGATCGACACCGACTGCGGAAGGGAAGTCTCCACGACCCGCAGCCTACGCGGCTAAAGCAAACGGTGTTGGGCAACGTGACCGAGGCGACGCCAGGTGACGCTACGGCTGCGCTGCCGCCCGGCCGGCGATACGTCCGAAGATGATCGCGTTTCCGATCGCGTTGCCGCCGCCGACGTAACGCGGACCCATGACGCCACCGGCCGTCTCGCCGGCGGCGAACAGGCCCGGGATGGTCGCGCCGGTCCGGTCAAGTACGCGCGCGTCCTGATCGATGCGCAACCCGGGGAAGGTGTTGCCGAACGTCGATGCCCGCACCTCGACGGCGTAGAACGGTCCGTCCTTGATCTCGCGCAGCGGGCCGGCCTTGCGGAAGGTGGAATCGACGCCTCGACGGGCGTCGGCGTTGTACTGCTCGATCGTGACGTCCAGGCCGCCCGGATCGATGCCCGCCTGCTCGGCCAGCTCGCGAAGGGTGTCCGCGCGCAGCACCGACCCCTCCTGATACTTGGCGAGGATGGTCGCGCCGCTCCAGGTGTACTCGCCGACCCCGAGTTTCTCCTGCCGCTGGTTGGTGTCGTCCGAACTGGCCCGGGCCGCCTCGTCGAGAATCGCGAAGCATCGCGACTCCCGCTGGCCGTGCATGAGGTTGCCGGCCACGGCGTAGGCGGCGTCCTCGGCCATGAACCGCCGACCGTCGAGATTGACGAACACCAGCCACGGCGGGCAGAAGTCAGCTGGTTCATCGGTGAAGCCGGCCGTCCAGTTGAGCATGCCCCAGCCGCGGCCGACAACGTCCGCACCGACGTCGCGCGTCATCCGGATGCCGTCACCGCGCGAGGTGGGGCTGCCGAAGTAGTTCGTCCACCGTGGACCGTGCTGCAGCGCCGGGGGAAAGTACTCGGCGAGCAGGTCCGGGCTCGCGCCGAAGCCACCCGTTGCGAGCACCGCGGCCCTCGACGACACGGCGCCGCCACCGACCACCGCACCCCGCACCGCCCCGTCGGCCACCACGAGCTGCGAGACCCGGGTGTCGAGACAGATCGCGACGCCGAGCGCGCGAGCCTGCGCGGTCAGCACCGCGATCAACTCGGCGCCGCCGCCGACGCACTGGTGGCCGCGCGCCGTGTCGTCGACGCCGGAGACGTAGAGCAGCTCAGGCGGGTACTTCACGCCCAGTTCGAGCAGCCACTCGAGCGTCGGAGCCGACTCGGTGCAGTACCGCATCACGAGGCCGGGTTCGAGCTCCCACTGGTTGAGCGCCATGTAGTACCGGTACATGCGCTCGACGTCGTCCGTGACGCCGGCGGCGTGCTGCACGCTGGTACCGGCGGCGTAGAAGACGCCGGCCGACATCGCGGTCGATCCGCCCAGTTGGGGGCCGGCTTCGACCAGCAGCACCCGGGAACCCGCGGCCCGCGCCGTCACCGCGGCGGCCAGTCCGGCACCGCCGCCGCCCAGCACGATGACGTCGAAGTCCACGTGTCCTCCGTCTGCGAGGTTCCGAATCTAACATTGTTGGATCCGCGCTGTTGCGTCCTTGACAGGCCGCCCGAGTATCGCGAACCTAGCAGTGTTCGTTAGTTCGACGAACGTTTCCCGAGGAGCCGCCATGGGAACGCCGTCCGCATCGGTGGAGATCCCCTTCCTGGTCCGGGGCGCCGTCATCGAAGGGCGATCGCTCACCCGGCACGCCGACGGGCCACCGGGACGCCTCGACCTGGATGTACTGGTCTGGCCCAGCGATCGACCGGCCCCGCTGTTCGACGTCTCGACCGCCGAGATCATCGACCCGCTCGTCGAGCTGGGGAAGTGGATCCGTCGCGACCCCGACGGCATCGTCGCTACCGCGCTCGAACGGTTCATTACGGTCTGCGGGGCGTCCCGCCCGCTCGAGCAGCGCGCCTACGAGGCGCTGCCCAGCTACTTCGCCCGGGACGTCCTGGAATTCCAACTGGACGAGGAACTGGGCGGTGGATCGGCGCTCGACGGCTGGCGCCCGGTGTCCGCGCCCGGCGCCGACCAACCGTCGTTCGTCCGCGCCTTCCCGGCCCGGATGGTGCATGTGCTCGCCGGCAATGCGCCCGGCGTCGCGGCGATCAGCATCGCCCGCAGCGCGCTCGTCAAGGGCGCGAGCCTGTTCAAGCTGCCGTCCAACGATCTGTTCACCGCGCCGGCTTTGCTGCGTGGCATCTCGGCCGTGGCGCCGGGCCATCCGCTCGAGCAGTCGTTCGCCGCGGTCTACTGGCGGGGCGGCGACGCGTCGGTCGAGAGCGTCCTGCTGCGGCCGCAGTTCTTCGACAAGCTGATCGTCTGGGGCGGGACGGCGGCGGTGAACGGAGTCAGCGCCTACGTCGGTCCAGGGCTGGAGCTCATCTCGTTCGACCCCAAGACGTCCATCTCGGTGATCGGACGGGACGCCTTCGCCGACGGCGCCGACCTCGCGGCGATCGCGGCGGCCGCCGCCACCGACGCGACGATCCACAACCAGGACGCCTGCACGGCCAGCCGATTCCAGTTCGTCGAGGGCACCGTGGACGAGGTCGATCGGTTCTGCGAGCTACTCACCCGGGAGCTCGGCGTCGAGCGGACCAAGGCCGCCGACCGGTCGCAGCCGGTGCCCGACGACCTGCGCGACGAGATCGACGGCCTGCGCAACCTGGCGCCGTACTACCGCGTATGGGGCGCGACGGACGGCACCGGCATGGTGGTGCGCTCCGAGGAGCCGGTCGACTTCTACCCGACCGGCCGGGTGGTCAACGTCGTCGTGGTGCCCGAGGTGAAAGCCGCGCTGCAGCATGTCAATGCGGCGACGCAGACCGTCGGCGTCTACCCCGAACGGCTGCGCGAGCAGCTGCGAGACGACCTGTGCAGCGTCGGCGTGCAGCGCGTAACGGCGTTGGGTTCGGCCGGCGACACCCGGGTCGGCCTGCCGCACGACGGGTTCTATCCACTCGCCCGCATGGTGCGGTGGGGGAAGGACGAATCATGACGGCCCTGGACGACCTGTTCGCGCTGGCCGAGCAGCCCGATCCGATGACGGCGGCTGGTCCGGTCGAGCTGGCCGAACTGCAGCTGGAAGCGGCCCGCGAACGCTTCACGGAGCTACGGGCGCAGGTGCGCATCCTGGACCAGCGGGCGACCGATACCGGCGTCGAGTCGATCGAGAAGCTCGACGACCTGGTTCCGGTGCTCTTCGCGCACACCGCGTACAAGAGCTACCCGGCGTCGTTCGTCGACAAGGGCCAATGGAGCCGGCTGACGATGTGGTTCGGCACGGTGTCGGCCACGTCCATGGCCGGGGTCGAGGTCGACGGCGTGACCGACGTCGACGACTGGATCGAGCGGCTCGAGGCCGCCGGCCATTACGCCTTCTCGTCCAGCGGTACCAGTGGCAAAGCATCGTTCATCGACCAGACGCAGGGCGACATCGACCGCATCGCCGATCTGCTCACCCGCATCTGGGGTTGGCCGAACCAGCCCCCGCGCGACAACAGCCGGCCGCTGTTCTCGTTGACGCCCTCGGCCGGCCCGGCCCGGCTCGTGTACGCGTTCCAGGCGCAGAAGCGCTACACCGGGCGGCCGGACGCGATCTACACGCTGACCGACGAACCGATCCGGATGGCCGAGCTCAACCGCATCATGCGGCTGCAACAGGCGATGGCATCCGGCCAGGCGACACCGGGCGATGTCGCCGAGTTCGAAGCCGGTGTCGCCGACCGGGCGCAGGATCTGCACGACAACTACGTGCGGCTGGCCCGGGCGCTCGACGCGCATCGCGGCGAGCCGATCGTGTTCCACGGCAGCTGGCCGCAGGTGTGGTCCCTGCTCGAGGCGGCCCGCCAGCTGGGGCTGCCCGACGGCGGCTTCCACCCCGACTCCATCTACCTCGGCAGCGGCGGCACGAAGGGCCTGGCCCTGCCGGACGACTATCAAGAGCAGGTGGCGCGCTTCTTCGGTGGGGCGCGTCGCTACCGGGGCTACGGCATGAGCGAGACGTCGACGCACAGCCCGGTCTGCGAGGCCGGACGCTTCCACGTGCCGCCGTGGCTCACGCTGTTCGTGCTGGACGAGACCGGCGACAACGTGCGCTGGGCGCCGGCCGGACCGGTAACCGGGCGCGCGGCGTACTGGGACCCGGTGTGGGAAGGCCACTGGGGCGGGACGATCAGCGGCGACTGGATCACCGCCGACTACGGACCCTGCGCGTGTGGACGGCCCGGCCCGACCGTCGAGGACTCGATCCGCCGCGCCAAGGACGTCATCGGCATCGACGACGACAAGATCAGCTGTGCCGGCGCCGTCGAGGCGTACGTGCGGGGCGCCATCACCACGGCGGTCGATCGGGCATGACCGACAGCGCGGCGGCCGACAACGTGGCGACCGACAACGTGGCGGCCGACGACGTCGCCATCGTCACCGGGGCGAGCAGCGGGATCGGTGCGGCGACCGTGCGCCGGTTGCTGGCGCGCGGGTATCGCGTGGCCGCGGTGGCCCGTCGGGCCGAGCGGCTGGACGCCCTGGCCGACGAGGCACGAGCGGGCAGCGGCGTCGTGCTGCCCATCGCCGCGGACCTCACCGACGCCGACCAGGCGCGAGGTGCCGTCGCCCAGACCGTCGCCGAACTCGGCGGTCTCAGTGTGCTCGTCAACAACGCCGGCATCATGCTGCTGGGCCCGTTCGACACCAGCCCCTCGTCGGACTGGCGGCGGATGCTCGATCTCAATGTGCTGTCGTTGCTGACGATGTCGCAGGAGGCCATCCCGCACCTGCGCAAGGCCGCGGCCGGTGCTCGGGGCATCGCCGACATCATCAACGTCGGCTCGGTGGCCGGTCGGGTCGCCCGTCCGAACTTCGCGGTCTACAACGCGTCCAAGTGGGCGGTCACGGCGTTCACCGAGGCGTTGCGTCAGGAACTGGCGCCGGACGGCGTCCGGGTCAGCGTCGTGCAGCCGGGCGCGGTCGACACCGAGCTGATGGACCACGTCGATCCGGCGTTCCGCGAGCGACTGGAGTCCAGCTCGATCGGGTCGATGCGGCGCCTCACCGCGGACGACGTCGCCGACACGATCGACTACCTGGCCGCGCTGCCCTCGGCGGTCGCGGTCAACGAGGCGGTCGTGCGGTTCGCGCGTCAGCCGTTCTGAGTCAGACCCGCGAACCGTTCGCGCAGCGCGGCCCGGGACACCTTGAACGTCGTATTGCGCGGCAACTCGTCGACGATCTCCAGGCGCCGCGGGATCTTGTACCGCGCGATGCGGCCGTCGGCGTGGTGTCGGACGTCGTCGAGCGTGATCGTCGCGTCCGCCCGCGGCACGACGACCAGTAGCCCGACCTCGCCCCACTCCGGATCGGGCACACCGACCACGGCGAGTTCGACCACGCCGGGCAGGTCGACGAACGCCGCCTCGACCTCGGCCGGGTAGATGTTCTCGCCACCGGACCGGTACCGCTCGACCAGGCGGCCGGTGATGTGCACCGAGCCGCCGTCGTCGAGATGCCCGACGTCCCCGATCGAGAACCAGCCGTCGTCACTGAACCCCTCGCGATCCCGGCCCCAGTAGCCGACGGTCACGGCCGGTCCCCGGACCTGGATCTCGCCGGTCTCCCCGGTCGGCAGCTCGACGCCCGCTTCGTCGATGCAGTGCAGTTCGACGAGCGGCACCGTCCGGCCGAACTCGCCGCGCACCAGGGCGTGCTCGTCCGGATTCTCGTTCACGCAGGCCATCGGCCCCAGCTCGGTGGAGCCGTAGCCCAGCTGCAGCACGTCGCTGCGCTCGCGCCACTTGGCGAACATCGCCTCGGCGCCCGGACCGAACCCGCCGAACAGCATCACCCGCATCGTCGGGAAACGCGCGGCGGCGAACTCGGGGACTTCCGCGAGGCGCTCGTACATCTGCAGCACGCCGTTCGTGATGGTGCCGGCGAGGCTTTCGTCGGTGAGCATCCCGAGGGCCTGCGCCGGGTCGAAGCCCCGCGTGGTCGTGACCCGGCCGCCCCAGTACAGCACCGGGTTGCAATACATGTTGAGCCCGCCGGCGTGGAACAACGGCACGAAGTTCACGACGTGGGCGTCACGGTCCGCACATCGGCTGGTGTGCGCCATGTTCACGGCGTTGGCCGCCAGCCCACCGTTGGTGCACAGAACACCCTTTGGTTTCCCGGTGGTGCCGGAGGTGTACATGATCTGCACGACGTCGTCGGCGGCCAAGCGCCCGGCGGGCACCCGGGGCGCCTCCGGGTCGCGCACCGCCTCGTACAGCGTCGGCCCGTCGCCCTCGTCCCACCGCACGGTGGCGAGATCCAGTCCGGCGGCCACCGCGCCGGCCAGCTCGGACTGCGTCGCGTCATGCACGAGCAGTCCGGCGTCGGCGTCGGTGAGCGTGCCGATCAGCTCGCCGGCGCTGAGCCGGATGTTGAGCGGGACGAAGATCGCGCCGAGCCGGGCACAGGCGAACTGGATCTCGAAGAAGCGGGCGTCGCTCTCGGCGAGCAGCCCGATGCAGTCACCGCGCCGCACGCCGAAGGTGTAGCGGAAGACGGCGGCCAGCCGGGCCACCCGGTCCTCCAGCTCGGACCAGGTGAGCGCGAAACCCGTGTCGAGCGTCGCGACGGCCACGTCGTCGGGACGCGTGCGGCTGTACCGATCGGGCCAGTCGAAGCAGGTCACGTCGCGAACACCTCCGCGGCCAGGACCCGCCACTGCGACAGCGGAACGGGCTGATCGCCGCCGAGCACCTGCACACAGACGTGGTCGGTGCCCGCCTCGTAGTGCGCCTGGATGCGCTCGCCGATCGTCGCCGGGTCGCCCCAGGCGACCAGGTCGTCGACCAGCTGGTCGCTGCCGCCGTCCGCCACGTCCGATTCGACGTAGCCGGACCGCAGCCAGTTGTTGACGTAGTTCGGCAGCTCGAGATAGCCGCGCAGGTGTTCGCGGGCGACGGCGCGGGCGCGGACCGGGTCCGTCTCGACGACGACGGCCTGCTCCGCGGCGACGATCGAGCCGTCTCCGATGCGGGTCCGGGTCTGCGCGGTGATCGCCGGCGTGACGAGGTAGGCCAGCGTGCCGAGCGTCTGCTCGCGGGCCAGCTCGAGCATCTTGGGACCGAGCGCGCCGACGATGCGCCGCTCGGGCGGCACCGTCAGCGCGGTGAGGTACTTGGCCGTGTTCTCCAGTGGTCGCTGGTAGCGGCCGGGCTGGCGGTGGTCGACCATCGGCGCGTGGCTGGCCCCCACGCCGAGCAGGAACCGCCCCGGCGCCAGCTCGTCCAGCTCGGCGAAGCCCCGGTTGCTGTCCTCGGCCGGCGTGGCCCAGATGGAGGTGATGCCGGTGGCGACGGTGATCGTGTCGCTGGCCTCGAGCACCGCCCGGGCAATGTCGAAGCCGCGATTGCCCGAACCGGCGGGAAACCAGATCGTGCCGTAGCCCAGCCGCTCCAGCTCGGCCGCGGCGGCCCGCACGTCGGGTTCGTCCGTTCGGCGGATGTCGATGCTCCACACGCCCAGCCGACCTAGCTGCATAGACGGATGCTAGCGACTCGATGCATTGCTAATCAAACGTGGCTGGATTAAAGTTCAGCCAACTTGGGAAGCCGTCTCGCGCGCGTGCTGGGAGCCCGGATGCCACTCGACATCGACGTGCTGGTCGTCGGCGGCTCGGTGGCCGGTGCCCGATGCGTCGAGGCACTACGACATAACGGTTTCGACGGTTCCGTCCGACTGGTCAGCGACGAGTCCGAACCGCCGTACGACCGGCCGCCGCTGTCGAAGCAGTTCCTGGCCGGCGACGGGTCGATCGACCACGTTCGCCTGCTTTCGGCCGGACGGGCGGCCGAGCTCGGCATCGAGCTGGAACTGGGGACAGCGGCGGTCGGCCTCGATCCCGCCACCCGCACGGTCGCGCTCGCCGACGGCCGCACCGTCACGTACGGCACGGTCGTGATCGCCACCGGGGCCGTGGCCCGGCCGAGCCCGTGGGGCACACCGCCCGGCGTGCACACCCTGCGCGATCGGGCCGACGCCGAGCGGCTGCGGGCCGCGCTCACGCCCGGCGCGCGGGTCGTGGTGGTCGGCGGGGGCTGGATCGGGGCCGAGGTGGCGGCGGCCGCGCACAGCCGCGGCGGCCGGGTCACCGTCGTGGACGTCATGGCCAACCCGTACACGCGGGCGATCGGCGCCGAGCTCGGGCAGCTCGTCTGCGGCATCCATGCGCGCCACGGCGTTGAGGCCCGGTTCGGCACCGGTGTGGTGGACGTGCGGCGCGACGGCGCCGGCCTCGCGGTCGAGCTGACCGACGGCGAGGTGCTGCCGGCCGACGCGGTGGTCGTGGGGATCGGGACAATACCGAACACCGATTGGCTGGCCGGCAGCGGGCTGACCGTCGCGGACGGTGTCGCCTGCGACGGGTTCGGCCGGGCGCTCGGTGTGGACGACGTGTGGGCCGTCGGCGACGTGGCCCGGTGGGGCGAGCGCCGCCACGAGCACTGGACGAGCGCCGTCGAGCAGGCCCGCGCCGTCGGGCACAACATCGCCCACCCCGACGACCTTGTCGACGGCTCGAACGACGGCTACGTGTGGAGTGACCAGTACGGCTGGAAGATCCAGCTGGCCGGCGACACCGGGGCGCACTGTGAGGTCGTCGTCGACGACCCGGACGTCCCGCGTGTAGCGGCCCTCTACCGCGACGGCTCGGGACGGCTCGTTGGCGTCGCCGCCGTCAACTGGCCCCGGGCGTTCATCCGCGGCTGGCGCGCGATCGGCGTTGCCGATGCGCTAGAACAGGCTGCGGAACTGCGCGGCGCAACAGCGAACGTCGCCGTCTGAGCGTAATCGAGGAGAGCTGCGCATGGCACTAGTCGTCGACCCGGACGTGGCGCTGCGGTACCCGATCGCCTTCTCGCCGTTCACCCTCAAGAACGTCGAGCTGCGCAACCGGATGATCCGTACCTCGATGGGCAGCGGCCTGCCGGTTGGCGGCCTGGTGAGCGACGACCTGATCGCCTTCCACGTCGCCCGGGCTCGTGGCGGGGTATCGCTCACGTTCATCGACCCGGCGGCGACGCACTGGAGCTCGCCGGCTTTCCTGAACAACCAGCGCGACGACGTCGTGGCCGGGCTGGGCCGCATCACCGACGCGGTGCACGGCGAAGGCGCGGCGGTGTTCCAGCAGCTCATGCACGGCGGTCCGACCAACATCCCGCAGGACGGAACGGCACCGTGGGGCGCCTCGCCGGTGCCCGATCCCGGACTCGGCATGGTCGCGCGGCCGATGACCCGCTGGATGATCGACGAGGTGGTCACCGGCTTCGTCACCGCGGCCCGGCATGCGCAGCAGGGCGGCGTCGACGGCATCGAGGTGCACGGTGGGCACGGGTACGTGTTCAGCAGCTTCCTCTCGCCGGCTACCAATGTCCGTACTGATGAGTACGGTGGCTCGTTCGAGAACCGCATCCGGTTCCTGGTCGAGGTGCTGGCGGCGGTACGCGCGGGCGTGGGCGACGACTACCCGGTGGGGGTGCGCCTGTCGCCCGACGCCGCGCCGCACCAGAGCACCGGCGCCGACATCGCCCGGGTCGCGGCGGCGCTCGAGGCGCAGGGGCTGATCGACTTCGTCAACCTCTCGCTGGGCAGCCACTACGGGCGCGACCTGCTGATGGGTGGCCTGCACGAACCGCCCGGATACCAGCTCGAAGTGAACGGCGAGATCGCGCGCGGCGCCACGCTGCCGACCATCGTCACCGGCCGGTTCGGGTCGGTGGATCAGGTCGAGAAGGTGCTCGGCTCGGAAGCGGTGGACCTGGTCGGCATGGTGCGCGCGACCATCGCCGACCCGGACCTGATTCGCAAGACCGCCGAGGGACGGGCCGCGCTGATCCGCCCGTGCATCGCCTGCAACCAGGGCTGTGCCGGCGGGCTGAACACCCGCGGCCGCGTCGCCTGCACGGTCAACCCCTCGGCCGGACGCGAGGTGAGCGCGGGCGACAACTCACTGCGCACGGCCCAGCTGCGGACGGTGCTGGTCATCGGCGGCGGTCCGTGCGGCGTCGAGGCGGCCCGAGCCGCCGCGGTGGCCGGCCACACCGTGACCCTGGTCGAGTCGGCCGGCGAGCTCGGTGGCCAGCTCCGGTACGTGCGCGCATCGCCGCACCGCAAGGACCTGGTTCGGCTGCTCGACTACTTCGGCGCGATCCTCGACGACGCCGGCGTGGACGT
>DASXYE010000388.1:0-3663 GCA_036502695.1 Jatrophihabitantaceae bacterium
CTACAACGAGAACTCCGGCGCCACCCCGGTGCGCTACCGCACGGCGAAGGCCGACGTCTATGGCTACGTATCCGAGCTGCTGGCCAAGGCCACCGACCAGGGCGCGCTCGACGCCCAGTTGAGCGCCGACGACAAGGGCCGATTGCTCAGCTTCCTCCAGCAGTGGGGCCAGACCAAGGGCCCGGCCGACGGCTTCGGCTACACCGGCGGCGGCAACCGCGGGTACGCGTCCTACCCCACCGCCTGGGACGACATGGGCACGCCGTTGCCCGGGCCGGCCGCTCTGTCAGACGTGTTCGCCAGCCAGGTCGGGCGCTACTTCGGCTTCGAGTTCGAGTTCGACCAGGCCATGCTGATGTTCCAGCCGGTCGGCGGTATGGACCAGATCCCGCAAGCGCTCACCCGGGCGATCGGCTCGCACAAGATCCAGCTCGGCGCGGTCGTCACGTCTATCACCGACACCGCAGACGGCGCGACCGTGACCTACACCGACCCGCACGGCCGGATGCGTCAGCTCACCGCCGACTACTGCATCGCGGCCCTGCCCCCGCACCTGCTGGCCCGCATCCCGCACAACCTGGGACCGGACGTGCAGGCGGCCCTGTCCCGATACCGCGGCACCCCCGTCGGCAAGATCGGCCTGGAGTACAAGAGCCGCTGGTGGGAGACCGACCACCGCATCTACGGCGGCATCACCGAGACCGACATGGACGTCTCCCACATCTGGTACCCGTCCTACGGCTATCACGGCCGGCGCGGGCTGGTCGTCGGCTACTACAACACCGGCGCGAACGCCACGACCTACGGCGCGCTGAGCCCGGCCGAACGCGAGGCCCGGGCCGTGATGCAGGGCGTCAAGATCCACGGCGAGAAGTACCGCACGGAGCTGGCCCACTCGTTCTCCCAAGCCTGGCACCTCACGCCGTACCTGGAAGGCGGCTGGACGAGCCCGCCGTACAACACCCCGGCCTACGACCTGCTACAGCGCCCGGCCGGGCACGTCTACTTCGCCGGCGACTGGCTCAGCGACATGGTGGCCTGGCAACACGGGGCGTTCTGGTCGGCTCGCAACACGGTGACCGCGCTGCACAGCCGGGTCATGGCGCACTGAGCTCAGGCGTCGGCGACGACCGCGGCCAGGCGGTGCGCGATCTCGTCGGCGTGCTGCTGGGTGGTGGCCTCGACCATGACCCGGACCAGCTGCTCGGTGCCCGAGGGGCGCAGCAGGATGCGTCCGTCGTCGCCCAGCTCGGCGCCGGCCGCGGCAACGGCCGCCTTGACCGCGGCCGCCTCGCAGGCCCGAACCCTGTCCGCCACCCGCACGTTCACCAACACCTGGGGCAGCCGCCGCACGACGGAGGCCAGCTCGGCCAGCGACCGGCCCGTCGCGGCCAGGCAGGCCATGACGTTCAGGGCGGTGAGCAGGCCATCGCCGGTGGTGGCCGCCTCGGTGAAGATCACGTGCCCGCTCTGCTCGCCACCGAGGGACAGCTTGCGGGCCCGCAGTTCCTCGAGGACGTAGCGGTCGCCGACGGCGGTCGTCAGCACGGTGATGCCGGCGTCGCGCATGCCGTGGTGCAGGCCGAGGTTGCTCATGACGGTGGCCACGATCGTGTCGTCGCGCAGCCGGCCCTGCTCACGCAGCGACAGCGCGGCGAGCCCCAGGATCTGGTCGCCGTCGACGACCTCGCCGTCCGCGTCGACGGCCAGGCAGCGGTCGGCGTCGCCGTCGTGGGCGATGCCCAGATCGGCACCCTCGGCCACCACCCGTTTGGCCAGCGACTCGATGTGCGTCGAGCCGACGCCGTCGTTGATGTTGAGGCCGTCCGGATCGGAGGCGACCGCCGTGACGGTGGCACCGGCCCGCCGGTACGTCTCGGGCGCCACGTTCGAAGCGGCCCCGTGCGCGCAGTCGACGATCACCCGGATGCCGTCCAGGCGCTGCGGGACCGAGCGCAGCAGGTGCGCGATGTAGCGCTCGGCGGCGTCCTCGGCGTCGTGCACGCGTCCGATGGCCTCGCCGGTCGGGCGGCCGGTGAGCGGCCCGGCGTCGACGAGCGCCTCGATCTCGGCCTCGATGTCGTCGGGCAGCTTGTTCCCGCCCCGGGCGAACAGCTTGACGCCGTTGTCGGGCATCGGGTTATGGCTCGCGGACAGCACCACGCCCAGGTCCGCGCCGAAGTCGGCAGTCAGGTACGCGACGGCCGGGGTCGGCAGCACGCCCAGGCGCAGCACGTCGGCGCCGGCCGAGGTCAGCCCGGCCACCACGGCGGCCTCGAGCATCTCGCCGCTGGCCCGCGGGTCACGTCCGATCACGGCCAGCGGCCGGTGCGACGGATCGTGCCCGATCAGCACCCGGGCGGCCGCGCCGGCGACAGCCAGGGCCAGCTCTGGCGTCAGGTCGCCGTTCGCGAGGCCACGAACACCGTCCGTACCGAAATAGCGGCCCACCGAACTCCTCTTTCGGAAGTTGTCCGCGCTTCCCGACGTCAGAGCGTCGCGAAGCGCGGACGACTTACTAGCGCTTGGAGTACTGGGGGGCCTTGCGCGCCTTCTTCAGACCGTACTTCTTGCGCTCCTTGACGCGCGGGTCGCGCGTCAGGAAGCCGGCCTTCTTCAGGGCGGGACGGTCGTCGGGCTCCAGGCCGATCAGCGCCCGGGCGATGGCCAGGCGCAGCGCACCGGCCTGCCCGGTGACGCCGCCGCCGCGCAGCGTGGCGATGACGTCGAACTGGTCGGCCTTCTCGAGCGTGACGAACGGCGAGCGGATGAGCTGCTGGTGCACCTTGTTCGGGAAGTAGGTCTCGAGGGTGCGCCCGTTGAGCTTGAAGTCGCCGCTACCCGGCACCAGCCGGACGCGGACGATGGCCTCCTTGCGGCGGCCGACGACGGGGGCGGGGCTGGTCACTGGCTTACCTGCTTGATCTCGAAGGGCTGGGGCTTCTGGGCGCCGTGAGGATGCTCGGGGCCGGCGTACACCTTGAGCTTCTTGAGCTGCTTGCGGCCCAGGCTGTTCTTGGGCAGCATGCCGCGGACGGCCAGCTCGATCACCCGCTCCGGGCGGCGCTCGAGCAGCTCGCCGACGGTGCGCCGGTGCAGACCACCCGGGTAGCCGGAGTGCCGGTAGCGGTACTCGTCACGCTTGTTGCCGGTGAGCGCGATCTTCTCGGCGTTGATCACCACGACGAAGTCGCCGGTGTCGACGTGCTGGGCGAACTGCGGCTTGTGCTTGCCACGCAGCAGCGTGGCGGCGTGGGTGGCCAGCCGGCCGAGCACCACGTCGTTCGCGTCGATGACGTGCCACGCGCGCGCGACCTCGCCGGGCTTGGGGCTGTAGGTAGGCATGATCTCTCTCTAATCGGACTTCACGGCGGGGGATGGCCGCCGCTCCCGCGGTCTGGCGACCCCGGGACATGGCCGGTGGATACGCCCACGACGGGGCCCATCCGATCGCTCACAGTACCCGCGGGCGAGCCGGCCGGCCAAATCCGCCCTCTGCCGCCAGAAGTTGTCCGCCTTTCACGACGCTGGGACGCACCGAGGCGCGGACAGCTTGGCCACGCGACGAGCGCTCGCGCTGAAGAGCCCTCCCGCGCGCGATCACTGGGCACTTTCTATGATCAACGGCCCGTCAGCTTGCGATGTCGCTTGCTGAGGGGCTGT
>DASXYE010000389.1:0-7879 GCA_036502695.1 Jatrophihabitantaceae bacterium
GAGCGGTGCCGCCCTGCTGCTGGGCCAGCGGGGGCGACGACTGGATCAGCGCGCCGCCCGCCGTGTCGTGCACGACCACGCCCAGCAGCTGCCCGCCGCGCCACAGCTCGGACCGCACGCCCTGCGGCACAGCGCCGCGACGCACCTGCTCGACGGGGGTGCCGACCTCCGCGTCGTCCAGGAACTGCTCGGCCACGCCAGCCTGGCCACGACTCAGATCTACACGCACGTCTCGGCCGAGCGCCTGCTCCGCGCCTACACCCAGGCCCACCCGCGCGCCTGACCGAGGCGCCCCACCGACCCGATCCAGGCGCCGCGAGTTGTTCGACCCTGAGCGTCGAATAGCGCGCCGAGCGTAGGACAACTTCGCCGTGCGGACCGGAGCCGCGATCAGCTCATCGGGGCCACGGCAGCAGCCGGACCGGGCCGAGCGGCCGCAGGAGCAGCAGCGGATCGAGGTAGGTGTCGCCGCGCCGCGCACCCCAGTGCAGGCATCGGCCCGGCGGCCAGTGGTCGTGCCGGCCGGCCAGTCGCCCGATCGGTTGGCCACGCACGACCACCTGCCCGGCCACCACAAGCGCGGCTACCGGCTCATACTCGGTGCGGATGCCGTCCGGATGCGCGATGACGACGACGCCGCGCCCGGCCACCGGGCCGGCGAAGCTGACCACGCCGGACGCCGCGGCGAGCACGAGCGGCCCGAAGCCGGCTTCGAGGTCGACGCCGCGGTGCCCGGCCGAGTACGGGGTCGGCGGCGGCTCGAACCGGCGCAGCACGTGCAGCGGTCCGGGCAGCGGCGGGGCATAGGCCGAACCGCGCGTCGTCGGCCCGGCGACTAAGGGTGGATCAGAGGTCGAGAGTGTCTGGGCCGACGCGGCGCCGATCGGCTGCGCAGCCGGTACCCCGGCCGGCACCCCGGCCGGCTCCCCGACCAGCACGGCCAAGGCGAACAGCAGCGCCCACCGCGACCGACCCCGGCGAGCGCCACGCCACCGCGACGAACCTCGGCGCGGACCACCCGGACGCGCGCCCCGACGAGCGTCCCGGCGATCGCCTCGACGAGCGGGTAGCCGCCGGCGAGGGGCGAGCAAATGGCCGGTCATGCCCGTAACGCTGCCCCCGATCGAACCCCGCCGAGCCGTCCGAATCGGATCTGTGGATAACCCGGACGGCCGTCCACAACGCCTTGACACCGGTCGCCGCTGTTCCTAAGGCGTGCAGTCCTAAGGAACGCCGCGGCCGAGGCCCTAGGGACTTGTCCCGATGCGCGGGGACTCCTTAGCCGCGCAGGGTCGAAGGTGCCGGATACGACCGGCGCCCACGCAGGAGGAACCGATGAAGCACTTCCCGATAATTCCGGCCGAGGCCGAGGACGCATACCGGCACGACCGGGTGGCCGAGCAGTTCCGTCGCCAGGGTGGGCGCTCGCATCGAGCCAACCGAGGCGGCGCCGCGAGGCTGCGCTGGAATCGCCGTCACGATCGGGTGACGGACTGATCCCGGGGCGGCGCGCATGACCGCGACAGCCGCAGAGACCGGGACAAAGACCGCCAAGCCCGGCGCGGGTGGAGCTGACCTCGATGGGCCGCATCGACGTGTGTCGGTGCAGGAGGTCAAGATTGCACCTGTGCCCCGTCCCACAACGCCGCTGATCGGACGCGCGGCCGAGCTCGCGATCTTGCAGCGCGGGCTCGACGACGCGTCCGCGCGCATTGCCAACGCCATCGTGCTGTCCGGCGACGCGGGGGTGGGCAAGACCCGCATCCTGGCCGAGCTGACCCAACGCGCCGACCAGGCGGGCGTGCTGACCCTCATCGGCCACTGCATCGACTTCGGCGACGCCGGGCTGCCGTTCGTGCCGTTCAGCGAGGCGTTCGGACGGCTGGCGGCCGATCATCCGGATCTCGCTGATCCGCTGCTCGCCGAGTACCCAGGCATCGCGCGTCTCATGCCGACGCAGCGGGTGATCAGCGCGCCGGCCACCGAGCCCGACGATCGCATTCAGCGCGGTGCGCTGTTCGAGACGGTGCTCGGCGCACTGTCCAAGCTGGCCGAGTCGTCCACCGTCTTGCTGGTCGTCGAGGACGTGCACTGGGCCGACCAGTCCACTCGTGACCTGCTGGGTTTTCTGCTGGCCCGGCTGCGCGATCAGCGATTGTCCATCGTCATCAGCTATCGCAGCGACGACCTGCACCGCCGCCACCCGTTGCGCCGCACCCAGGCCGAGTGGGCCCGGCTGCCGCGCGTGCAGCGGCTGCACCTGCCTCCGCTGGACGCCGACGAGGTGCGCCAGCTCATCCACTCGCTGCATCCCGGGCTGCTGGCCGAGCCGGATCTTCGGCAGATCATCGACCGGGCCGAGGGCAACGCGTTCTTCACCGAGGAGTTGGTGGCGGCCGCGACCGAGTGCCCGACGCAGAGCATGGTGCCGGCCGAGCTGGCCGACCTGCTGCTGGTCCGGTTGGACCGGCTGTCCGAGGAGGCCCGCCGAGTCGTCCGGGTGGCTGCCGTCGCGGGCCGGCGGGTGTCGCACGACCTGCTGGCGGCCGTGGTCGACGTCCCCGACGAACTGCTCGACGTCGCGCTGCGCGAGGCGATCGACGCGCACATCCTCGAACCGCGTGGCGACACCGGCTACGGGTTCCGGCACGCGCTGCTGGCCGAGGCCGTGTACGACGACCTGCTGCCCGGCGAGCGGGTGCGCATCCACGCCGCGTACGCCGCCGCGCTGGACAAGGCCGTCGACGGCACCGCCGCCGAGCTGGCCCGGCACGCCCGCGAATCGCACGACCTGCCGACCGCGTTCGCGGCCAGCATCCGGGCCGGCGACGAGGCGATGACGGTCGGCGCCCCACAGGAGGCCATGCGCCACTACGAGGTCGCGCTCGAGCTGATGTCCGCCGTCGGCGAGGAGGAGCGCGCCGACGAGCCGCGCCTGGTGGTCGCCGCGGCCGATGCCGCCGTGGCCGCCGGGCATCCCTATCGCGCCGTGCACCTGGCCCGCGAGGAGCTCGAGCGGCTGCCCGCCGGCTGCGAGCCGCGGTTGCGGGCCGAGCTGCTGTACGGCCTGGCCACCGCCTCGCTCGCGGTCGACGGCGACTTCGAGGTGTTTACCGCGACGTCCGAGGCATTGCGCCTCGTGCCGGCCGATCCGCCCAGCACGTTCCGCACCCGGGTGGCCGCCCTGCACGCGCGCGCCGCGATGGGCCTGGACCGCAACGACGACGCCGAGCGGTGGGCCAGCGAGGCGATCGAGGCGGCCGTCGCCCTCGGCCACCCCGAGGCCGCTACCGACGCGCAGACCACGATCGCCCTGTTGCGCCGCCGGGCCGGTGAGCCGGCGGCCGCCGCGCGCAGCCTGACCCTCGTCACCAGCGAGGCCCGGCAGGCCGGCGAGGTCACCGCCGAGCTGCGCAGCCGCTACAACCTGGGCAGCCTGTACTACGACCAGGGCGATCTGCCGCGGGCCATCGAGGCCTGGGACGCGAACATCGCCCGGGCCCGCGAGGTCGGCCGGCCGTGGACCGCGTACGGCCTGGAATCGCGGGTAATGGCCAGCCTGGGCCGGTACACCAGCGGCGACTGGGACGTCAGCGCCACGCTGGCCCGGGTCGACGGCGAGTCGCCGCCGGCCCTGGCCGAGTCCATGCTGGCCGCCGCCGGCATGGCGGTCAGCGCCGGTCGGGGCGAAGCGCCCGCCATAGACCTGCTGCCCCTGCTGCGGCCCTGGTGGCAGCGCGACGGGCTGATCGCGGTCATGTCCGGCGGCGCGGCCATCGACCTCTACGTCGACGCCGGCAAGACCGAGGCCGGCCTGCGCATCATGGACGAGCTGGTCGCCATCGTCGGCGAGCTGTGGCAACAGCCCTGGTTCCTCGGCCGGATCCGGCTGTCCGCCCTGGGCCTGGCCGCGCTGTCGAGCGATGCCAGCCAGCAGACCAGCGACGACCGGGCCGGCGCGGTCGAACGGGGTCGCGAGCTGGTCGCCGCCGGGCGCACCACGCTGCAACGCGGCCGGCCGTTCGGCGGACGGCTGGGCGTCGAGGGCGTGGCCTGGCAGGCCCGGATGGAAGCCGAATGGGCCCGGCTGCGCTGGCTCGGCGGCGTCGAACCGCCCGACGTGGACGAGCACATCGCGTTGTGGCAGCGCACCGTCGACGCGTTCGACTACGGCCACATGTTCGAGCACGCCCGGTCTCGGGCCCGGCTGGCCGCCGTGCTGCGCGCCGCCGGACGAGCCACCGAGGCGGCCGAGCAGGCCGGCCTGGCCCGCGAGGTGGCCCGCAAGCTCGGCGCCCGGCCGCTGCTGGACGAGTTGCGCCAGCTGGGCGAGTCCCGCTCGGCGGGGGCGACCTCCACTGCGCTCACCCAGCGCGAGCGCGATGTCCTGGCGCTGATCACCCAGGGCAGCACCAATCGGCAGATCGCCCGCCAGCTCTACATCAGCGAGAAGACGGTCAGCGTGCACGTGTCGAACATCTTGGCCAAGCTCGGCGTGCGCGGACGGACCGAGGCGGCCGCCGTGGCTCGCCGCGACGGGCTACTTGACTAGGGGTAGCCCGGCGGCTAGGAAGTCCAGCGCGCGCAGCGTGGTCTCGAAGCTGTGGACCGGGCTTTCGAACGTCGAGATGGTGGCACCGATCACCGCGCCGGAGAACACTCGGACCTCGAAGTCGTCGGCCGGTCGGCCCAGCCGCCGGGCCACCGCCTCGGCCATCATGTCGATGGTGCGCCGGAACTCGTCCATCAGCGTCGCCCGCAGTTCGGGTACTGACAGCATCAGCTCGTGCCGTTGCAGCTCGCGTTCGCGGTCCTCGTCGGTGAGCTCGGCCAAGACGTCGGCGATCGCGTCCCGCACCGCGGCGATCGGGCTCTTCTCGATCGGCTGAGCCTCGAGCGCCGCGATCAACACCGGGTCCAGGTCGTCGACCAGGACCAGGTCCTCCTTGGTGGGGAAGTACCGGAAGAACGTGCTGGGCGAGACGTCGGCCGCCTCCGCGATCTGCTCGATCGTGGTCTCGGCGTAGCCCTGCTCTCGGAAGAGCCGCATCCCGTGCTCGCGCAGGGCGGCCCGGGTGCGGGCCTTCTTCCGCTCGCGTAACCCGACGGGGGGCGAGTCAGGCGACGAGTTCATGGACCGATTCTGCCGTCTCGGCGGGTGGTTGGGTCGAACGACGCGGCAGGAACAGCACGGCCAGCACCACGCCGAGCCCGGCCAGCCCGGCCGAGACGACCAGCATCACGTCCATACCGTGGACGAACGCGCCGCGTACCGAGGCCAGCAGCGAGGGCAGGTGCAACCGATCCGCGACGGACACCCCGGCCGACACGCTCTCGCGCACCGGCCCGGCGGTGCCCGGCGGCAGGGCGTGCGTGTCCAGGTGGCTGTGGTAGCCCGAGCTCAGGATGGTGCCGAGCACGGCCACCCCGATCGTGCCGCCGACCTGGCGTAGCGCCTGGATCAGCGCCGACCCGGCGCCGCTGCGCTCGGCGGACAGCGTGCCGACCGCCGCGCTCATCGCGGTAGGCATCGCCAGTCCCAGGCCGACGCCCAGCACCGCGATCCACGCCGCGGTAACGCCGAAGGACGTGTCCACCCCGGTCGTGGCCCCGGCGCCCAACGCCCCGGCGAGCAGCGCGAACCCGACGGCGATCACGGCCGGCGGGCCGAACCGGGCGACGGCCCGATCGGCCAGCCGGGTGCCCACCAGCATCCCGCCGATCATCGGCAGCAGCCGCAGGCCGCTGCCCAAGGCGTCCGTGCCCTGCACGGCCTGGAAGAACTGCGGCATCGCGAAGATCAACCCGAACAGCGCGAAGTTGACGATCGTCGACAACAGCGTGCCCCACGTGAAGCCGCGGTCGGCGAACAGGGCCAGGTCGATCAGCGGGTGGGCCACTCGACGCTGCCAGGCCACGAACCCACCCAGCAGGACGACGCCGCCGAGCATCGAGCCGATCGCGGCGGAGTCCGACCAGCCGTCCTGGCCGGCGGCGATGAACCCGTAGGTCAGGCCGAGCAGGCCGGTGGACGACAGCGCGACGCCGACCAGGTCCAGGGACCGGGCGGTCTCGCTGCGCGACTCCGGCACGAGTGCGATCACGGCGATCACGCCGATGACGACGAGCGGGGCGTTGATCAAGAACACCGAACCCCACCAGAACGTGTCGAGCAACCAGCCGCCGACGATCGGTCCCAGCGGCAGCCCGACGGCGGTCGAGGTCACCCAGATGGTGAGCGCCCGGGCCCGCTCCTGCCGGTCCGGGAACAGCACCGGCAGCACCGCCATCGACAGCGGCATCATCAGCGCGGCGCCGAGCCCGAGTACCGCCCGAGCGGTGATCAGCTGGCCGGCCGACGTGGCGTAGGCGCAGGCCACCGAGGCCGCGCCGAACAGCACCAGCGCACCGACGAGCAGCCGTTTGCGGCCGAACCGGTCACCCAACATCCCGGCCGGCAGCAGGGCCGCCGCGAGCACCAGCGTGTACGCCGTGCTGAACCACTGCAGCTGCCCGGTCGAGGCGTGCAGGTCGTTGGCCAGGGTGGGCACGGCGACGTTGAGCACGGTCGTGTCCAGGCCGATGGTCAGCATCGCGAGGGCGAGCGCGCCGAGCGCCCACCACCGGGTGCGAGAGTCGGGCATGGTGGCTCCTTCTGGTAGCTGCGTCGAAATGATAGTAGCTACCAAGTGATAGGAGCTGTCAAATAACTCGCGCGAGAATCTCGTCGGCGACGGCGTCCGGCGCCTGGTCCGGTATCCAGTGGCTGACGCCGTCCAGCGGCACGAACGTGTAGTCGGCGTCCACGAAGCGGCCCGACTCCTCGGCGGCCCGGCGGCCGAAGGCGACGTCGTCCGTGCCCCAGATGTAGGTGGTCGGCACCGTGACCAGGCCCAGGCCGTCGGCGTCGTGCGGTGACATCGCCCGGTACCAGTTCAGCGCCGCGGTGAGCGCTCCGGGTTGAGTGAGCACGGCGATGTCGGCCTCGACCCGGTCCGCCGGCACCGCGCCGCCGTAGAGCTCGCGCAGCCGCCGGGCGTCGTCGGCCAGCAGCGCCGCTTCGGCCCGGCCCGGCTCGCGAAACGCCAGGATGTAGCCGAACCGCTGCCGCTGCTCGTCGTCGACGGCCAGCACCTCGTTCAGGGCCAGCTGGTTCGGTGTCGAGATCGCCGTCCAGGTCCGCACCCGGTCCGGATGCCGGGCCGCCACCTGCCAGCCCACCACGGCGCCCCAGTCGTGGCCGACCAGATCGACCGGCCCGCCGAGCGCATCGACGACGGCACACACATCCGCGATCAGCGACGGCAGGGCGTACGCGGTGACCTCGCTCGGACGGGCTCCGGGGGAGTAGCCGCGCTGGTCGATCGCGACGGCGCGCAGTCCCGCGGCGGCCAGCCGGTCGGCGACGTCCCGCCAGGATCGCGACGTTTGCGGGAAGCCGTGCAGAAGCAGCACGGTGCGCCCGTCCGGCGGTCCGACCGAGAACCCGGAGAACTCGAACCCGTTGGCGGCCAGCTGCAGCGGCGTGGTCATGCGCGAACCCTACGGATTGGGCGCGACGGTGCCCAGCGGCTAGACTCACAGGTGCGACTCCGCTGAGTTCCAATGGGGTCGACTTCGCGTGCCCGCCCACCGCCAGCCGGTGGGTAGGCGGCCAACCTCGGTCCGACCGGTTCCCACCGGGCGGCAGACCCGGCCGCGACACCCGGGCACCAGGGCGGCGGGCCACCCGGTCCGTCCGCGACAACCGAGGCCGCGCGGCCGGCTCGATGAGCGGCGGCGCACGTACAACGAGGAGGACGACCGGCATGGCCGTCGTCACCATGAAGGAGATGCTCGACTCGGGCGTCCACTTCGGACACCAGACCCGTCGGTGGAA
>DASXYE010000390.1:0-2329 GCA_036502695.1 Jatrophihabitantaceae bacterium
CGAGAAGTACCCCGACCTGCACGACCTGTTCAACCGGGCCACCAAGGCCGCCGGCGCGACCGGCGGCAAGGGCGCGGTCGACCCGGCCGAGGGGCAGAAGCTGCTCGACCTGATCGCCGAGATCGACAAGATCTTCTGGGAGACCAAGAAGGCGTGACCACGACGCCGAACGGGGCCGGCTCCGAAACGGGGCCGGCCTTCGTCGTCCCCGGACCCATCCCGGACGACACCGGGCTGTGGCTGATCCGGCACGGCGAGACGGAGTGGAGCCGCTCCGGGCAGCACACCGGGCGCACCGACCTGCCGCTGACCCCCGACGGCGAGCGTCAGGCCATCGCGCTCAAGGCGATGCTCGCCGACGTGCAACCGGTGCTGGTGCTGTCCAGTCCGCGACGCCGGGCGCTGCACACCGCCGAGCTGGCCGGGCTGCGCGTCGACGCCGTCGACCCCGACCTGGCCGAATGGGACTACGGCGAGTACGAGGGCCTTACGACCGCTCAGATCCGCGAGCGGGTACCCGGCTGGTCGCTGTGGACGCATCCCGTGCCCGGCGGCGAGACCCCCGAGCAGGTACGCGTGCGGGCCGACCGGGTCCTGCACCGGGCGCTGCCGCACCTCGCCGAGGGCACCGTAGTGTTCGTCGCGCACGGGCACATCAGCCGGGTGCTCGGCGCCCGCTGGATCGGGCTCGACGTGCTCGACGGTGCCCGGCTGGCCCCCGGCACGGCGGCCCCCTCCGTGCTCGGCGGCGAGCACGGCCAGGCCGTCATCGAGCGGTGGAACCTGCCGAACCCGGTTGCGCAGTAAGGAGAATCCGTGCGCGACGAAGCGCCCGACCGTCCCCACCACGTCGAACTCCGGTTCCCGGCCGACGGCGCGTATGTAGCCATCCTGCGTACCGTCACCGCCGGGCTGGCGGCGCGCTGCCAGCTGACCGTCGACGAGATCGAGGACCTGCGCATCGCCGTCGACGAGGCGTGCGCGCTGCTGCTGCCGCACGCGGCCCCCGACGCGGCGCTGACCGCCCGCTTCGTTCTGGAGAAGGGCCGGGTCGACTTCGTCGCGGAGCTGCCCGCGCAGCCCGGCGCCGAGCCGGACCGCAGCGGCTTCGCCTGGACGGTGCTGCGCGCGCTCGCCGACGACGCGCAGGTGTCGGCCCGGGACGGCGTGCTGTCCATCGCGTTGACCAAACGGCGCGTCGCGACCTAGCGGGCCGAGCACCGTGATCAGGCCGGACGACGACGCGCCGCGGGCCACAGGGAGGACAGCAGCCACCCTGCTGGTAGACCTGCACGCGTCGCCCGAGAACAGCCCGCAGCGCCAGCGACTGCGCGATCGGCTGGTCGAGCTGCATCTGCCGCTCGTCGAGTACCTGGCCCGGCGGTTCACCGGCCGCAACGAGCCGCTGCCCGATCTGGTGCAGGTGGGCGTCATCGGGCTGCTCAAGTCGATCGATCGCTTCGACCCGACCCGCGGCCTGGAGTTCTCCACCTACGCGACGCCGACCATCCTGGGCGAGATCAAGCGGCACTTCCGCGACGCCGGATGGCTGCTGCATGTGCCGCGGCGGGCCCAGGAACTGCAGGCGTCGCTGACCCGGGCCCGCGACGAATTGAGCCAGCGACTGCACCGCGCACCGACGGTAGGCGAGCTGGCCGTCAAGCTGGGCGTCGACGAGGACGAGGTCATCGAGGCGCTGGACGTGGCCCGGTCCTACGCCGGCGTGCCCCTCGATGCGCTGACCGAGCGCGACGGCGCCCCCGTCGAGAGCCCGCTGCTGTCCGAGACCGACGAGCGGCTGGAACGGGTCGAGCAGCGCGCGGTGCTACGTCCGGCGATCGACGCGCTGAGCGACCAGGAGCGCGAAGTGCTGTTGCTGCGCTTCATCGCCGGCCGGACGCAAACCGAGATCGCGGCGATCGTCGGCGTCTCGCAGATGCAGGTGTCCCGGCTGGTCGCCCGGGGCTTGGCCCGGTTACGCGCCCAACTGTCCGACGATCCGCCGAGCCCGCCCGACGTGATGCGACGGCCCCGGCGCGGGCCACGCTGAGCTCACTGATCCAGTTCGTGGTCCAGCGCGGCGCGGGCCGGCGGCGTGAACAGCAGGTACAGCACGGCGATCGCGCTGATCAGGATCGGGGCGCCGTAGCCCATCCGACCGGCTTGGAAGCCCAGGCTGTAGCTGACCGGCAGGGCCAGCAGCTCGATGACGATGATCGGCGTGCGAGCCGCCCACCGCAGCGCCAGGATCCCGCGCACGCAGGCCAGCAGGACCAGCATGCCGAGCAGGGCCATCGCCGCGCCGAACAGCGCCCGCCCCACGCTGTCG
>DASXYE010000391.1:0-1701 GCA_036502695.1 Jatrophihabitantaceae bacterium
CACGCGTTGACGGCCGGCCGCGATGCCGAGGCTGCGGCCTACCTGGAGATCGAGGTCGGCGAGCGGGTGCTGTGGGGCGTCGGCGTCAGCGAGTCGATCGTGCAGGCGTCGCTGCGGGCCGTGATCAGCGCGCTGAACCGCGCTGATTGATCCGGCCCAAATCGGGTCTGCGCAGGCCCGCCCAAGAACAGCGGGCCACGCAGACCCGAGCGCAAGCTCCTTCGTCGCGCGCGGGCCGGGCTCTTCGCGCGAGCGCTCATCGCGTTGTCAGCTGATCTTGACCGTGGCCGGTGACTTGCTGATGTCGACCTTGGCGCTGATGTAGGAGGAGACGTTCTCCGAGCCCGACTTCACCTTGTTGTCGAAGTCCTTCGCCCGGTATCTGACCAGCCACTTGACCTCGCCGTAGACGCTCGACTGCAGTGGAGTGTCGGACGACACCGTGTCGACCTTCATCGCCGTCTGCAGGCTGCTCGTGATGCTCCACGTCGCACTACCCGGCACGAAGCCGTACTCGTACGTCGACTGCGGGCAGCCCTTCGGATCGAGCTCGTGGGCCTGCGCGCACGTCTTCAGGCTCGCCGCGACCGCATCGAGCGTCTTCTTACGACCGGCGGCGCTCAGGCTGGTGTCGAGGTAGGGACCGGTGCTCTCGTCCGGCGACGTGTCGAAGTAGCCGGCCGAACTGTCCTGCACGCTCAGATCGGGGTTGCTCGACCCGTACTGCACCGGCCCGGGGAAGACGTAGATCGTGTCGTCCGTGACCGGCTTGCCGAAGACGGTGAGCCCGGGAACCTGCTTGCGCGTCTTGGACAGGTCCAGCTTGACCGTGGTGGTCTGCAGCACCCACTTGCCCTTGCTCTTCTGCAGGTTGACCTCGTCGTTCACCGACTTGCCGGCGAACGTGTAGTTGACCGCGACCCGCGCGTTGTCGTCGTGCGTCTGCACGCCTTGGATCGTGACGTTCTCGATCTTCGCCTTGGCCTGCTGCTGCTTGAGGATGTCGTCGGTGAGGAACGTCGTGGACGGCGGTGCCGCCCCGGTCTGCAACGCAGCGGCGGCATCGCCGCCGGCCAGCGCGGCGAGATAGTCCTGGACGGTCTTGTCCGGCTTGGCCGACGACTTGCTGCCGCCGAGCGCCAGCGCGGCCGCGGTGCCACCCCCGGCCAGCACCACGACGACCACGGCGATCAGCGCCCACATCTTTCCCCGCGACTTGCGCGGCGGCGGCTGTCCCCACCCCGGCGCCGGGTAACCCGGGCCGGGCGGGCCTGGGGGCATCGGCTGGCCTTGGAGCGGTGGACCCATGTTGGGACCCATCGGTGGACCGGTCGGCGGTCCCTGCAGCGGTCCACCCGGCACCGTGGCCGCGAACGGCGTGGGGCCGAAGCCGCCCGGTGCGGTGGGGGCGTCCAGGCCCGGCTGACCGGTGCGGCCGCCGAACGATGCGGGACCGGGCGGTGGCGGCGTCGGGCGGAACAGGCCAGTGGCGTTGGCTTCCCAGGGGGCCGCGGTGTCGGGCGTGCTGCTGACCGGCTCGCTGGCGACCGGCTCGAGCAACTGGCGGGCACCGCTGCTGCTCAGCCGTTGGTCGACCGAGCGGGTGAGCAGTCCGGAGATGGCCTCGCCCAGGCGCGGGTCACCCGGTGGCGGCGGCGGTTCCTCGAACAGGATGGCGCGCAGGGTGGCGGTGGTGGTGTC
>DASXYE010000392.1:0-11341 GCA_036502695.1 Jatrophihabitantaceae bacterium
ACCCGCACCGAACCGTGCCGGTGCATCGCGCCCTTCGCCGCGCCGGTGGTGCCGGACGTGTAGAGCCAGAACGCCGGCGAGTCCTCGCTGGTCGGGTACACGTCCGCGTCGGGGGCCGCGCTGGTCAGCAACGCATCGAGATCGGGCCCACCCGCGACGGACGCACCACCGCTGGCGAGCACGGCCCGTAGCTCGGGCGCCGCGCTCGCCGCCTGGGTGGCCGTATCCGCGAACTCTGGCGTGAAGGCCAGCAGCCGGGCCCGCGAGTCGCGCAGCAGGTCGGCCAGCCCGTCCGCGTGCAGCATCGTGGACACCGGCACGGGTACGGCGCCGATCCGCATCGCGGCGAGGTAGACGGTGACGAAGTCGGGACCGTCGGACATGTACAGGGCCAGCCGCTGCTCCGGCTGCAGGCCCAGCTCGCGGAACACCGCCGCCGCGCGCTGCACCCGGTCGAGCAACTGGGCGTACGTCAGCGGGCCGCCGACACCGGTGAGGGCCAGCCGGTCACCGTCACCGGCCTCGATCCGTCGATCGAGCAGGTACGCGCAGGCGTTGAACATCACGACGCCGGCCCTAGGCCAGGTGGACGTAGTCGTAGTCGAACGGCCGGCCGTTGATGCCCTGCCGTGGTGGGGCTATCCAGGCGGCGATCTTGCCGCGCTCGTGCACCGGCTGCATCAGCGAGCGCACGTAGGTCTTGTCGACCTCGGTGGGCAGCCACGCGTCCTTGCGCCGGTCCCACTCGTCGATGCTGAGCTGCTCACCGGACGGGCTGACCTCGATGCCGGCGAACGCGCCCACCCGGCGGTTGAACGCGATGTGCGGCAGGGCCAGCCGTTGCGGCAGCCCGGCGTGCTCGAGGATCTGGTTCCACCGGTTGACGCCGTTGCGGCAGTCGCTGATGTACTCGCGGCGCAGGTCGGTGTTCAGCCCGACGAGCGCGGCCACCTCGGTCTCGCCGACCTGGCCGTCCACGAGGGCCTCGACCATGAACGAGTCGTCGGTGAGGCGGTGATCGTCCTTGCGCCGCTGCTCCGACCAGCGACCCTTCAGCCCGGCTGTGTAATAGTTCGCGACGTTCGTCGACGTCTCGCTGCCGAACAGGTCGAGCGACACCGAGTAGTGGAAGTTCAGGTACTTCTGCAGGACCTCCAGTGGGATCGCCCCATGCGCCACGACGTCGTCGGTGTCGTGCTCTCGCATCACCTGCGCGGTCCGTTCCACCACCCGGTCGACGCCCGTGGTGCCGACCATCATGTGGTGCGCTTCTTCCTTCAGCATGAACTCGCAGGTCCGGCTCAACGGGTCGAACGCCGATTCCTTCAGCGTCCCCAACTGATACTTGCCGTCGCGGTCGGTGAAGTAGGTGAACATGAAGAAGCTGAGCCAGTCGGGGGTTTCCTCGTTGAACGCGCCGAGGATGCGCGGGCTGTCCTCGCTGCCGGAGTTGCGATGCAGCAGCTCTTCGGCCTCCTCGCGACCCTCGCGGCCGAAGTAGGCGTGCAGCAGGTACACCATCGCCCAGAGGTGGCGGCCCTCCTCGACGTTCACCTGGAACAGGTTGCGCAGGTCGTACAGCGAGGGCGCGGTGGCGCCCAGGTTGCGCTGCTGCTCGACCGACGCCGGCTCGGTGTCGCCCTGGATGACGATCAGCCGTTGCAGGTCGGCGCGGTACTCCCCCGGCACCTTCTGCCAGACGTCCTCGTCCTTGTGCTCCCCGAAGCCGATTCGTCGGTAGTCGTCCCGCTCGGCGAGGAAGATTCCCCAGCGGTAGTCCTTCATCGCGACGTGGCCGAAGTGCGCCCAGCCCTCGCGGCCGACGTTCACCGCGGTGCGCAGGTACACGTCCTGGGTGGACAACGCCGGACCCATGGATTCCCACCAGGACAGGAAGTTCGGCTGCCACGACTCCAGCGCCCGTTGCAGCCGCCGGTCCTCGTGCAGGTCGACGTTGTTCGGGATCTTCTCTGAGTAGTCAGCTGTGGTGGTCACACTCGTCTCCTGTCGAACTCGGCCCGCTGGCCGGTACCGAACCGGCGCAGTGCGCCGTCCGGGCCTGACGCGTTGGGGCGGTAGAAGATCCAGTTCTGCCAGGCGGACAAGCGTCCGAAGATCTTCGTCTCGACGGTTTCCGGCCCGGCGAAGCGGTAGTTGGACTCCAGCCCGGTGAGCGCGTCCGGGCTGAACGAGGTCCGCTCCTCGACGGCGATGCGTACCTCGTCGGCCCAGTCGATGTCGTCCGGGGCGAACGTGATCAGGCCGTGCGCTTCGGCGGCCTCGGCCTCGAGCGGCTCGCCGTCCGGGATCGCCTTCAGGGCCGCGTCGTCGCCCAGGAACCGCGTCTGCAGTCGGGTCAGCCCGTTGCCCATCGGTAGTGCTCCCCGGTTCATCGGGCCGACGGTGACCGCGGCGGGGGGCGCGTCCGGATCGACGTCTTCGAAGACGCCGTCCAGCTGGAACGAGCGGTCGGCCGCCAGCGCCACCTCGAGCAGGCTGCCGGCGAAGCACGACCCCGGTTCGATCAGCGCGATCAGACTGCGGCTCGTCACGTCCAGCCGCTTTAGGGTGCGCTTGAGGTAGTGGACGATCTCGTTGGCCAGCCAGTCGTCGCGGTGGTCCAGCAACAGCCGGTCGTGGGCCAGCACCCGGGTCGCGTCGCCCTCGGAGCGGAACACCCAGGTGCCCAGCTCGGTCTCGTTGGTGCGCAGGTCCAGGATCAGGTCGTCGAGCTCGCGGGTGAGCGCCAGCGCGTAGAAGGTGTCGCCCAGGTCGTGGAACGCCGCGACGTCCACCGGCGGGTCGGCCGCGGGGCCGCGGATCGTGATCATGACGGTGCGGGCGTCGTGATCCAGGCTGGCCGACACGTGCCGGTACTCGACGGCGGTGTCGGTGCGTTCCTTCGCCAGCGGGGTGAGTGCGATGCCCGCGACACCGGCCGGCCGGTGCGACATCGCGGCCAGCTCCCGGGCCCGGGCGAGCACCGTCTCGTCCCACGTCGGGCGGGGCACCGCCTCGTCGACCAGCCGCCACTGCACGGCCTTGCGTCCGCCGATGCCCTCGGACTTGGTCGAGAAGTAGTCGGCCAGGTCGCGGCGGACGTGGCGCTTGTCGACGATCCGGGTCAGCCCGCCGGTGCCGGGCAGCACGCCGAGCAGCGGCAGTTCGGGCAGGGACACCGTCGCGGACCGGTCGTCCACCAGCATGAGGTGCTCGCACGCCAGCGCCAGCTCGTAGCCGCCACCGGATGCGGTGCCGTTCAGCGCGGCGAGATACGTCTGGCCCGAGTTCGCGGTCGCGTCCTCGATGCCGTTGCGCGTCTCGTTGGTGAACTTGCAGAAGTTGACCTTCCACGGGTGCGACGAGCCGGCGAGCATCCGGATGTTGGCGCCCGCGCAGAAGATCTTCGCCTTGCCGCTGGTGAGGACGACGGTGCGCACCTCGGGATGCTCGAAGCGCAGCCGCTGCACGATGTCGTACAGCTCGATGTCGACGCCCAGGTCGTAGGAGTTGAGCTTCAGCTCGTAGCCCGGCACCAGCCCGGCCCGCTCGTCGACGTCCATGGTCACCGTCGCTACCGGACCGTCGTAGCTGATTCGCCAGTGCCGGTAGTGCTCCGGAGCCGTCCGGAACTCGACGCGCGGGCTCGTCGCCGCGGCGGGCGGAGCGTCCGGAACGGCGACGTCGGTCATGACCTCGTCCTTCGCTGTGCGGTCGGCCAGGTCTCTTGTATGTTCTACACCGTAACCGTGGTTCGTCAATGACTTGTAGCAGATCGAGGGCCGAGCATGACGCGCAGCGAGCTGGACGAGCCGCGCCTGTCCCGTCGGCACGCGGCCGGCGCGGGCAGCGCGCGGGGGCTGCTGTTCACCGTGCTCGGCGAGTTCGTCCTGCCGTCCGGCCGGGCCGTCTGGACGTCCACGCTCATCGACGTGCTCGGGCGGCTCGGCGTCGAGGAGAAGGCCACCCGGCAAGCGCTCATGCGCACCGCCGAGGACGGCTGGCTGCGCGCCGAACGGCACGGGCGGCGCACCCGCTGGCAGCTCACCACCGACGCCGAGCAGCTGCTCACCGACGGGACCCGGCGCATCTACTCCTTCCGCGCCGTCATGCCCGACTGGGACGGCCGCATCGTGCTCGTCCTGGCCCGGGTGCCGGAGACCGACCGCGCCACGCGGCACCGGCTGAGCACCCGGCTCGGTTGGGCCGGCTTCGGCAGCCCGGTGCCGGGTACCTGGCTGAGCACGCACACCGAACGGGTCGCCGAGGTCGAGCAGTTGCTGGAGCAGGCCGGGGTCGGCGACGCGCGGATCTTCGTGGCCGAGCACGTCGGCGGCGCCGACCTGACGAGCATGGTGCGGCAGGCGTGGGACCTCGACCTCGTCGAGGCACGCTACCGGGACTTCCTGGCCGAGTTCGCCGGCTCGGGCCCGGCCGAACCTCTCGTCCGGCTCGTCGAACTCGTCCACGCCTGGCGGCGGTTCCCGTTCGTCGACCCGGCGCTGCCCCGCGAGCTGCTGCCGCGGCGGTGGTCCGGCGAACGGGCGGCCACCCTGTTCGGCAAGCAGCACGCCAAGTGGGCCGCCAACGCCGTCGCCGAATGGGCGCAGCTCGAACCCGACGCGGTCTGACCGCGGCGACCACGATCAGGGGCGCCCGGCGGCTCAGCCGGGTTCAGCCGGACTCGGCCGGTACGAGGACGAGCTCGATGTCGGCGACCCGCACCGGCGTCGCCGAGTCGGGTGAGTCGTCCGGAGCGGGCGCGAAGTCCGCCACCAGGCCGTCGCGCACCGCGAACACCGCATCCGAGTCCAGGTACAGGCTGCCGGCCACGAACACGTGCGTCGTCAGGGTTACGTAGCCGGGCGCCGAGACGATGAGGTGGATGTGCGCCGGCCGGTACGGGTGCCGACCGGTCGCACTCAGCAGATCGCCCACGGGGCCGTCGGTGGGAATCGGGTAGTGGCTGGGCACCACGGTGCGAAACCAGAAGCGGCCGTCGGCGTCGGCGTGGAAGAGGCCCCGGCCGTTGCCGCGCGGCTGCCGGTCGGGTTGCTGGACGTCGTAGAAGCCGTCGTCGCTGCACTGCCAGACGTCGACCACCGCCCCCGGCACCGGCCGCCCGTCCGGGTCCACGACGCGGCCGCGCACCTGCGCCGGGTGCGGGCGGCCGAGCAGGTCGATGTTGTCGCCCAGCCCGCGCTCCGGCGACGCGACGACGTGGAACGGTCCGAGCACGGTGCCCTCGGTGCCGCCGGGCTGATCGTTGAGCGCCGTCACCAGCGAGGAGATCCCGAGTACGTCCGACAGCAGGATCATTTCCTGGCGGGTCTCGGTGCTGGCCTGCCCGACCGCCGTCAGGAACCGGATCGCCGCCTCCCACTCGGCGAGCGTGGGGCACACGTCGCGGACGAACGCGTGCAGGTGCTCGGTCAGACCGACCAGCAGCGCACGCAGGCGGGGGTCGGTCGTGCCCGCGAAGCTGCGGACCACCTCGTCGGTCAGACGGCGGTCGTCGTCGGCCATGCGCATCGACCCTTCCCCGGGCTTCGGGTACTACCGTCGGGACATGCCGACGGACCTTCGTGTTCGACCGTATCCGTGCAGCCGCTGCGGCGAGAAGATCGTCATCGTCGAATCGCAGGTGTCCAGCTTCGGCGGGCTGTGGCGGCTGCGGTCGCAGGTGGTCGTCCAGCACGCCGACTTCGAGCCGGGCGGCCCGCCGGACCAGATCGACAGCGACTGCCGCCGGCCGCCTGTTCGTCGATGATCTCGGCCGGAACCGCGAAATCTGCCGGTTCCGGCCGAGATCATCTTGGTGCTACGGGCAGTTGCCGATGTCGCTCTCGGCCGAAGCCACGACCACGTCGGTCTTGGCCAGCCCCACCGCGTTGACGGTGACGTGCACGGCGTTGACGGTCAGCCCCGAATCAGGACCGGCCACCGGCCGCTGCTCGTTGAGCACCAGCTTGACGACACCCACGTCCAGGCCGGTGTTCGGCGCGATCGGGGTGGGCTGGGAGATCAGCACGGTGCCGCCGACCTTGAGGTAGGCGATGGTGGTCGTGCCCGACGAGCCGCCGCACGTCGTGGTCGACGACGACTGGATCGCCTTGATCGTGATCACCGGCAACCCCGGAATCCCGACCGTGGTGTCGTCGAGCGACGCCTTGGCCACCGACTTGCCCGGGAACGAGGTCGTGCTGACGTTCGCGCACAACGCGTGCCCGGACACCAGCCCGCCCAGGGTCGCGACGCACGGCACCGAGGTGGACGAGGTCGACGTCGTTGAGATCGCCCCGGTGTCGGGCACCGGACCGAGGGTCAGCAGCGGGGCCCCGAGCAGCGTCGCCCGCGCAGCCAGCCCGTAGGCGTGCCCGGTCAGGATCTGCGGAGTGACGACCACCGGCTCGTCGTGGCACGGTGACGTGGCCGGGTTGTTGTTGGCGTCGCCGGAGTACGTCGCCTTCCAGTTGTACGTACCGGCCGCGCCGATCGTCACGGAGCCGGACGCGGCGTGCCCGCCGGCCAGCGCGTCGGTGCGGGTGGCGATCGGGTTCGCGCACGACGTGTCGTCCGGAGCGAACAGCTCGAACGTCACCGACCCCGTCGGCTGGTAGCCGCCGGACACGGTCGCGGTGTCGGACACCACGCCGCCGGCCGGCACCGTACCCGACGGTACGGTCGCTATCGACGGAGAAGCCTTCGTCACGACAACGGTTTCGTCACCGCACGGCGATGTCGCGCCGTTGTTGTGCGCGTCGCCCGGGTAGGACGCGGTCCAGCGGTACGCGCCGACTCCCCCGGCGGCGACGGTGCCCGACGCGGCGTGTGCGGCGCTGATCGCCCCGGTCCGCGTGGCGATGGCGTTCTGGCAGGTGGTGTCGCCCGGGCCGTACAGCCGGAACGTCACGTCGCCGGTCGGCTGGTAGCCACCGGTCAGCGTTGCCGTGTCGGAGAGATCGCCACCGGCCGGGACCGTACTGGAAGGTACGGTGCCGAGCGTCGGTGCGGCCTTCGGCACGTGCTCGGTGATCGTCTCGTCGAAGCCGTCAGCGGTGTGACCGTTGAGCAGGAACCGCACCGTGCAGGTGATGGTGCTGCCCGGAACTGCGCTGGGCGACACCGTGATCGGCTCGCTGAACGTGGCGTCGCCGCCGCTGGTGATGGTGCGGCTGGCCGGCGACTCGCTGACGTCCAGGTTCGGATCGCAGTTGCTCAGCGAGTAGCTGACGGTGACGGGCAGGTTCGACAGCCCCGACAGGATCGTGTTGCTGACCTCTCCGGGTGCGACGCCGGAGAACAGGTGCCCGCCGGTCGCGTTGGTGATACGGGTGGCCTGGCCCTGCGCGTCGAGCCCGTCACTGATCGCCGGAGGTGGCGACGGGCCGACGTCCAACCCGATGACCTCGATGCCGGCGTTGTTCAGGGCGCTCGTCGCGGCGGCCTCGGTGTGGCCGACACTCGGATCGTGGCTGGACGAGTCGCCGATCCAGATCACGACCCGGGCGCTGCCCGGCCGGAACGAGATTGCCCCGGTGGAGACCTGGTACAGCCCGTTGATGCCGTCCTCCGGCGCGTCCGAGCCGCCGCCGGACAGCGGGGTGAGGTTGTTGAGCCCGGTCTGCACGGCGTTGGCGTTGCCGGTCATGTCCTGCAGCACCGTGAACGGATCGGGATCGTCCTGGTCCTTGTACTCGGCGACCGCGAACTCGGCGCTCGGCTGTGCCGACTGGATATCGGACAGGATGGTCGGCGCGTTGGCCTGCACGTTGGCGATGACCGCGCCCATGCTCGTGGTCGTGTCGACGAGGAACACGATGTCGGGGTTCGGTGGGATGGCCGGCGTCGACACGGTCTTGGCGATCGTGGTCGACCCGCCGGGTGGCAGGTTCAGGGTGACGGTTGGCGGCGAGACGCCGGGATCGGCGGCAGCGCTCGCCGCCACCGCGACCATCGTCGTCAGCATCGCCGCGGCACATATCGCCGCGATGCCCGGTCTGGCTCTGCTCATGGTGATCCGCCCTTTCACGTCGGAGTGGGATCACCGCCAGAAGAACCGAGCCAGCTCGTCCTGATACCGGCCGATCGGGCAGACCCGAGATGTCCGCTCAGGTCGTCCTCTTCGGGCGGGCGCGCAGGTGGGCGCGCTCGCCCTGCTTGCCGAACAGACTGAGGAACTCGACCGCCTCCGGCCCGGCGGCGCCGAACCAGTGCGGCACGCGCGTGTCGAACTCGGCAGCCTCCCCCGGCGCGAGCTCCAGGTCGTGCTCGCCGAGGATCATGCGCAGGCGGCCGTTCAGGACGTACAGCCACTCGTAGCCTTCGTGCGTCTGCGGCTCGGGCCGACGGCGCCGGCTGCGGGCCGGGATGACGAACTTGTAGGCCTGGATGCCGCCGGCCCGCCGGGTCAGCGGCAACATCGTCATGCCGTTACGGGTGATCGGGCGAAGGTGCACCCGCGGGTCGCCGGTCGGCGGCGCATCGACCAGCTCGTCCAGCGTCACACCGTGGGCGCGGGCCAGCGGCAGCAGCTGCTCCAGGGTCGGCCGCCGCCCGCCCGACTCCAGCCGCGACAGTGTGCTCACCGAGATGCCGGTCGCCGCCGACAGCTCGGTCAACGTGGTGCCGCGCTGCTGGCGCAGGCCGCGCAGCCGGGTACCCACGCCGTCGAGGGCTCGATCGAGGTCTTCGTCCATGACTCCAGTTTGCCATTTCGGCAACGCGGTTTGCGGGATAGACGTCCGACGGCGCATCGTCGGCGGCGGAGGTGCTTGAGATGACTGATGAATTGGCGAACGAGTACGACGTGGTGGTTGTTGGCGGAGGGGCGGCCGGCCTGAACGGGGCGCTGATGCTGGCCCGGTCACGGCGCTCGGTGGTGGTGATCGACGCGGGCGAGCCGCGCAACGCCCCGGCCGCGGGTGTGCACGGACTGCTCGGCCGGGACGGGATGCCGCCGGCCGAGCTGCTGGAACTCGGGCGGGCCGAGGTCCGCTCCTACGGCGGGCACGTGGTGGCCGGTCGGGTCATCGACGTGGCCCGCAACGACGGCGGCTTCGCGGTGCTGGTGGCCGATGGCCGGACGGTCCACACGCGCCGGCTGCTGGTCACGACCGGGCTGGTTGACCAGCTGCCGGACGTCGCCGGGCTGCGCGAGCGGTGGGGACGCGACGTGGTGCATTGCCCGTACTGCCACGGGTGGGAGGTCCGCGACCAGGCCATCGGCGTGCTGGGCAGCGGGCCGATGTCGGTGCACCAGGCGCTGCTGTTCAGCCAGCTCAGCGACGACGTCGTGTACTTCGCGCACACCCGTCCGCCGACGAGTGAGGAGGCCGCGCAGCTCGCTGCCCGCGATATCCCCGTGGTGGACGGCGACGTTTCGGCCTTACAGATCAAGGATGATCGCCTGGTCGGCGTGCGCCTCACCGACGGCACGGTGATCCCGCGCGAGGCCGTGGTGGTGGCGTCGCGGATGGTGGCCCGCTCCGACGTCCTGACCGGATTGGGCCTCGACGCGGTCGAGCACCCGTCCGGCGCGGGCGAGTACATCCCGGCGGACGCGGCCGGGCGCACCGACGTTGCCGGTGTGTGGGTGGCCGGCAACGTCACCGACCTGAGCGCCCAGGTGGGTGCCGCCGCCGCGGCCGGCGCGATGGCCGGGGCGCAGATCAACGCCGATCTGATCACCGAGGAAACCCAGGCGGCGCTGGTCAGGTCGTGACCGCGGCGAGCCCGGCGGGCGCTAGGGCCGGTCCGGGATCGGGCAGCCCAGCGCCGCCAGCTCGGCCCGTCCCTGCTCGGCTCGCTCGGACAGCAGCACGAGGGTCGCGGCCCGCTCGAAGCGCGCGCCCAGACGGTCCCATTGCTCGACGGCATCGGCCAGGGCCGCCCGATCGCCGAGTCGGCCGCGGACTCGGGTCAGGCACGCGGCCGCCCAGTCGTTCTCGGCCGCGTACAGCTCGGCGGCGACGATCCGCTCGGCGGCGTCGGGTCGATCGGCCACCACGGCGAGCTCGGCCCCGACCGCCCGCGCGTAGCCGACCCACCGCGGATCCGCGAACGGCGCGAATGCCTGCTCGACCTGGGCGGCGGCATTGCCGAACTGTCTACAGTGGACGGTCACTCGGGCGTCGGCGAATGCCAGGCCGGCCGCCACGACCGGCGTGCCGGCCGCGACGGTCTGCGCCCGCTCGCGCCACTCCTGCTCGGCCGCCGATTCGCCGCGCAGACCGTGAATCATCGCGCCGAGCGCGAGGGCCGAGGCCATCCACGACATCGGCGGATCGCCGTCGCGCCGCCACGCCGCCCACAGCCCCTCGCCCCGGCTCAGCGCCTCGTCCCAGTCGCCGGTGAGAGCCAGCACGCGGACCAGCCGCGGCGCCTGCAGGTACGGGTGCGCACCCATCGGGTCATCAGTTCGGGACTGCCGGGCCATGGCCAGGGCCGCGGGCAGATCGCCCGCGCCCAGTGCGGCCACCGACGCGGTGTGGAAGGCGTCGATGATCTCGGCGACCGCCGCCGGGTCGTGCCGCGACAGCGTGGTCGCGAGCTGCAGCCGTTCGGTGGCCAGTCGATGCGCCGCGCGAGTGGCCCCTGCCTCCAGCAGCGCACCGCCCAGGGCGTCCATCGCCGCGAGCTGGACCAACGGATCGTTCGCCGCCCGGGCGAGCTCGAGGGCATCGCGCGCCCGATCCAGATCGGCGATCCAGTGCCGGCCCTCGTGCCACGCCGTTGCCAAGGCGATCAGTGCGGCGAGTCGTCGATCGGTCAGGTCGGCATCGGCGGCGGCCTGGGCCAGCAACGTCGCCCGCTGCCCGGGCGGCAGCCCGATCGAGCCGAGGCTGTACCGCACGCCTACCGATGCGGCTTGGGCACGCAGCTCGGCGGTGCCCGCGGCCTCGGCAGCCTGCCGCATCAGGTCGACCGCGGCGCGGTTGTCGGCGACGGCCAGCGCGGCATCGGCCGCCGCGCGCAGGTCCTGGCCCTGCTCGATGCCGGCAGTGCACCGGGCGGCGGCCTGGTAGAACGTCTGCGCCTCAACGAACCGGCCGGCCGCGAACGTCAGGTGGGCCAGGGTTCGCACGAATCCGTGCGCGGCCGATTCCGATCCGACCGCGATGGCGGCCGCGCGCAGGTCGTCAGCCACGCTGTAGAACGCCGGTTGCCAGTCCCCGTCGAGGCGATCCTCCAGATCGGCAGCCATCGCGAACACCCAGGCGAGGTAGCGCTCGCGCACGGCATCCTGCTCCCCCAGCGCCGTCACCTGCGAGACGCCGAACGCCCGGATGGTGTCGAGCAGCCGCCATCCGGCGCCGGCGCGCACCACCAGATTCTGATC
>DASXYE010000393.1:0-10570 GCA_036502695.1 Jatrophihabitantaceae bacterium
CCATGATCAGCCGGGATTCTACGCAGAACCCGAAGAATAAGACGACTGTTGCAATTACAAGCGATAGATCATTGTTTATGCAGCTATTGCGTCGACAACGCATTGACGACATCGCCGATGACGACCACCGCCGGCGCGCCCAGTCCGTGCGCGATCACCTCGTCGGCGAGCCGGTGCAGCGGCGCCCGCAGGACGCGTTGCGCACCGAGGGTGGCCTGCTCGATCACCGCCGTCGGCGTCGCGGGATCGCGGCCGTGCGACATGAGGGCCTTGACGATCAGGTCGAGACGCTCCATCGCCATGAGCAGCACCAGGGTGGACGCGCGGGCGAGTGCGTCCCAGTCCAGGCCGGTGTCGGGGGGACGGCCCGGATCGAGGTGACCGGAGACGACGGTGAAGTCGGCCGCCAAGCCCCGATGCGTCAACGGGATTCCGGCCACGACCGGGCCGGCCAGCGCCGACGTGACCCCGGGCACGACTGTCACGGGCACGCCGGCTTCGAGGCAGGCCAGCCACTCCTCGCCGCCGCGGCCGAACACGAACGGATCGCCGCCCTTGAGGCGCACGACCCGCTTGCCGGCCCGGGCCCGGTCGATCAGCACGGCGTTGATCTCGTCCTGGCTGAGGTTGTGCCGGTGCGCCGACTTGCCGCAGTCGATCACCTCGACCTCGGGCGGCAACCCAGTGAGCAGCCCCCGGGGCGCGAGCCGGTCGACGACGATCACCTCGGCGGATGCGACGAGTCGCCGCCCCCGCACCGTGATCAGCTCCGGGTCCCCCGGACCGCCGCCGACCAGGGCCACCGACCCGGCCGCGGCCGGCCGGTGCGCGCGCAAGGGCAGTTCGCCGAGATCCAGCGCCGCCTCGATGGCATCGCGCAACGCCATGGCCCGGCGCGGGTCGTCTCCCCCGGACACGGCCACGGTCACGTCGCCGCTGCGGGCCACCGCCGGCGTCCGCGCCGTACCGCCACCGGCCGAATCGGCTCTGATGCAGAAGATCCGCTGCTCGGTCGCGGCGTCGGCCACGGCGGCGTTCACCGATGGCGAGTCGGTGCAGGCCAGCACCAGCCAGGCGCCGTCCACGTCGCCGGCCGCGAACGGACGATCCGCGACGCGAACCGCCAGCGCCCGCAACCGGTCAGACACTTGCGGCGCCACGACGTCGATCACCGCGCCGGACTCGGCCAGCCGCTCGGCCCGCCGGGTCGCTACCGCACCGCCGCCGACGACGAGCACGCGCCGACCCGCGAGATCGAGCAGCAGGGGTAATCCGGTCACGCGCTCATTGTGCTGGTGCGGCGACCATGCCGGCGGCGACGGTGGCCCCGCCGTCCTCGTCGACGAGCATGAACGCCCCGGTCGACCGGTTCAGCGCGTACGGGTCGACGCTGAGCGGCTCAGCCGTACGCAGGCGTATGGTGCCGATGTCGTTGAGCGCCAGCTCGTCGCCGGCGTTGTGCTGGAGTGTGGTGATGTCCAGGCGGGTCTCGACGGCGTCCACGATGGCGACGACGTCACGGGTCGCGTGCCGCAGCGCGAACCGGTCGCCGGCGCGCAGCGGACGTTCGGCCAGCCAGCACACGGTGGCGCTGAGCTCGCGGACCACGGCCGGCCGCGGCTCGCGATCGGCGGCCAGCAGATCGCCCCGCGCCACGTCGACGTCGTCGGCCAGGCGAACGACCACCGACCGCCCGGCCGCCGCCTCGTCCAACTCGCCGTCGGGCGTGTCGATGCCGATCACCGATGAGGTCCGCCCGGACGGCAGCACCACGATCGGATCGCCCACCCGAAGCGGCCCGCCCTCGACCCGCCCGGCGTAGCCGCGGTAGTCCGGATGTTCGGCCGTGCGTGGCCGCACCACCACCTGCACCGGGAACCGGGCCGGCACGTCGACGCCCGGGTCCGGCTGGAACGCCTCCAGGTGCTCGAGCAGGGACGGGCCGGCGTACCAGGACATGTGCGTCGAACGATCGACCACGTTGTCGCCGGCCAGGGCCGCCACCGGGATCGGGGTGAACGTGGCCAGCCCGAGGCTCGTGGCCGCCACGGCGAAGTCGCGCACGATGGCGTCGAACACCGGCTCGGCGTAGTCGACGAGATCCATCTTGTTGACCGCCAGCACGACGTGCTCGACGCGCAGCAGCGCGGCGACGGCGGCGTGCCGCTTCGTCTGGTCCAGCACCCCGTTGCGGGCGTCGACCAGGATCACCGCGACGTCGGCGGTCGAGGCACCGGTAACCGTGTTGCGGGTGTACTGCACGTGGCCCGGCGTGTCCGCCAGCACGAACGTCCGCTCGGCGGTGGCGAAGTACCGGTACGCGACGTCGATCGTGATGCCCTGCTCGCGCTCGGCCCGCAGCCCGTCGACGAGCAGCGCCAGGTCGGCCCCGTCGTAGCCGCGCCGCTCGCTGGCCGCCTCGACGGCCGAGAGCTGATCGGCCAGCACCGCCTTGGCGTCGTGCAGCAGCCGGCCAACGAGCGTGGACTTCCCGTCATCAACCGACCCAGCGGTAACCACCCGCAACAGAGAACCGGGCACTAGAAATAACCTTTGCGCTTGCGGTCTTCCATGGCGGCTTCACTGGTGCGGTCGTCGGCCCGGGTGGCGCCGCGCTCGGAGATGGTGGCAGCGGCGGTCTCGACGATGACGTCGGCCACGTCCGTGGCGATGGAGCGAATCGCGCCGGTGCAGGTCGCGTCGCCGACCGTACGGTAGCGTACGGATTCGGTCGTGACGGTCTCGCCGTCGCGCGGCTGCGTCCATTCCGTGACGGCGAGCAGCATGCCGTCGCGCTGGAACACGGGCCGCTCGTGCGCGTAGTAGATGCTCGGCACGTCGATGCCCTCGCGCTCGATGTAGGCCCAGATGTCGAGCTCGGTCCAGTTCGAGATCGGGAAGACGCGCACGTGCTCACCCTGACGGTGCCGCCCGTTGTAGAGGTCCCACAGCTCGGGCCGCTGGTTGCGCGGGTCCCACTGGCCGAAGTCGTCGCGGACGCTGAAGATCCGCTCCTTGGCCCGCGCCTTCTCCTCGTCGCGACGAGCTCCGCCCAGCACCGCGTCGAAGCGGTGCTCGTTGATGGCGTCGAGCAGCGTGACCGTCTGCAGCGGGTTGCGCAACTGCCCTGGCGTCTCGCGCACCCGGCCGCGGTCGATGGAGTCCTGGACGCTCGCGACGACGAGCTTCACGCCCAGGCGGTCCACGTGCCGGTCGCGGAACTCGATGACCTCGGGGAAGTTGTGGCCGGTGTCGACGTGCATGACCGGGAACGGCAACTTGCCCGGCCAGAACGCCTTGGTGGCCAGGTGCAGCATCACGATCGAGTCCTTGCCGCCGGAGAACAGCAGCACCGGGCGTTCGAACTGGCCGGCCACTTCCCGCAGGATGTGGATCGCCTCGTCCTCCAGGTCGCCGAGCCAGGATCGGGTTTCGGTCGGCCGGGTCGCAACAGCAGTCATGCCAGATTCTCCTTGCGCAGCAGGGCAATCAGCTCATCGACGGCGTCGTCGACCGAGCGGCCACTGGTATCGAGTCGAAGGTCGGGCGTGGCCGGCGGCTCGTACTCGCCGTCCACTCCGGTCAGACCCGACACCGCGCCGTCGCGCTGCCGGGCGTACAGGCCTTTGACGTCGCGTTCGGCGCAGACCTGCACCGGGGTCGCGACGTGTACCTCGTAGAACGGGACGTCCTGGACGTCGTGCTCGGCCCGAACCCCGTCGCGCGCGGCGGCGAACGGCGAGACGACGGCGGCGATCGCCAGCACCCCGTGGGCCGCGAGACGCTGCGCGACCCAGCCGATCCGGGCCACGTTGGCGTCGCGGTCGGCCCGGGAATAGCCCAGCTCGGGCGACAGGACGGTCCGCACGGCGTCGCCGTCGAGCACCTCGACCGGCCGGCCGTCGGCGCGCAGCCGCTCGGCCAGGGCTCCGGCCAGGGTGGTCTTGCCCGCGCTGGGCAGGCCGGTCAGCCACACCGTGGCGCCGGTGGCGGGTGGGGGGTCAGTCGGCATGAGGTCCTTCGCAAGGTGGGTGCACGAAAGACGCGCACACGCTGCGGTTGGACGGCTCGGTCACGCGGCCCGAGACGGGCGGCTAGTGACTACTCAGGGAGCCGGGTGCTCAGAACTGACGACACGCCGCGCTGACGACGCGCTGCAGGTCAACGTGCAGGCGTGCGACGAGCAAGACGGCGGACACGTTGACGATGGTCGCACACGCGGCCGCCGTTCGGCTACTTCCCTGTGACCCGATTCCCTTTGTCTACAAGGCATATCGGCAAGCTTCGACCTGCCGGGAACCTCGAACGGATTTCGCCAGGACGGCGCGGCTGTGCCACCCTGGTGGGGTGCATCGAGCTCAGCTGCTGCGTCTCACCGCGCGCCGCCACGTCGACCTGCTGCGGGTAACCACCGCGGCGTGTCGCCGCGCGCGCTGACCTGCGCCCGGCGCGGGTCGTTACGAGACACCCGTCCGTCGGAGAGGAGCTCGCAGATGCCTGCGCGTAGAGGTCAGGGCCAGTGGGCGCTTGGCTACCGCGAACCGCTGAACCCCAATGAGCGCAGCAAGCGCGACAACAACCCGCTGAACGTCCGCCAGCGGATCCTGGACATCTACCAGCACACCGGCTTCGCCGGCATCGATCCGGCCGACCTGCGTGGCCGGTTTCGCTGGTTCGGCTTGTACACCCAGCGGCGGCCCGGCATCCCGGGCGGGCGCACCGCCGTCCTCGAACCCGAAGACCTCGAGGACGAGTACTTCATGCTGCGCATCCGCATCGACGGCGGCGCCCTGACCAGCCAGCAGCTGCGCGTGATCGGCGACATCGCCACCACCTACGGCCGTGACGTGGCCGATATCACTGACCGGCAGAACGTGCAGCTGCACTGGATCGGGGTCGAGGACGTCCCGGCGATCTGGGAGCGGCTCGAGGCGGTCGGGCTGTCGACCACCGAGGCCTGCGGCGACACGCCCCGGGTCATGCTCGCGTGCCCGCTGGAGGGCGTGGCGGCCGACTCGGTGCTGGATGCCGGCCCCGCGCTGCGGGCGACGGTGGACAAGTACCTCGGCGACCCGCAGTTCTCGAACCTGCCGCGCAAGTTCAAGACCTCGATCACCGGCTGCGCCCGGCACTGCACCAACCACGAGATCAACGACGTGTCGTTCGTCGGCGTCGTCGGCCCGAACGGCACGCCCGGATTCGACCTCTGGGTGGGCGGCGGGCTGTCGACGAACCCGATGTTCGCCCAGCGGCTGGGTGTGTTCGTCGAGCCGGCCGAGGTCGACGAGGTATGGGCCGGCGTCACGTCGGTGTTCCGCGACTACGGGTACCGCCGCTCGCGCAACCACGCCCGGCTGAAGTTCCTGCTCGCCGACTGGGGGCCGGCGAAGTTCCGCGAGGTGCTCGAGAAGGAGTACCTGGGCCGGGCGTTGCCGGACGGCCCCGAGGCTCCACCGTCTCCCCCGCACCGCGACCACGTCGGCGTCGAGCGGCAGCACGACGGGCGCTTCGCGGTCGGCGCCACGACGAAGGCCGGCCGCACGTCGGGCACGGTGCTCAGCGCCGTCGCCGAGCTGGCCGATCACCACGGCGACGGCCGGATCCGCACAACGGCCCAGCAGGGACTGGTGGTTCTCGGCGTCACCGACGTCGAGCCGCTGATCACGGAGCTGGATGCGCTGGGGCTGTCGGTACGCCCGTCGGCGTTCCACCGCGGCACGATCGCCTGCACCGGCATCGAGTTCTGCAAGCTGGCCATCGTCGAGACGAAGTCGCGGGCCGAGGTCATCCGCGAAGAGCTCGAACGGCGGCTGCCCGACTTCGACACGCCGATCACCATCAACGTCAACGGCTGCCCGAACTCGTGCGCCCGGTTCCAGGTGGCCGACATCGGCTTCAAGGGCATCGTGACGAAGGGCCCGGACGGTGACCAGGAAGCGTTCCAGGTGCACCTGGGCGGGCAGATGGGCGCCGACGCGGCGTTCGGGCGCAAATTCCGCGGCCTGAAGGTCACCGCCGACCAGGCCCCCGACTACGCCGAGCGGATCCTGCGCGGCTACCTGGACCGTCGCACGGACGGCGAGTCGTTCGCGGCCTACGTCGCGCGTGCGGATGAATCGTGGTTGACCGGAAATGACTGAGCGAGCCGCGCCGTTCTACTGCCCGTACTGCGGCGACGAGGACCTGCGCCCGTTCGGCGAGAAGCACGGCGAGTGGCGCTGCGGCGCCTGCCAGCGGGTGTTCCGGCTCTCGTTCGTCGGCAGCGCCCCGACTGGCACCGAACCGACTGGCACCGAACCGGCGAAGGAACTGCGATGACCGACCTCGAAGCACTGGCCACCCGCGCCGGCGACGAGCTCGACGGCGCGCCCGCGCTGGACATCCTCAACTGGGCGGTGGAGCAGTTCGGGACGTCGTGGTGCGTGGCCTCGTCCATGGCCGACGCGGTGCTGCCACATCTGGCTTCGCGCGCGCTGCCCGGCGTGGACGTGGTCTTCCTCGACACCGGCTACCACTTCGCCGAGACGATCGGCACCCGCGACGCGGTGGCGACGGTGCTGCCCGTCACGGTGCGCACGATCACGCCGGCGCAGACGGTCGCCGAGCAGGACGCGCAGTACGGACCCCGGCTCTTCGAGCGCGACCCCGATCGGTGCTGCGCCCTGCGCAAGGTCGCGCCGCTCGCGTCCGCGTTGAAGCCGTACCGGGCCTGGGCATCGGGCCTCCGTCGCGACGAGGCACTGACCCGCCGCGACGCCCGCGTCGTCGAGTGGGACGCCAAGCACGGCTTGGTCAAGCTCAACCCGATCGCGGCCTGGACCGAGGACGACGTCGACGCCTACATCGCCGACAACGGCGTGCTGGTCAACCCGCTGCTGTCCGACGGCTACGGCTCGGTGGGCTGCGCACCGTGCACCCGGCGCCTGCTCGAGGGCGAGGACGCCCGCGCCGGACGGTGGGCCGGCAACGACAAGATCGAGTGCGGCATCCACGCCTAGCCGGGCCGACTCCGTCCATCCCGTTGAATAGCTGGGTGAGCACACCAACCCTCGCCCGCGTCATCGTGTCGACGGCCACCCTCGACAAGGCCCTGAGCTTCTACGCCGACCTGCTCGGCCTGACTAGGCAGCGACGGCAGGATCCGTTCGCGTGGCTGCGTACCGCCGACGGAGTCGAGCTGATGCTGCACGAGCGGGACACCACGCCGAGCCGGGCGTCCGTCGCGATCGGCCTGGTCATCGCCGATCTCGACGGAACCGTGGCTAGCTGGGCGGCGCGCGGCGGCGAGGTGATCGACCCGCCGGCCGACCAGCCCTGGGGCGAGCGGATGGCGGTCGTCACCGACCCGGACGGCCACGTCGTGTGCCTGTCCCAACGGCCGTGATCGCCTCGACTCAAGTCGATCACCTCAGCCGAACCGCTCCGCCTTCGGCCGATGCGGACCACCTGGCCCGCGCAAGATCATTGTCTCCAGGCCCCGACGCAGAGGAGACAATGTCGTGACGTCCACGATGACCGTTCACCGAGCTGTACGGCCGGTTCATCGGCGGGTTGCTCAACGCCGGCAAGCCGCTGATCATGCAGACGACCTCGGCCGGCGAGATCTACCTGCTGATCGATCGCAAGGAGTTCATGGAGACGACCCGCGACCGCGAGTGGGAGCAGGCGATCAAGAATTGGCTCGCCCCGAACCAGTAGCGTCCAAGCATGCATCCGAACGTGGTCGCCGTAGACGGCGTCCTGGCCGCGGCCGGTCTGTCCGGGCGGTCCCAGCTGCTGGCCGACGCCGCGCCCACCGCCGCCGCGGCGGCTGAGCAGCTGGGCATCGAGGTCGGCGCGATCGCCAACTCGCTCGTCTTCGCGACCGCCGAGGGCGAGCCGGTGCTGATCCTGACCAGTGGCGCCCACCGGGTCGACACCGCGAAGGTCGCCGCGCTGCTGGGCACCGAGTCGCTGCGCCGGGCGAGCGCCGAGCTGGTCCGCGCGGCCACCGGGCAGCCCATCGGCGGCGTAGCTCCGATCGGACACCCCACTCCGCTGCGCACCATCGTCGACGTCGCGCTACGTCCGTACGCCCAGGTATGGGCGGCGGGCGGCATCCCGCACGCGGTGTTCCCCACGACGTTCGACGAGCTGGTGGATCTGACCGGTGGCACGCCGGCCGACGTCGCCTGAACTCCCCGCGGCGGGGCGCCACGGGCACCGGCTGATTCCGTCCGGTATCCGACACTAAGGTGAACGCCATGTCCGGCGTGGTGACGGTGCATGTGTGGCAGGTCGGCGCCCGTCGCCTGCCTGCCACGATGCGTGCGGTGGCGCTCGACCGACGCCGGGTGCGCGCGCTCGGCGGGGTGCGGTTCGCCAAGCTGGTCGGCACCAGCCGAACGTTCTCGGTGCGCGATGCCGACCCGACCCGATGGGCGCTCATCGTCAGCTGGGCCTCCCGCGAGGCGGCCCGCGGTTTCGACCACAGCCCGGTGCCCCGACGGTGGCGGTCCTGGTCGCAGGAGTCGTGGCAGGCCGTCCTGCGCCCGCTCGCCAGCCGCGGTACGTGGTCGCGGCGCCGGCCGTTCGACGTCACGCCCACGACCTGGGACGGGCCGGTCGCCGCCGTGACCCGGGCCCGCATCGCGCCGCGCCAGGCGATCGCGTTCTGGCGGGCGGCACCGCCGGTGGCCGCGGACCTGGCCCACCGTCCGGGACTGTGCGCCGCGTTCGGCATGGGCGAGGCACCGATAGGAGTGCAGGGCACGTTCAGCCTGTGGCGGGACGCCGCTGCGCTGCACGCGTACGCCTACCAGGGCGAGGCCCATCGCACCGCGATCCGGCAGACCGCCGCCCGCCGGTGGTACGCCGAGGAGTTGTTCGCGCGGTTCGCCGTGCTGAGCGCGGCCGGCGACCTCGACGGACGGGATCCGCTGGCGGTCGGCCGATGAGCGCGCTGCCGGCCGCCGCCAATGTCACGATCGAGTCGTGGACCGGCCCGCAGCTGGCCGAGCGGCTCAACGAGGCCATGGCGATCTACGTCGTCGCGATGAACTACCCGAGCTACGCCGGCGCGCAGCGGTCGGTGACTGCGCAGGGCCACACGAGCTACGCCGGCTTCGCGTGCCGGGCGGCGCTGCGGGCCGACGGACGCCTCGTCGGATTCGGCTACGGCTACACGTCCACGTCCGGGCAGTGGTGGCACGACCTGGTGCGCCGGGCGGTCACCGACGAGATCGCCGCCGACTGGATGCACGACGCGTTCGAGCTGTCCGAGATGCACGTGCTGCCGCACTTCCAGGGTGGGGGCATCGGGCGGCGCCTGCTGACGTCGCTGGCCGGCGGGATCCCCCACGACGCGATGCTGCTGTCGACGCCGGACACCGACACCCGCGCGTTCCGGCTGTACCGCTCGCTCGGCTTCGTCGACCTGGTCCGCCAGCACCGCTTTCCCGGCGACGCCCGGCCGTTCGCCGTGCTGGGCGCCCGGCTCCCGCTAGGTGGGCCGGCGCCGGATGCCGCCGCGCCGCGCTGACCTCGCCGTCGGGATACCGGTGCTGGCCGCCGTCGGCCTGCAGCTGGCCTATCCGCTGATCCACGGTTCCGCCCGGGACACGCTGACCGTCGCCACGGTGGTCGTCGTGGCTACGGCGTCGATCGCCCACGCCGGGCTGACCGCGAGGTGGCGCGGGCTGGCGGGCTGCGCGGCCGCGGCGGGCATCGGCTTCGGCTTCGAGCTCGTCGGCGTGCACACCGGCTTCCCGTTCGGGACGTACCACTACACGGGGACGCTCGGATGGCAGATCGCCGGAGTGCCGATCGTCGCCGGGCTGGCCTGGACGATGCTGGCCTGGCCCTGCGCTCTGGTGGCCCGCCGGCTGGGTGGGTCAGCGGCGGTCGCTCGCGTGGCAATCGGCGGCTGGGCCTTGGCCGCCTGGGACCTGTACCTCGATCCGCAGATGGTGGCGGCCGGCCACTGGCGGTGGGCCGACCCGTCGCCACACCTGCCCGGCGTCCCCGCCGTGCCCCTGACGAACTATGCCGGCTGGCTGCTGGCGTCGACGGCGATTTCCCTTGCCTTACAGGGGATTCTGGTTCGCGGTGAGCCGACCGACGACCGCTGGATGCTGGCCCTGTTCCTCTGGACGTACGCGTCGTCCGTCGTCGGGCTGGCCGCGTTCCTGCACCTCGCCGGCGCGGCGTTCTGGGGCGCGCTCGGGATGGGACTCGTCGCCCTGCCGCTGGCCGCGAGGCTGGTCGGCGGGCCGCTGGTCGCGAGGGTGAGGCCGGCGTGACCGGGCGCCTCGTCGCGGCCGGCACGGTGGCGGCGATCACCGGGGCCGCGCACGCCGCGGTCAACGCCCGGCTGCTGCGCCGGCCCGATCCGGATCCGCCACCGTCCACTGTGGACGTATCAGTGCTGATCCCGGCCCGGGACGAGGCGCACCAGCTCGCCGATTGCCTGCGCACCGTGCTCATTCAGCGGGCCGCCGAGGTCATCGTCCTCGACGACGAATCATCCGACGGCACAAGCGATATCGCGCAATCCGCCGGCGCGCGCGTGATCCGGGGAACCCCTCCCCCA
>DASXYE010000394.1:0-12087 GCA_036502695.1 Jatrophihabitantaceae bacterium
CAGGGCGGGGAGCTGGGCCGGTGGGCGGTCGCGCTGACCAACCCGGTCAGCCGCTACCTGGGCCGCATCTCGTACTCGCTGTACCTGTGGCACTGGCCGGTGATCCTCGTCGTGGCCGCCCTCGTGCCGCATCCGTGGCCACTGCACTACTCGATCGCCGTGTTCGCGATGCTCGGCCTGGCCATTGCCAGCTACCACTTCGTCGAGGCCCCGCTGCGCCGGCTGCACGTCCGGACGACGCCCCGGCGGCGGTTGCGCGTCGCGCTGGCTCCCCGCCGGCGTCGTACGCCGGTCCGCCGCCCGGCCCTGGCCTCGCTCGCGTGCCTGGTCGCGGTCGTGGTGCTGTCGGTGCTGGTGCCCGGCCGCCCGGCGCCGTCGTTCGCCTCCGCCGCGGCCGACGCCCCGCCCGGACTGACCGACACCGGGCCGTCCGTGACCCAGCCACCGGCCGCGCTGTCGAAGGCGATCGACCAGGCGTTGCGCGCCACCCACTTCCCCGACTTCGATCCGCCGCTGAGCCAGCTGGGCACCTCCCGCGCCAGCAAGTACTGGCAGGCCTGCGATCACACCACCGAGGCCGACCCGGCCAGCTGTTCGTTCGGCAGCACCGATCCGCACGCCCGGGTGGCGGTCGTCATCGGCGACTCGATTGCCATGAGCTGGCTGGCCGGCGTCGACGCCGCGCTGAGCGCGAGCGGCTGGCGCGTCTACGGCCTGACGTTCGAGGCCTGCCCGGCCGCGGACATCCCGGTGCTGGACGTCCACCAGAAACGCCACACGCGCTGCGACCAGCACCACGCCTGGGTCCAGCAGGCGGCACTGCGACTGAATCCGCAACTCGTCGTGCTGGCCAGCACCGACGACACGCTGAGCCGGCTGGCCGACGGCGCCACCGGAGCCCGGGCCGACGCCGAGTACCGGGCGGCGCTGCAGCGCACGATCGCCGGGCTGCATCCCGGGCCGAACCGGCGCGTGCTGACGCTGGCCCCGCCGCCGCTCGTGACCGACGTCGCCCAGTGCGACAGCGCCGCCTCGTCGCCGGCCGACTGCGTCCGGCAGATCGACAACCGGTGGATCACGTTCGCGCGGGACGAGCAGGCCGTGGCAGCCGCGACCCGCACGTCCTACGCCGACACCCACCTCTGGTTCTGCAACGCCGCCGGCTACTGCCCGGCGTTCATCGGCCGGACGCTCGTGCGCTGGGACGGCCAGCACATGACCGACGTGTTCGCCCAGACGCTGGCCGGCGAGCTGCGCGGCGTCCTCGACGCCGCCGCGCAGGGACGCCGCTAGAACGCGCCGCTGGGCTCGACGAGCACCAACCAGTTGCCGGACGGGTCCCGGATGATTGCCTCGACTCCGTAAGGGCGATCTTCTGGTTCCTGCACGAACGGGACGTGCTTGGCGGACAGCTCCGCGAACGTCTTGCGGCAGTCGTCCACCCGCAGGCCGAGCCCGCCCAACTGGCCGGTCTCGAGCTGGCGGCGCACGAAGTCGGCCGCGTCGGGGGCCAGCGGCGGCCCGGGCAGCATCAGCGTCACCTCCAGCTCGGGCTGGTTGGGATGCCGGACGGTCACCCAGCGGTAGCCGTCGCCCATGAGGATGTCGACGGCCGGCTCGAAGCCCAGCACGTCCACGTAGAAGTTGCGGGCGACGTCCTGGTCGAGGCAGTAGATCGTGACGAGCGAGATGTTGGTGATCATGCGGCCACGTTAGGCCGGACCGTCGTCGGCCGGCTTCTCCGAAATTGCGGGACCGGTGCCGCCCGGATCCAGCACGCCGCGCATGAACAGGTAGCAGCCGGGTACGTGCGGGCCACCCTGGGCGGCCCACCGGTCGCGGTAGGCCACCGGCGTCTCGCCGACCAGGGCGGTGAACCGCGACGAGAACGAGCCGAGGCTGGCGAACCCCACCGCCATGCACACCTCGGTCACGGTCAGATTGGCCGACCGCAGCAGGTCCTGGGCCCGCTCGATGCGCCGACGGGTCAGGTAGCGCATCGGCGTCTCGCCGTACGTCGCCTCGAAGCACCGCACGAAGTGGTACTTGGACACCCCGGCCACCGCGGCGACCTGGTCCAGGTCCAGGGCGTGCCGGTACTGCCGGTCGATGTGGTCGCGGGCGCGCCGCAAGTGGCGCAACAACTGCACCGGCACCGGACGCGCGATCGTCGAGCCCACGCATCGAGTATGGCGGCGTCATACCGTCGAAACACCCCGGACCTAACCTCGCCCGGTGGCTGACGTACGGATCGAACGGGATCACCCGTCTCGGCCGGACGTCGCCCGATTGCTGGCCGAGCACCTGACCGACATGCACGCCACGTCCCCGCCCGAAAGCGTGCACGCGCTGGATCACACCGAGCTGGTCGACCCGGCGATCACGTTCTGGTCGGTGCGTGACGAGACGACGCTGTTGGGCTGCGGTGCGCTTCGCGAGCTGTCCGCGGCCGAGGGTGAGATCAAGTCGATGCGGACGGCGGACGTGGCGCGCGGCCGGGGCGTGGCCAGCTCGTTGCTCATGCATCTCGTCGACCAGGCCGGCCAGCGCGGCTATCGCCGGCTGTTCCTGGAGACCGGTACGCAGCCGTACTTCGCGCCGGCCCGGCGATTGTATGAGCGGCACGGGTTCGCCGAGTGCCCGCCGTTCGGCGACTACCGGTTCGACCCGAACAGCGTGTTCATGACGCTGGATCTCTAGTAGTAGGCGTCGATGCCGCCGTAGCCGATCTGCTTGTTCTGCGCGCACTTGTCGACGAAATTGGCCAGCCGCTTGGCGAACTCCTCCGGGCGGTTGCGCGCGGCCTCGATGTAGGCGACCCGGATCCGTTGGTACGCCGCCGAGAAGTTCCGGTAGTTGGCCCAGGCCGCGGCGTTCGCCCTGACGGCAGCGATGATGTCGTCGGCGAAGACGAACTCCTGCGCCAGCACCGGCGCGACGGCCTCGGCAATCTCCGGCTGCAACCGGCCGTCGTCGCGGAGCCGGCGCAGCCGCTCGATGTTGGGCTGCGAGTAGCCGCTGCCCCGTCGCCGCGGTGAATAGCGCTGCACCGTCGACTCAGCGTCGTGCTTGCGGCGGGTGCTGTCGATCCAGCCGTAGCAGAGGGCCACCTCGACGGCGTCGTTGTAGCTCACTCCGGGGCGGCCGGATGCCTTGTTGGGATTGACCAGCCACATCTGCGTCGCCGACTGGTAGTTCTGCTCGTACCAGTCGCGCAGGTCGTCCACCGTCTGCGCCGACAGGACGTTCGGCGGCTCCACGCCGGCGACTATACGGGGGCGAATGTTCCGTCCGGGCCGGGTTGGAAGTCGTGGACGGCGACCACCGCGTCGACGACGATCGGGCCGTACACATGCGGAAACTGCATCGACGCCGGGTCGTTCGGGTCGCCGGGTTCCACCCGCAGGGGCGCGGTCAGGCGATCCGGATCGATCTCCAGCAGCACGAGATCGGTGCGGCCCCGGACGAGCGCGTTGGCCGGCACGTGCACCTGGTCGGCCGTCGAGCAATGGATGAATCCCTCGGTCGCGAGCGTGTCGCCGTGATACTCGCCGCGGGCCTGCGCCGCCCGCCAGGCATCGCCGGTGCAGAAGTGCAGGATCGTCGCCGCCATGAGCGCCAGGCTACGTGCGGCGCCAGGAGATCCGCCCGAGGCATGACTCGAGATCGTTCCGATCCGGTCGTTTCCGCGATCAATCGGGTTGAATGCCGCGACTAGGCTGACGCACATGGCCAAGCCGGTCGAAGTGCCCAAGTGACGCGTCGTCATCGTCGTTTATCTCGCAGCCTCGCCCGATAAACGCAGTGTCGACGCCGGAGCCGCCCGCGAGCCGACCTCGCCGGCGGCTCAGGCACACCGCGTCGACCGGAGAAGACCTACCGTGCACCCCCTCAACCAGAACGACATCCGCCGCGCCCTCGTCAATGTGACCAAGAGCGAGCGGGCCGCGATCACCTTCGCCCCCGACTTCGTCACCGTCCCCTGGGACCCAGCTCGATTTCTACGGCTGGCGCGATCCCAAGTTCCCGCAGCGCGGCTACCTGGTCCGCAACCACCCGGACGTCGGCCTCCTCGCAGTCGCACTCCGCGCGCCGGAGAGCAGCATGGCCGGTGGGCGCAAAGCGATGTGCTCGCTCTGTCGCGCCGTGGACGCGGCCAGCTCGGTGGCGCTGTTCGCCGCCCGACGCACCGGCCCGGCCGGGCGCAAGGGCGACACCGTCGGCACTTACATCTGCACCGGTCTGGACTGTTCGGCCCAGCTTCTGGCAGCGCCCAAGGCCGGACGCTCGATGCTCAGTGACCGCGCCCTCGATCCCGACGATGTCGCCACCGGCATGCTCGAACGGCTGGACGGCTTTTTCGCAGCGGTCGGCGCTCTCTCGCCGCAATAGCCGTGGGCGCCCACGGCTCACTTAGCCCGCTGCCGCGGCGGGCCAGGAGGCCCGAACTGCTGGTGGAGCTGAGGGGAATTGAACCCCTGACCCCCTCGATGCGAACGAGGTGCGCTACCGGACTGCGCCACAGCCCCAAATGGGATTTGCCCCGTTGCCCGGGGCGGTTGTCAAGGCTAGCAGGTGCCCGCGACCGTCCTGAACAGCTCTAGGAGGCCCGGCGCTCGGCGGCCTGCGGGGCGTCGGCCTCTTCCTCGTACAGCCCGGTGAGGTCGATCGTGTCGTGGTCGTGCAGGGCCAGGTCGTCGTCGTCGATGCGGACGGCGGACTCGGCGATCGGCGCGTCGATGCGCTCGGTGGCGTCGTAGCCGGCCGAGCCGTGCGTGACGGACCGCTCCTGCCGGGCCTGCCGGCGCTCGGCATCGCGCAGCACCTGGCTGCGCAGGAAGTAGAGGTAGCCGCCCAGGCCGACGAGGAACAGCATGGTGGGCACCCACATCGGCCCGCCCACGACGATGGCCAGCACCAGGCTCAGCCCGCTGCCCACGCCCAGGATGGTCAGCGACCGGCGCCGGCGCGCCATCATCTGGGCGCGTGCCGGCGACAGATCAGCACGGTCGACGGGATACATCAGGGCCTCCTCCGCGGCGGGAACGGGCCGGCGCAGCGACGGTGCGGGCGCGGCACGGCGCGTTCCGGGTACGAACAGCTCCGCCCGCGCGTCAGCGGCGGGGCGGGCGGCGTGACTGGCCAGGTCCAGGTCATCAGGGCGCGGACCGACCGGACGGGTCATCGCGACGTGGCGACGAGTCAGCGCCCGCATCGACTTGCCGAACTGCTCGACCGAACGCTCGTTGGCCCGATCGTCGTGTCGACGCACGATCATCGGAACCACCACGATCAACCACAGGACGGCGAGGACGAGCACCGTCAACATCGGTGACGTCATCGCACCTCCAGTCACACTAGTAACAGCTTTACCCACGGTAACCAGCGTTCCGCGCCCGAACCGGCACCTGACCCGGCGTGTCGACGGACGCGATCTTCACCTCGGGCGGGCGGCCACCGATCCGGATCGAGCTTCACCTGGGCATCGGGGGCAGCGACCGCAGGCGGGATTGCAGGGAACGTCCGCCCAGTTCCTCGACGGTGATCGCGAACGCCAGGTGATCGCGCCAGCCGCCGTCGATGTCGAGGAACCGCTCGTAATAGCCCTCACGGCGCAGGCCCAGCTTCTCGACGACCCGCAGGCTGGCTGTATTTTCCGGACGGATGTCCACCTCGACCCGGTGCATCCCGACACCGCTGAAACAGTGGTCGATCACCAGGGCCAGCGCGGTGGGCGTGATGCCGCGCCCGGCCACGTCCGAGTCGATCCAGTAGCCGACCGTGCAACCGCGCAGCGCGCCGTGCACGATGTTCGACACGTTCATCTGGCCGACCAGCCGCGAACCGTACGTGACGATGAACGGCAGCATCGCCCCACTGCGCGCGGCCTTGCGCAGCGCGGACAGCAGGGCCGGCCAGGCCGAGACGCCGTTGCGGTCGGCCCAGCGCAGCGACGAGGTCGGTTCCCAGGGCGCCAGCCAGCGCTCGTTGCGCAGCCGCACCTCGCTCCACGCGCGCCCGTCCCGCATCCGCGGCGGACGCAGCCGAACCGGCCCTGCGACGAGTTCGGCAGGCCAGCCGGGATGCGCCGTCATCTCAGCGCTGCGACAGCAACAGCGGGATCACCGTCACCCGCGATCCGGCCACCACCTCGGTGACCGCCTCGTCGATGACCACGAGGCAGTTGGCCGATGCCATCGAGGCGATCAGGTGCGATCCGGCGCCGCCGACGAACGACACGCTGTACGCACCGTTCGCTTCACGATGTAGCACGCCGCGACGATACTGCCGCACGCCGGCCGGGCTGGACACGCCTTCGATCGCGACGGCCTGGACGGTGGCCCGCTGCAGCTGGCGCTTGCCGAGCAGCTTGCGAATCGCCGGGCGCACGAACACCTCGAACGACACGAGCGCGCTGACCGGGTTGCCGGGCAGGCAGAAGATCGGCACGTGCTCGCCGAGGTGGCCGAAGCCCTGCGGCTTGCCGGGCTGCATGGCGACCCGCAGAAAGTCCACAGTGCCGAGCTCGGACAGCGCCTGCTTGACGATGTCGAACGCGCCCATGCTGACGCCGCCGGTCGTGATCAGGATGTCGGCGCGCAGCAGCTGGCTCTCCAGGACGTCCAGCAGCTTGCTGTGATCGTCGGGGATGATGCCGGCGCGGTAGGAGTCGGCGCCGGCGTCACGGGCGGCGGCGGCCAGCAGGTAGGAGTTCGAGTCGGTGACCTCGCCGAACGCTGGCTGCTGGCCCACGTCCACGAGCTCGCTGCCCGTCGACAACACGATCACGCGGGGCCGCGGCCGGGCCAGTACCCGGTCGCGTCCGATCGCGGCCAGCAGGGCGATCTGCTGCGGTCCGATCGCCGACCCGGCGCTCAACGCCGGCGCCCCGGCGGCGAGATCCTCACCGGCCCGGCGCACGCATTCGCCGCTGCGGACGGGCGCTCGGATCGCGACGCGGGCCATGCCTCGGTCGGTGTCCTCGAGCGGGATGACGGCGTCGGCTCCGGCCGGGATGGGCGCCCCGGTCATGATCCGCATCGCCAGGCCGGGTCCCATGCCGTTGCGGTTCTTCGTCCCGGCGACGACATCGCCGACCACGGGCAGCTCGACCGGAAGCTCGTCGGTGGCATTGCGCGTGTCGACGGCGCGCACCGCGTAGCCATCCATCGCAGAGTTGTCGAAACCCGGCAACGGCACGTCGGTGACGACGTTCTCGGCCAGCAGCAGCCCCTGCGACTCGAGCAACGTCATCTCGATCGGCGCGATGGTGCCGATACCGTCGAGCACGGCGGCCAGGTGCTCGTCGACCGACCGCACAGGCGGGTCAGGCATACAACTCCTTAATCAAGTCCCTGCACATACTCGCGCAACCAGGCGGTGAACGGTGCGCCGATCTGCGGGTGTCGCGTCGCCAATTGCACGACGGCGCGCGTGTAGTCGAGGGGATCACCCGTGTCGTAGCGCCGGCCGCGGAAGATCACGCCGTGCGCGGGGACGCCGTCGCGCACCAGCCGGCGCATCGCGTCGGTCACCTGGATCTCGCCGCCGGCGCCGGGCTCGGTGCTCCGCAGTGCATCGAAGATCTCCGGCGGCAGGACGTAGCGGCCGATGATGATGAGCGTGCTGGGCGCCTGCTCCGGTTGCGGCTTCTCGACCAGGTCCGTGATCTGCACGACGTCCCCGTCGATCTCGCCCGGCGTGATGCACCCGTACTTGCGGGTCTCGGCACGGGGCACGTCGAGCAGCCCGACGACGATGCCGCCGTGCCGCTCGTAGACGTCCAGCATCTGCCCGAGCAGCTCGTCGCGTTCGTCGATCAGGTCGTCGGGCAGCAGTACCGCGAGCGGACCGCCCTCGGCGATCACCTCGCCCTGCGCGATCGCGTCGCCCAGGCCGCGCGGTTCGAGCTGTTCCACCTCGTGGATGGTGGCGAGCCCGCCGGCCCGCCGGATCGCGGCCAGCCCGGCCTCGTCCGGCTTGGCGGCCAGTACCGCCTCCAGCTCCGGGTTCGGCGCGAAGTAGTCGGCGATGGCCGCCTTGCCCTCGTTGACGACCAGGATGACGTCGGTCAGCTGATTGCGCGCCGCCTCGGCCACGACGAACTCGAGTGCCGGCGTGCTGACGATCGGCAGCAGTTCCTTGGGTACCACCTTGGTCACGGGCAGGAATCGGGTGCCCCGCCCGGCGGCGGGGATCAAGGCTCTGGTCACACGATCGCGAGGCATGCCGGGCAGACTAACCGGGTGGGCGCAGCGACGAAGAGCGAGCTACGTGCGCGACTGCTCGCTGCCCGTGCAGCGCTGTCGCCGACCGAGATCGAGGCGGCCCGCGCAGCCGTGCGTTCGCATGTTTTGTCGCGGTTCGCAGCGTCCCGACGGGTGGCCGCGTACCGGCCGCTGCGCACCGAGCCCGGCTCGGTCGAGCTGCTGGACGCGTTCGTTGCCGCCGGCGCGGCGGTGATCGTTCCGGTGCTGCTCGACGACCGCGACCTGGACTGGACGCCGTGGCCGTCCGGGCCCTCGCTGGGCGTGGACGCGATTGCCGGCGTCGATCTGGTGCTGGTGCCGGCGCTGGCCGTGTCCTTTTCCGGCGTTCGGCTCGGGCGGGGCGGCGGGTCGTACGACCGAGCCCTGGCGCGCGTGCCCGACGGCGTGCCGACGGTGGCGTTGCTCCACGACGACGAGATCCGGCCCGACGTCCCGGCCGAGGCCTGGGACGTGCCGGTGAGCGGGGCGATCACGCCGTCCGGATGGCGGGCGTTGGGGTGACCCGCATCCCCTCCGATCTTCGGGAGTGGACGGGGAATGCCATCATCTAGCACCATGGTTAGCAGTCTGTGGAGTTGAGTGCTAGCACGCGGAGGATTTTCTAGTCATGCCGACCTACCAGTACGCGTGCACGAACCCGGAGTGCGGTAACCAGTTCGAGCTCGTGCAGTCCTTCACCGACCCCGCCGCCAGCGAGTGCCCTGTCTGCGGGCAGCCGGTGCGTAAGCGGTTCGGCTCCGTCGGCGTCGTGTTCAAGGGCTCGGGTTTCTACCGCACCGACAGCCGGGCCGCCGCGTCCGCGTCCGCACCGTCATCGACCAAGGGCGAGTCGTCGGCCAAGGGCGAGTCGAAGTCGGACGCCAAGCCGGCCGAGTCGTCGGCGAAGTCCGAGAAGTCGGCTGCTCCGGCGGCTAGCGGATCGGGCAGTTCGGGTGGCAGCTCGGGCAAGGCCGCCGCCACCGCCTGACAGTTGCTGGCCGATCTTTCGAACGGGTTGTCCACAGGCCCGGCCACTGTCCACAGATTGCGTTGAGCCGCAGACATCGGCCCGGACGGCCGGTTGACTCGCGGACGTGTCCATTTCCGACCTGACCGCCCGGCTCGGCGGCTGGCCCCGCCGCGTGCTGGCGCTGATCTGTTTGCTGCTCGCCGGGGTGACCGCCGTGGCGGCGCACCGCGCGCCGACCTCGCGGGCCGGCCGTCCGATCGTCGTCGCTGCCCGGGATCTGCCCGCCGGGGCCACTCTTCGCGCGGCCGACGTCCGGGTGCGGTCGTGGCCCGACGAGCTGCGCCCGGCCGGTGCGCTGCCGCGTCCGGCCGATGCGGTGGGACGTCGCGCGGGCGGGGCGATCCGGGCCGGCGAGGCGATCACCGGCGCCCGCCTGGTCGGGGCCGGCCTGACCACCGGGTTGTCCCCGCAGCTGCGCGGCGTCCCGGTGCAGATCGCCGGCGGCGGCCTCGGTGGCTTCGTCCATGCCGGCGACTGGATCGACCTGCTGGTCGGTGATCCGCCCGATGCCGGCGGCCCGGCTCTCCCGTCGGCCCGGTTGCTGGCCCGCGCCGTTCGGGTGCTGGCCGTGCTCGGATCGTCTGGCGATGCAGCGCCCGACGCAGACTCGCTGGGCATCGTGGTCGCCGTCGACGGCGCCACCGCGCTGAAAATTGCCGCGGTGTCCGGGCGCGCTCTGGTCGCCACGGTGCGCGATCCGCCCTAACATCTGGCCCGGTGACAGAGTGTCACGCTCAGAACTCCCGCTAGGGGGGCCGGAATGCTCAAGGGATTCAAGGACTTCGTGTTCCGCGGCAACATCGTCGACCTGGCAGTCGCATTCGTCATCGCGACTGCGTTCGCCGCACTGGTCAAGACGTTCGTAACCGCGATCGTTCAGCCGATCATCAACGCGTTCCCGGGCGCCAACAGCAACGGGTGGGGCTTCTCGCTGCGCGGCGGCGATCTCAAGCCCAAGACGTTCATCGACATCTCCACGCTGATCAACGCGCTGATCGTGTTCGGTCTGACCGCCGCGGTCATCTACTTCATCCTGGTGGTGCCGAACCAGAGGCTGCGCGAGCGCCGGGGCGAGGCGCCGACCCCGCCGACCGACCTCGACATCCTGACCGAGATCCGCGACCTGCTGCGCGCCCAGCAGCCGGGCCAGACGGCGCCATAGCGGTTCTTCGCGGTTCTTCGCGGTCTTCGGGCGAGCGCTCACTCGTGGTGGGGTGGGCGCTCGCGCTCGTACCAGGCCCGATCGCGCCCTCCGGTGCCTTCGGAATCGCCCCAGGCCTCGTCGTTCTCGTCGGCCGACCGGTCCGGCAAGGTCGGCGGCTCGACGGCGGGCGAGGGCTTGGCCGTACCCGACGGCTCGGCCGGCGGCGGCTCGACCACCCGGCGGTGTTTACCGGGCGTTGGGCCACGAGATCCATTCACGCCGCCATTGTGGCCCGGATGCTTGTATGGAGGTGACCGGCTGACAGCGAGTCTGGCCGTCGCCAGGCGTCGGCCGGCCGATTGGAGGGCACCATCATGGATCAGCAGAAGATCACCGAACAGGCGGGCCAGTTGGCCAGCAAGGCCGCCAAAGTGGGCGGGCAGGCCAAGGATCGCGCCACCGTGATCGCCGGCGAGGTCGTCCACCGCGCCGGACCGATTGCCGGCCAGGCCCGGACCAAGGCCGCCGATCTCGCGCACAAGGCCGGCCCAGTGGCCGCGCACGGCGTGCACACCACGGCGAGCAAGCTCGACCAGCTCACTCGCGGCAAGTACTCCGACCGCATCAAGTCGGTGAGCACCACGCTCGAGCACCTGCTGGATCGCGGTCCGCATCCGGACGACGCCGCCGGCGCGCCGTCCAGCAACGGTGCGCGCGCGAACGGGGTCAAACCCGAGCCCGAGGCGCCTGCTGCGGGTCCGGGCAGCGCCGCAGGCCGGGGTGGTGCGGCGCCACGACGGGCCGCCAAGGGCGACACCGGGAGCTGAACCATCACCGCCACGGTTCGCTTCTGGGCGGGGGCCCGTCGGGCGGCCGGCCACGCCGAGGAGCCGACGACGGCCGCCACGCTGGCCGCGCTGCGCGACGAGCTGGCCGCCCGACCCGCCCTCACCGCAGTCGTCGCCGCGGCGAGCTTCCTGGTGAACGGTCAGGCGACGGCCGACGACGCGCCACTACCGCCGGCCGCCACCATCGACGTGTTGCCGCCGTTCGCCGGGGGATAGCTGCGCTGACCTATCCGCCGGATTCGGATCGCGGTCTCGCCCCACTCGCAAGCTCGGGGGCAATCCCGGATCCGAGCCTCCGCTGACGCTCCGGCCCGCGCAGCGGCCGGCGGGCTCTTCGCGCGAGCGCTCATCGCGTTCGTGGTGTCGTCTACCCCGGTCGCCTGCCGCCGCCGGCACCGCGTTCAGGGGCAGTTGACCCACTCGTCGGTGCCGTCGTCGAAGACCTGCCGCTTCCAGATCGGCAGCCGGTGCTTGACCTCGTCGACGAGTTGCGCGCAGATCGTGAACGCCTCGCGGCGGTGCATCGAGCTGACCGCGGCTACCAGGGCAACGTCTCCGACCGCGAGCCGCCCGGTGCGGTGGCTGACGGCCAGCCCCTCGACCGCCGGCAACGCGGCGAACTGCTCGGCGATCTCGCGCAACACCGTGGCGGCGCTCGGATGGGCCTCGTACTCGAGCTCGACCACCTGGCGGCCGTGGTCGAGGTCGCGCACCACCCCGCAGAACACGATGTGCGCCCCGGCCGACGAGCGCGTGACCGCCCGCTCGTGGGCGGCGACGTCGAGTGGATGCGCGGAGACGCCCGCCAGCAACTCG
>DASXYE010000395.1:0-9344 GCA_036502695.1 Jatrophihabitantaceae bacterium
CCGGCTTGGCCGGCGGAGCGTCCGGGTCGTGGCCGTGCAGGTCGCAGAACACCTGCCCGTCCGGGTAGTCAGCGCTGCGCAGGTGGGCGACGTGCACCGCCAGCGCCGACTTGCCGACTCCCGGCAGACCGGCGATGACCGCGACCTGCGGCGCGTCGGACGCGGGGGCCCGCAGCGCGTCAACCTCGGCGCCGCGGCCGACGAAGTCGGGCAGATCACGGGGCAGGAACCGTGGCGGGACCACCATCGGTTGGCTGACCGCCACGAAGGCGTCCGGGTAGGACGCCTCGCCGCCGAGCGCGCGTCGCTGCGCGGCCTGCAAGGTGGGACTCGGCTCGACACCGAGCTCCTCGAGCAGCACCCGCCGCGCCCGCTGGTAGCTCGACAGCGCCTCGCCGCGCCGGCCGGCGCCGCTGAACGCCAGGACGAGCTGGGTCCACAGCCCCTCGCGCAGCGGGTCCTCGGCGACCAGTGGCTGCAGCAGCGCGATCGCGTCGGCGTAGCGCGAGCAGCTGACCATGGCCTCGGCCAGCTGCTCGCGGATGTGCCACCGCACCTGCTCGAGCCGGGCCACGGCGACCCGGGTCGTCTGCTCCGGCAGCTCGGGGTACGGACCGCCCCGCCACAGCGCCAGCGCCGCCTCGAACCGGTCCGCAGCCAGTCCGGGATCGGCGTCGGGCCACTCCTCGCGGGCCATCCGCTCCAGGACCGCGGCGTCGAGTTCGTCGTCGGCGACGTGGATGCGGTAACCGCCGCGGCGGCCCTGCAGGCGCTCGGTGCCGTCCTTGGTCGGCGGCAACATCCGGCGCAGCTGCCAGACGTAGGTCTTGACGTTCCGGTTCGCCGATACCGGCGGGGTCTTGCCCCACAGCGCGTCCAGGATCTGCCCCGTGTCGACCCAGGAGTTCGCGCTGAGCAGCAGCAACGACAGCAACATCGCCGGCTTGCCGCACAGGTCCGCCGCGCCTGTTCCGCCGTGCATCTCCAGCGGCCCGAGCACGTTGAACACCACGCCGGGGGTTGCGTGGTCCTCATACATCGCCGCTACCTCCACTACCGATCTGAGCGGGATCCATAAACGATCTGGACGTAGCATTCGAGGACAACCATGAGGATTCGATGAAGTCAGGATTGGCGGGCAATGCGGGTTCTCGTAGTTGAGGACGACGAGGATCTGGCGCTTGCCATCCGGACCGCGTTGCGGGGCGCCGGCCTGGCCGTCGACGAGGCGCGCACGCTCGGTGCGGCCGACCAGATGCTGTTCAGCAACGGCTACGACGGGGCCGTCTTCGACCGGGTGCTGCCCGACGGCGATGCCCTGTACTACCTGCACGATCAGCGGCGGGCCGGTCTGCGCGTCCCGGTGCTGTTCCTCACCGCGTACGACAGCCCGGCCGATCGCGTCGCCGGCTTCGAGCACGGCGGTGACGACTACCTCGGCAAGCCGTTCGACATCGCCGAGATGGTCGCCCGGGTCGTGAGCCTGTGCCGGCGGGCCAGCCAGGGCCGTCCGCCGGTGCTGCGCTACGCCGACGTCGAACTCGACGTAGCGCGCCGCGAGGTTCGCCGCGGCGGCGTGCTGCTCACGTTGACCGGCAAGGAGTTCGCCGTCCTGGAGCTGTTGCTCAGCCGTCCTGAGCAAGTGGTGCCGCGGGCCGAGATCGAAGAGCACTGCTGGGACGCGATGGCCGAGCTCATGTCGAACGTCGTCGACGTCGTGATCGGCCAGCTGCGCCGCAAGCTCGGTTCGCCCGGGCTGGTGGCCACCGTGCGCGGCGTGGGCTACCGCATCTACGCCGAGGCCGCCGGGCCATGACGGCACCGCCCCGCCCGCCCGGCCCGCAGTCGCCGCCTCGTCCGACCCTGCCGCGGGCTCGCACCCGGCGGCAAGGGCAGCCGACCACCGCTGCCCGCACGACGCTGGGCCGGCTGCGCTGGGTGCTGACCGTGACGTTCACCGCGACGAACGCGGTCGGCCTGCTGCTGCTCGCCTGGCTGGTGGTCAGCTCCGACGCGGACCGGGGCCGGCAGCGCCTGGACGGCGAGCTGCAGCGGGTGACGCTCGCCGCGATCCAGCGGCTGAGCTACCAGGGTGACGCGGTGGCGCTGGACAATCTCGCGAATTCGGGGCTGTCCCTGCAGTGCCCGGGGTTCGTCGTCCTGCCCGGCAGCGCGACCCCGTTCCTCGGGCTGCGCAGCCAGGGCAAGTGCGCGTCGGCGTCGCTGCTCGCGCTGAACCAGGCGGCCACGCAAGCCACGCGGGCCAACCGCATCATCGCCAGCGACGGCAAGGTCGCCGGTGGCGGGCACCCGGTCCGGATGCTGGCCGAGCCGTTCTACAACGGCAAGACGGTGGCCGGCGCGGTGGTCGCGGTCGTAGACGCGAGCGGTGAGGCGGCCCGGCACCAGCACGTGCTGTGGGTCGTGGCGGGCGGCTGCACGGGCCTGATCCTCGTGCTCGCGTTCGTCGGCCACCTGCTGTCCGGACGGGCGATGCGACCGGCGTCGCAGACCCTGGACCAGCAGGAACGGTTCCTGGCCGAGTCGGCGCACGACCTGCGCACCCCGCTGGCCGCGATGCGCGCGCTGGCCGAGACGGCGCTGGATCAGCCGGCGCAGCGCGGCGAGCTATTGCCCCGGGTCGGCGCCCTCGCGACGCGCATGAGCCGGATGGTCGACGACCTGCTCGTCCGCGCCCGGCTGGCCGCCGGCGTCGAGCAGGTGCGCCGCCAGCCCGTTCGGCTGGACCAGCTCGTCGAGAGCACCGTGGACAGCACGCCGACCACCGACGACGCGCAGCTGCGCTTGACCGCCCAGCCGTCCACCGTGTGGGCCGATCCGATGCTCGTGCAGCGGGCGGTGGGCAACCTGATCGACAACGCGCTGAAGTACGGGCGCCAACCGGGTCAGCCGGCCACGGTCACGGTCACCGTGGCCAACGGCGTGGTGGTCGTCGCCGACGAGGGGCCTGGCATGCAGGCGCCCCTGGACGCCGCCTCGTTCGACGGCGTCGTGTCCGGGACGTCCGGGTCGAGCGGGCTGGGCCTGTCGATCGTGCGGTGGATCGCCGATGCCCACGGCGGGATGCTGCGCGTGCACAACCCGCCCTGGGGCGGCGCCGTGTTCGAGCTGGTCCTGCCGCCCGTCCGCGGCTGACCGTCACTTGATGGTGAACGCGTTGATCGGGGGCAGCGTCGTCCAGGTGCCGTTCTGGCGGTAGGCCAGGACGTAGGAGTAGGTGCCGGACTGGCGGATCTGGCGGGCCTCGGTCACGGTCTGCGCGTCGACCCGCAGCTCGAGGGGCCCCGACGCGGGCAGGCTGAACGCGCGCCCGGCCGCGTCCTGGCTGCGGCCCTGGGCGTCTTGCACGTCGACCCGGATGCCGTCGACGTGCACGGGACGATCCGCCGAGATGGTCACGCTGGCGAACACGACCCCGCCGGGCGGGGTGGGCGTGATGTGCAAGACGATCGACCCGACGATGGCCGGCGTCGTGTCGATGTCGTCGGTGTCCGACGACGAGTCGGCGCGCTCGATCAGCAGCATGGCGGCGGCGGGCACCACGGCGATCCCGATGAGGACCGCGTTCCACCAGCCCTGCCGCATGCCGATCAAGGTACCGACGTCCTACCGGACCGAGCGCAGCCCGCGCGGGTCGATGGCCGCGATCACCCGGGCGGTGCGCGAGCGGCGGGCCAGACCGTTGCGGACGGTGTCGCTCTCGTGCCACGCGAACTCGGTCAGCCCGCCCGGCGGCGGAGCGCCCGACCACAGTGCGGTGTCCACCAGGATCACCAGCTTGGCCAGGGCGTCCTGCGCGACCGGGTCGACGATGTCGCGCCCGGCGCGGACGAGATCGCGCTGGGTCATGTCCGGGCTGGCGGTGACACCGTGGTCGCGCAGCCGATCCCGGGTCTCCAGCCAGGCTGCGAGAATTCCGTCCGGCCCGGTTCGTCGTCGACGGGCCCGGGTGCGGGCCCCCTTCGCGAACGGCACTCCGAGCAGCCAGCCGAGCAGCGCGGCGAATACAGCCAGGCTGCCGACCAGGATCCACTGGCTGGTGTCGATGCCATTGCCGCCCGGCGGGCTGGGCACGGCCACGGCGGTGCTGCGGTCCGGCGGCGGGGTGGTCGGCGAGTCGGGCGGGGGCAGGCTGGCCCGGGCCTCGGCGGTGGCCGCGGCGAGCGAGGTCGGGTCGACGCCGCCGGTGCCCTGCTGCTTGGTGCCGGACGGATCGAGCGGGATCCAGCCCATCCCGCGCACGGCGACCTCCGGCCAGGCCAGGACGTCGCGGTTGCGCACCAGGTAGCTGCCGTCGGGCTGGGCCTGAGCGGGCGCGCGGAACCCGACGACCAACCGGGCCGGGATACCGACGACGCGCGCCAACGCCACGTACGCCGCGGCGAACTGCTCGCTGGTGCCGGCGCGGCGCTCGCCCGGCGTCAGGAACTGGACGAGCTGCGGCCAGCCGTGCCCGGCCGGCAGGTTCGGCCCGGTGGCCAGCCGGTAGTGGTCGCGCAGGTAGCGCTCGAGCAGCAGCGCCGCCTGGAACGACGGCGGGGCCCCGCCCACTGCGTCGCGCGCCACCGCCAGCACGGTCGGCGGCACCGGTCCGGGAGTGCGCTCGGCCTCGATCGCGTGCGGGGCGAGCGCCGCCCCGGACAGCGCGGCGGCATTCACCGTCGGCGACGACCAGTTCAGCTGGTAGCTGGTGGCCGGACGGGCCGAGTTGGTGAGCAGCGTGCCGCTGGCCTCGTCCACCACGGCGTCCACGTCGGAGACCTCGGTCAGACCGTGCTGGCTGGGCAGCCACGGACCGGGCAGCTCGGCCAGGGTCACCGTCGCCCGGTCGGGGCGGGTCGGCGCCGTCGCGCCCGGGTCGGACTCGATGCGCGCGCCGACGTAGCGGTACCGGGCGCTGGTCGTCCAGTTGCTGCCGTCGAAGGTGTCGAACACGGCCAGCGGCCACCGGTCGACCGGCGCGCGCAGTCCGCGGACGTCGAACAGCGGGACGTCAGGATGCTCGAGGCGGTAGGCGATCTCGTCCAGCGGGCTGACCACCGTGGCGGGTGTCTGGGCCGGCGCCGCCTCGTCGCGCAGCGCGTACGCGGACCGGTTCGCCGGGTCGACCGAGACGCCGGCGAACGCCCCGAGCAGCAGGCCCGGCACGCCGACCAGCACGACGACGGCGGCCAGCCGCAGCGTCACCCGGGTGGCCGTCCCGAGCACGGCCGCCGCCGGAACGGCGTAGACCAGGACGGCCAGCAGCGCCGTGCCGGTCGACAGCGGGTGGAACGCCTGGGCCAGGCCACCTACAGCCAGGCTGGGTACCAGGGCGCCGAGCCGGCTGCGGGTACGCACCAGCACCTGCACCGAGATCACCGCCGCGGCCAGAACGAGCAGCGGCACGAAGCCGACCAGGCGAGCCTGCGGGTGCACCGGCAGCGTCGACTGCAGCGTCAGCAGCCACGACCGGCGGGCTGCGTCGCCCAGCGCCCGCAGCGAGTCCGTTGTCGGACGCCACCCGCCTGCGGTGGTGCCGTGCAACGTGGTCTCGACGACCAGCAGCAGCCCGACCAGCAACGTCAGCGCCGGGCGCCACCGTTCGAGGACCGACCAGGCCCGGGCCGCCTCGTACCCGGCGTAGGTGACCGCGGCCATGAGCACGACCGGGACGAGCACCTCGCGCGGCACCGCCGAACCGAACACCGGCCCGAACAGCAGCCCGGCCAGCGCACACGCGACCACCGCGCCCAGCACCGGCACCCGACCCGCGTCCGGTCGCAGCCGCTGGTCCGGCTGGTCCGGCGCCCGCTGGCGGCGCTCCCACCCCAATGCCCGCCAGCGGGCGGCAATCCACTGCACCGTACGCGACGGTACGGTGAGCAACGGCGGGCGGACGAACGCAGTTTGGGCGGGTCTCATCCGGTCGCCGCCCGGTTCCAGGTCTGGATGGCCTCGGCGGCACTCGTGGCGGCGATCACGCGTACCCCGCTGGGTCGGGTCGCGGGCGCCGGGTCCAGGTCGACGACCGTGATCGCGGCCGTCCCCGCGCCGCCGCCGAGGGAGGCGAGCAGTCCCGGGTCGACACCGCGTCCGCCACTCACGAGCACGATCGCGCCACCGGACACGGCCGTAGCACCGCCCGAGCCGGCCTGCTGCTCGATGTCGGCCAGCTGGTCGAGGAGCTCGCGGGCGCCGACGTTGCCGCGCTGCGGCTGCCCGTCCAGGCGACCGGAGATGCTCACCAGGCGGGTGTGGTGCCCGGCCTGCACAGCGGCGTAGCCGAGCGAGGCGACGACCTCGACGGCCTGCTCGAACTGGTCGGCGTCCAGCACGTCGGCCCGGTCGTCGAGCACGATGGTGAACCGCGGTTCGGCCGGGTCGGTGTACTCGCGCACCATCAGCGTTCCGGTGTGGGCCGCCGCCTTCCAGTGCACGTGCCGGATCTCATCGCCCGGCACGTACTCGCGGATCTGCCGCAGCTGGGTGGATCCCGCGAGCGGGTCGCGGCTGCCCGGGCCGTCGTAGTGGTGACGCGGCCAGCCGACCTTGACCGTCCGCACCGGGTACCGGCGCGGGTGCACCCACAGCGGCGTCACGTCGCCGGCGGCCACTTGGCTGCGGACCAGCCCGAGCGGATCGTGCCGTTCCAGGCTGAGCGGACCGACCTCGTAGCGGCCACGGCGCTCGGTGGACAGCGGGTAGCGGTAGGTCGCCGACCCCCGGGCGGCGAGGTCCTGCACGGCGATGTCGTGCTCGCGTCCGGCGAACAGGTCCTTGGCGGTGAAGCCGGGATGGCGCCGCGATCCGGGATTGTGCACGGACAGCTTCGCCATCGCCGGCTGGCCGCACTCCACCCGATCCGGGTACACCTCGCGCGAGACAGTGACCTGCAGGCGCCGACCGGTGACCAGCAACGCCGCGAGCAGCGCACCCGCGGCCAGGCCGGCCAGGGCCCGGGCCAACGCGAACCCGGACAGCTCGCCGGCGACATAGAGCGCCGGGACGGCGCCCAGCACCAGCCAGCCACGCAGGGTCAGCCGCACCGCATCACCCCCGGTTCAGCGCGGCCAGCCCGGGCACCGGGACCGCGCGCAGCACGTCGTCGACGACTTCCTCGGCGGTGTGCTGGCGCAGGGCGGCGTCCGGGGTGAGCACGATGCGGTGGGCCAGCACCGGCTTGGCGACGTCCTTGATGTCGTCCGGCGTGACGAACGCGCGGTCGTGCGTGCCGGCCAGCGCCCGGGCGGCCCGGACCAGCGCGACGGTGCCGCGCGGGCTGGCACCGTAGCGCACGGCCACGTGCTCGCGGGTCGCTGCCACGAGGCGCACCGCGTAGGAGCTGATCTGCGGATCGACCCGCCCGGTGCGCACCGTGTCGATGACCTCCTGCATGCCGGCCAGGTCCACGACGGGGGAGAGCTGATCCGGCGAGACTCCGCTGGCGTCGCCCATGACGATGCGCACCTCGGCGTCGTGGTCGGGGTAGCCGACGAAGATCCGCATCAGGAACCGGTCCAGCTGCGCCTCGGGCAACCGGTACGTGCCTTCGAGCTCGATCGGGTTCTGGGTGGCCATCACCAGGAACGGCCGCGGTACCTCGTGCGTAACCGAATCCACCGTCACCTGCTGCTCGGCCATCACCTCGAGCAGCGCCGACTGGGTCTTCGGCGTCCCACGGTTGATCTCGTCGGCCAGCACGATGTTGGCGAAGATGCCGCCCGGGTGGAACTCGAAGTTCTCCGCCCGTTGGTGATAGACCATCACCCCGCTGATGTCGCTGGGCAGCAGGTCGGGCGTGAACTGGATCCGGTTCCACTTCCCGCCGATGCTGCGCGCCAGGCAGCGGGCCATCGTGGTCTTGCCCAGGCCCGGCACGTCCTCGACGAGCAGGTGCCCCTCGGCGAACATCGCCACGATCGCCAGCCGGACGACTTCGGCCTTGCCCTGGATGACGCTCTGCACGTTGTCGGAGATCAGTTGGTATGCCTCGCCAGGTCTCATCGCGGAGACCTCCTTCGCGTTCGAATCGGGGGGATGGCTTGCGCGACGATGTTGTTCGCGCCGTTGTTCCCGTTGCCGCCGGCCCACAACGTGACCGAGCTGCGTCCGGAACGGGCCAGCGGGCTCACCCTTTCGGCGACTTCGTGCTGTACTGCGACGGTCGGTCGCCGCAGTCCAGCCACCGTCTACTGGCGATACATCATTTGCTTACTCATGGTCGCCCGACCAACACTGGCCATACGACGATTGAGACGATACGGCCAATTGACCATAGGCGGGATCGCGACCTTAGCGGCGTTGTCGGCGTGTCCTCCTTCGGTTGCGAGAACGTGCAACAGGGACGGCCGGGAGCGCTGTGGCACCGGCGCTGTTCGAACGGTGGTTGCTGTTGCCCGAGCTGACCGTTGCCGTGTCCTGGCCGGTGCCGGCGGCGTTCGTCGCCGAGATGGTGACGGGGATTCCGGTGTTCTGGCCGGTCTGGATGTCGCTCGGGCTCACGGTGTTGCTGCCGTTGTGGCAAGCCACGCTCCGCGATGTGCCGAGGAACTCCAGCTGGCAGGTGGCCGCGCCGCCCCCGTCGTCCAGGGTGAATGTGACCTGCAGGCGCTGGTCGCTGGTCTCGTGCGCATCCGTGATCGTGACCGTCGGTGGGGCCATTGCCGTGGCTGACTTGCTGGCTCCCGGACCGGTTGCGGTTCGGCCGCTGCCGTTGGGATCCGCGCCGTTGGCCTTGACCGTGAACGTGTAGGTCTGCCCGGTGGTGAGGCCGGTCATGGTGGTGCTCGTGCCGGTCACGGTCTTACCGCCGCCGCCGGTGATCGTGTAGCCGGTAATGCGACTGCCGTTCGTTGCCGGCGCGCCCCACGACAGCCCGATCTGCCCCTTGCCCGGGGTGGCTGTCAGCCCGGTCGGCGCGCCGGGTGCGGCCCACGGGGTCACCGCATTGCTCGTCGACGACAGTGACTTCGTGCCGTCCGAGGCAGTGACGGTGAACCGGTACGCCTGGCCCAGCGTCAGGCCGCTGGCCGTCGCGCTCGTCCCGGTGGTGGTCGCGACGGTTCGCCCGCCGGTGGCCACTGTGTAGTGCAGCCCGGTGCGGGACTGGCCCTGCCAGCTCACGGTGACCGCGCCGCCCGGGCTGGCCGAGGCGTGCACTCCGCTCGGCGCGTGCAGGGCGGCGTTCGGGGTCACCGCGGCCGATGCCGTCGCCGGGCCTTGCCCAACGCTGTTGCGCGCGGCGACGCGGATGGCGTAGGCCATGCCGTTGGCCAGGCCGGTGACGGTGGTCTGGGTGCGGCCGGCCGGCACGGTGACCGAGCCGCCGGACCAGGACACCT
>DASXYE010000396.1:0-27775 GCA_036502695.1 Jatrophihabitantaceae bacterium
GATGGGCCTGGCGCTCGCCGGCCTGAACAAGCTGGCCGGTTCAACGGTTCTCGACCGGTTGCGCCTGCGCAAGCCCACCGAGCGGATCGTCAACGCCGGCGCGCGATCCGGATTTCGCGCCGTGGGCGCCGCCACCCGCACGTTCGCTGCAGCGAAGCGAAGGACCGCACCGGAACGCCCCCGTAGCGCCGAGCGACGCGAGCTGTTCGACCTGACCCCGACCGACGAGCAGCGGATGATCCGCGACATCAGCCGCGAGTTCGCCGCCGAGCAGCTGCGCCCGGCCGCCGCCACCGCCGATGCCGAGAGCACTGCCCCCGCCGAGTTGCTCAAGCGGGTGAACGCCGAGCTCGGCGTCGGCGTGCTGAACATTCCGGAATCCCTCGGCGGGATGGGCACCGAGCGGTCGGCGGTCACCGGCGTGCTGGCCGCCGAGGCGCTGGCGCACGGGGACCTGGGGCTGGCCGTCGCGGCGCTGGCCCCGTCCGCCGTCAGCACCGCGCTGGTGCTCTGGGGCGACGAGCAGCAGCAGGCCACCTACCTGCCGGCGTTCGTCGGCGACGACGGTCCGCCGGCCGCGCTGGCCGTGCTCGAACCGGGTCCCCTGTTCGACCCGTTCACGCCGCAGACGCGAGCGCGGCGGACGGTCGACGGCTACGTCCTGGACGGCGTCAAGTCACTGGTCCCCCGCGCGGCGGCCGCCGAACTGTTCGTGATCGCCGCGAACCTGGACGGGCGGCCCACCCTGTTCCTCGTCGAGTCATCTACAGCCGGGCTGAGCATCGAGGCCGAACCGGCGATGGGACTGCGCGCCGCCGAAACAGCCCGGGTCCACCTGACCAAAGTGGCCGTGCCGACCAGCGCCGTGCTCGGCGATTCGGCCGCTTATGCCGACTGCATAAGGCTTTCCCGGCTGGGTTGGTGCGCCCTTGCCGTGGGCACCGCGCAGGCCGTCCTCGACTACGTCGTCCCCTACGTGAACGACCGGGTGGCGTTCGGCGAGCCGGTCAGCCACCGCCAGGGCGTGGCCTTCCTGGTCGCCGACATCGGCATCGAGCTGGAAGGCATGCGCCTGGCCACCTATCGGGCGGCCAGCCGGGCCGAGCAGGCCCGCACCTTCGCCCGCGAGACGGCGCTGGCCCGGCAGTTGTGTGCCGAGTACGGCATGAAGATCGGCAGCGACGGCGTGCAGTTGCTCGGCGGGCACGGCTACGTCAAGGAACATCCGGTCGAACGGTGGTATCGCGACCTGCGCGCCGTCGCCGTGCTCGAAGGGGGCGTGCTCGTATGAGTATCAACCTCGAGGTGCCGAACAAGTTCACGCTGCTGGTCGACCAGGCCCACCAGGTCGCGCTGGGCGTGTTCCGTCCGATCTCGCGCAAGTACGACCGGGCCGAGCACGAGTACCCCAAGGAACTGGACATGCTGGCCGCCCTCGTCGACGGCATGAACTCCTCGGGCCAGCAGAGCACCGGGGCCCGCGGCGTGCGGCGCACCAACGGCAACGGCAGCGAGGTGCAGAACGGCGGCAACCTGGCCACCGTCCTCAGCGTCATGGAGGCGTCCTGGGGCGACGTCGCGATGGTGCTGGCCATGCCGCGCCAGGGACTGGGCAACTCCGCGATCGCCTCGGTCGCCGACGACGAGCAGCTGGCCCGCTTCGACAAGGTGTGGGCGTCGATGGCGATCACCGAGCCGGGCTGCGGGTCGGACTCGGCCGCCATCCGGACCACGGCGGTGCGCGACGGCGACGAGTACGTCCTCAACGGCGAGAAGATCTTCGTGACCGCGGGCCAGCGCAGCGACGCCGTCGTCGTGTGGGCCACCCTCGACCCGGCCAAGGGCCGCGCCGCGATCAAGTCGTTCGTCGTCGAGAAGGGGACGCCGGGGCTGACCGTCGAGCGGCTCGAGCACAAGCTCGGCATCCGCGCCTCGGACACCGCCACGTTGCGGCTGGCCGACTGCCGGGTGCCGGCCGCGAACCTGCTCGGGTCGCCGGACGTCGATGCCGAGCAGGGCTTCGCCGGCGTCATGCAGACCTTCGACAACACCCGGCCGCTGGTCGCCGCGATGGCGCTCGGAGTGGCCCGCGCGGCCATCGACGAAACCCGCGAGATCCTGGCCGGCGCCGGGGTGAGCGTCGACTACGACCGCCCGGCCCGCGTCCAGTCCGCGGCGGCCGCCGCCCTGCTCGCCATGGAGGCCGACTGGGAAGCCGCGTACCTGACCACGCTGGAAGCGGCCTGGATGGCCGACAACGCCAAGCCGAACTCGCTGCAGGCGTCCATGGCCAAGGCGAAGGCCGGCCGGGTCGCCACCGAGGTGACGCTGCGGTGCGTCGAGCTGGCCGGCGGCTACGACGAGTCGTCGCTGCTCGAGAAGTGGGCCCGCGACGCCAAGATCCTGGACATCTTCGAGGGGACGCAGCAGATCCAGCAGCTGATCGTGGCCCGGCGCCTGCTCGGCAAGAACTCGACTCAACTGAAATAGCGTCGGACCTGAGAAGGCCGTGCGCTGACCGTGGTTGGTGCGCAACAATCCGTGGGTGTTCCGCCGAATCCCGTGGTACGGCAAGCTGCTCATCAGCCTGTCCGCGATCTTCCTGATCGGCTCGATCGGCTTCTACGGGGCGTCGATCACCAGCGGGCACACCATCGACGGGTCGTCCTCGCCGAGCCACCGCGAGCACTATCGCTGGACGGGCGGCAAGCTGCAGCTCGAGTCCACCGAGCGCCGGGACACCACGACGTGCTTCATCTCCGACGGGCGCACGGTCCAGCTGGCCGGCACCAAGGAAGCCGGCGCCCACCGGCAGAACCTGTCCTTCAACGGGGACGCCACCGTGACGTGCACCCGCTCCGTCAACGCCTACACCGGCTCGTCGGTCACCCGCCGCGACTACAGCCGATCCTCGGCGTTCCGGGGTACCGCCGTCGCGCTGATCGTGGTGCCGCTGATCCTCATCGGCGTCATCAAGGTCCTGCGCGTCGCGGCCCGGGGCTAAGCTCAGCGCATGAGTTCCTCTTCGACGACGCCGGACGAGGAATCCACCGACGGCGTCAAGGACAAGTTCCGCGAGGCGCTCGAGCGCAAGCGCAACCACCAGAACGAGCGCAACGACGCCGACGCCAGGGACCAGTCCAAGATCCACGGCACGCACGGCGCGGCTGGCGGCAAGCGCGAGTTCCGCCGCAAGAGCGGCGGCTAGGCAGTTAACACCGACAAGCTGAGATAACGGTGCGACGCCGCCTCGGCGGGTGCCGTCGATCGTTTAGCGTCAAGTCATGTTCGGTGACCTGATCACGAGCCTGACCAACTGGCTGGACGACATTTCCCGCCACTGGTGGTTCCTGCTCGTCATCGTCGCCATCGCACTGCTGGACTCGATCATCCCGGTGGTACCCAGCGAGACGTGCGTGATCATCGGCGGCGTCGCGGCCGCCGGCCACCACCAGCCGTTGATCGGCGTGATCGCCACGGCGGCGATCGGTGCCTTCCTCGGCGACAACATCGCCTACCAGATCGGCCGCTGGGCCTCCAGCTGGTTCCAACGCCGGGCCGAGCGAAAACCGAGCTTCGGGACCCGGCTCAACTGGGCGCGGAACCAGATCCACGAGCGCGGCGGTCTGCTGCTCATCACCGCTCGGTTCATTCCGGGCGGCCGGACGATCCTGACGCTGTCGTCCGGGATCACCCGCCAGCCGCGGGTGTGGTTCGTATCGTGGATCGCCGTCGCGGCGGTCATCTGGGCCACGTACGCCTCGCTGCTCGGCTTCATCGGTGGCTCCGCGTTCGAGGACAACCACACGGCGGCGTTCATCCTCGCGTTCGGCGGCGCGCTGGGCATCACGGTGGTCATCGAACTGGTGCGACACCTCCGCAAGCGGGGCAAGGCCAAGTCGAAGGACGCCACGCCGGCGCACTGAGCCAGGCCCGTCGATCGGCGGACGCCTCGATCGACGGACGCGTCCGCTCACGGACGCCTCAGCTGACGGACGCGTCGGCCGGCGTACGGCGGTAGGCGTGCACGACGACGTCCACCTCGGTATCGAGCTGCTCGAGGACCGCCAGCCGAGCACGGGTCGCCTGGTCCGCCGACCAGAAGTACGGCGTCATGAGCAGCAGGTTGGCCACCTGGCCCGCCCCGCGCACGGCGAGCGGGTAGCGAATCGGGTGGGCCTCGACCAGCGTGAACCCGGGCTCGTCGGCGAGCGTGTCCGCGGGGTCGTGCCGCTGGGCGGTCTCGTAGAGCAGCTGCTTGAACGAGTAGAGATGACCCGGAGCCGGCCCGCCGACCAGCACGATGCCGCCGGGCTTGACGGCCCGGCGGAAGTCCTCGGCGCTCATCGGCGAGAACTGGGTCAGCAGCACGTCGGCGATGCCTGCCGGTACCGGCAGGCGATACGTGCTGGCGACGGCGTACTGGCCCGCGGGATCATGGCGCGCGGCCATCCGGATGCCGTGCTTGGAGATGTCCGTACCGCACAGTACGGTGCGCTCGTCCCGGCCGTCGACGGCGAGTCGGTGCCGCAGCCGGCGCAGGTAGTAGCCCTCACCGCACCCGGCGTCGATCACCACCTGGGCCGCGCCCGGCGCCGGCAGGTAGGCCGTGATCAGCTCGGCGATCCCGTCGGCGAGCCGCTGGTAGTGCCCGGCCGCGAAGAAGTCGCGCCGTCCGGCGATCATTTCCTTGCTGTAGCCGGGATCCTTGGACCGACGGTGCTGCGCGAGCAACAGGTTGACATAGCCCTCGCGCGCCACGTCGAACGGATGTCCGTTGCCGCATCGCAAGGTGCTCTCGTCCCGGCTCAGCGACGTATCGCAGACCGGGCAGGCGAACACCGGGGGCAGGCTCGTTGTCGTCACGATGCGCCAACCCTGCCACCCGCGCTGCCGCCGTGTCGGCCACAGTCAGTAACCTCGGCCGAATCACATTTTGGAGGACGTCAGGTAATGGATGCCGCCCCGGCGATCACCGTTGTCGTCCCCACGTTCAACGAGCGCGAGAACCTGCCCGTCCTGATCGAGCAGCTCGCGGCCCTGCAGCTACCCGACCTCGGGGTGCTGGTCGTCGACGACAACTCGCCGGACGGCACGGGCGAGGTCGCCGACAAGCTCAGCGCCGACGGGCCGATCCCGGTCCGCGTCCTGCACCGCACCACCAAGGACGGCCTGGGCCGGGCCTACGTGGCCGGGATGATCCGCGCCCTCGACGACGGCGCCGACATCGTGATCCAGATGGACGCCGACCTGTCCCACCCCGTCGAGGCGATCCCGCGGATGATCGAGACGCTGCGGACGACCGACGCCGCGGTCGTGCTGGGCTCGCGCTACATCGCCGGCGGCTCGGTCGCGAGCGCGTGGTCCTGGCATCGCAAGGCCCTGTCGACGTGGGCCAACTTCTACGTCAACGCGATCCTGCGGCTGCACGTCAAGGACGCCACCGCCGGCTACAAGGCGTGGCGCGCGGCCACGCTGCGCTCGATCGACTTCGCCTCCGTGGCCAGCAACGGCTACGCGTTCCAGGTCGAGATGAACTACCGTGCCGTCAAGCGCGGCCTGCGTATCGCCGAGGTCCCGATCCGCTTCGAGGAGCGCACCAGCGGCATCTCCAAGATGAGCCTGCGCGTCCAGCTCGAGTCGGCCGTCATGCCCTGGAAGCTGCTCTTCAAACGCTGAAGAACGGCTACTGCACGTCCACCCAGTCGAGGGTTCGCTGGACGGCCTTCTGCCAGCCGGCGTATCCGTCGGCGCGCTGCGCGTCGTCCCACTCCGGCGTCCACCGCTTGGACTCCTGCCAGTTCTGCCGCAGCTCGTCGGTGCTCGACCAGAACCCGGTAGCCAGCCCGGCTGCATATCCGGCGCCCAGGGCCGTGGTCTCGGCTACCACCGGCCGGCTCACCGGCACGCCCAGGATGTCGGCCTGCAACTGCATGCACAGGTCGTTGGCGGTGACGCCGCCGTCGACCTTGAGCGTCTCGACGTGCACACCCGAGTCCTGTTCCATGGCATCGGCGACGTCCTTGCTCTGGTAGCAGATCGCCTCGAGCGTGGCCCGGGCCAGGTGCGCGTTGGTGTTGTACCGGGACAGCCCGACGATCGCCCCGCGCGCGTCGCTGCGCCAGTAGGGGGCGAACAGCCCGGAGAACGCCGGCACGAAGTACACGCCACCGTTGTCTTCCACCTGCCGGGCCAGCGACTCGGTTTCGGCGGCTCCGGAGATGATGCCGAGCTGGTCGCGCAGCCACTGCACGGCCGATCCGGTGACGGCGATCGAGCCCTCGAGCGCGTACACCGGCTTCTGATCGCCGAAGCGGTAACACACCGTCGTCAAAAGGCCGTTCTCGCTCCGGACGAGCTCTTCGCCCGTGTTGAGCAGCATGAAGTTGCCGGTGCCGTAAGTGTTCTTGGCCTCGCCCGGCGCGAAGCACACCTGCCCCACGGTGGCGGCCTGCTGGTCGCCCAGGTCACCGGTGAGCGGGACGCCGGCCACCGACGGCGGGCCGACGACGTCGCCGTACCCGTTCGGGTCCGAGGACGGTCGGATCTCGGGCAGCATCGAGCGCGGGATGCCGAAGAACGACAGCAACTCGTCGTCCCAGGCCAGCGACTCGAGGTCCATGAGCATCGTCCGGCTGGCGTTGGTGACGTCCGTGACGTGCGAGCCGCCGTTGACCCCACCGGTCAGGTTCCAGATCAGCCACGTGTCGGTGTTGCCGAAGACCGCGTCACCGCTCTCGGCGGCCGCCCGCACGCCGTCGACGTTGTCGAGGATCCACTGGATCTTGCCGCCCGAGAAGTACGTCGCCGGCGGTAGACCGGCCTTGCGGCGAATGACGTCGCCCTTGCCCTCGCGTTCCAGCGCGCTGGCGATGCGGTCGGTGCGCGTGTCCTGCCAGACGATGGCGTTGTAGTAGGGGCGTCCGGTGCGCTTGTTCCACACCACCGTCGTCTCACGCTGGTTGGTGATGCCCAGCGCGGCGAGGTCGCTCGCCGAGAGGCCCCGCTGGTTCATGGCGGTCTGGATCACCGAGCTGGCCCGCTCCCAGATCTCGACCGGGTTGTGCTCGACCCAGCCGGCCCGCGGCAGGATCTGCTCGTGCTCGAGCTGGTGCTTGGCCACCTCGGCCCCGTCATGGTCGAAGATCATGAACCGGGTGCTGGTGGTGCCCTGGTCGACGGCACCGACGAAATCAGGCATGGGCTTCCTCCGTGGAAGGTCAGACGTCGGACGCTACGCGGCCGGGTTCCTGGACCGGCTCGTCTTCGGTGAGATGGATGCCGACCAGGTACTTGTAGAGGCCCGCCCCCACGACCCCGCCGATGATCGGCGCGACGATGGGCACCCAGAAATAGAGATGGCCGTACTGGTCACGCATCGCCGATCCGTATCCGGTCAGGAACGAGGCCAGGCGCGGGCCGAAGTCGCGCGCCGGGTTGATCGCATAACCCGCGTCGGTACCCCAGGCCATGCCGATCCCGACCACGAGCAGCCCGATGACCACCGGCGCCAGGTTGGCCAGCGGAGGCGTGGCCCGCGATTCGACGATCGCGAGGATCAGGAAGACCAGGATGGCGGTGCCGATGATCTGGTCGCGGAAGGCGCCCCACTCCGAGACGAACTTGACCGCGCCGTTGCCCGGCAGCGTCGAGAACACGGTCTGCGTCTTGATCGTGTGCCCGGGGTCGACGTGGGCGAGCCACTCCGTGTAGTTCCACCGCACGATCAGGGCGGCGACGAAGGCGCCGGCCGTCTGGGCCAGCGAGTACGGCAGCACCTTGCGCCACGCGAACCCGCCGAAGACCGCGTTGGCCACTGTCACCGCGGGATTCAGGTGGGCCCCGCTGGCCTTGCCGGCGACATAGACGCCCAACGTGACGCCCAGGCCCCACGCCCACGCGATGCTGTCGTGATCACCGATGCCGGCCGCGCCTACCTGGGCCACGACCCCGGCGCCGAACAGGATGAGGATCATGGTGCCGGCGAACTCGGCGAGCAACTCCGGCAGCAGTCTCGGCCGCGGCGTCGTATCGGACATGTCGCTGCCCTTCTGCGGGGTAGCCGGTCGGCGGCGCATCGAACGTCACGTGCGGCCCTGGGGGTAGCTTCGACCTTCACCTACCGCATATAGCTGGCGCAACCCTTAATGCCGAAATACCCTGGCTACTCGGGCATTAGCCCCATTCGCCGTCACCATCGCCATCGGCGCAGCGGTCGTCGGACAACGTCCGGCGTCGTGCCCAGGTGTGCAGCAATACCCGACCGCGCCAGTTCCAACGGTCGCGACGCTGCGTCACGTGGACGGGGACGCGAGCGATCAGGTGTAGGCCCGGACGTCAGCGATGCTCCACCAGTTGTCGGGGGCGGCCGTGGTGAGGGTGATGCGGACGTACCGGACGGGCGCCCCGCTGAGGTCGACACCGGTGAACTGCCCGCTGCCGTGGGCCGAGGCCACGGCGGTCGTCCAGTGTGTGCCGTCGCGGCTTGTCGTGACCGCATAGCCGCGTGGGTAGTCGCCGGTGGACGTGCCTGTGTCGAAGACGATGCGCCGGGCCGGGACGGCTGCGCCGAAGCCGACCTGGAGGAACTGGCCGGCGGCCTGTCCGGTGCCGGTGGAGTACCGGGTGCTCGCGTCGCCGTCGACCGCGTTGGCCGCGACATCGCCCGTGCAGCACGGGTTGGTGGGGCCGTTCGGCTCGGCGGTAGCGGTCCAACCGGCCGGGTCGACGAGGCGTAGCGCCTCGGCTCCGGGGACCCGCCCGCGCCAGGTGAAGGTCGCCAGGGCGCCGCCGGGCAGCGTGTACGTGAACGCCTGGCTGCCTTCGCGGACGGCGAAGGTCTGCGGGTTGTCGTTCTCGTTGTGCGCCACCAGAACCGTGGTGCCGTCCGGATCACGGAAGGCCACGTCCATGATCTGTCCGTTCCAGCCGGTGGTGCCGAACGACGTGCTGGCGATACGCACGGCTCCCGGTGCGACGAACCGAGCCAGGTGGCCGAGCGTGTAGTACTCGGCGTTGTCGGTCACGGTGTCGCCGGGCCCGACGGTGACGATGCCCGTGCACGTGCCGCAGCCGCCCACGTGCGGTCCGCCGGACGGGTCGAGGGCAAGGTTCCAGTTGATCACCGTTTCGGCCCAGTTCCGGGTGGCGCCGATGATCAGGTTGCGCGCGTGCCACTTCAGGGTGTCGGAGAACGTGTTCGCCGGGTCGGCGGACTGGCTGCCCGAGCATTCGGTGAAGTAGATCGGCTTGTCCGGGAACTGGTCGTGCAATGCAGTCATCGCGCTGGGATCGCCGGAGTAGCAGTGATAGGCGACGCCGTACACCCAGCGGGCCGCCGGGGAGGACAGCACGTTCTGCGGGTAGCGGTTGATATCCGAGGTCTCGTCAGGCGGCGTGTTCGCGATGTCGTTGGGGTGCTCGCTCCAGTTGTGGTCGTAGGCGAGGATCTCGGTGCGCAGCCGGGCCGCCCGCAGCATCGGCCCGAGGTCCTCGATGACCTTCTCCTCCTGCCAGGACGGCATGTCGGTGCCCGGGTAGCCCGACGGTGCGCGGTTCTGCGGCTCGTTCTGCACCGTGATGGCGTCCACGGGCACCCCGTTCGCCTGGTACGCCTGGACGAACTTCAGCAGGTACAGCGCGTAGGAGCGGTAGACGCGCGGGTCGTCGATCAGCCGCCCACCCACCAGCGATCCGCCGGTCTTCATCCACGCCGGCGGACTCCACGGGCTGGCCACGATCTGCAGCCGCGGGTTGAGCGCCCTCGCCCGCCGCAGCAGCGGCAGGATCTGCGCCTGGTCGTGCTCGACGGAGAACTGCCGCTGCGCGTAGTCGGTCGTTCCCGCCGGCAGGTCGTCATAGGTGTAGGCCGCCGTCGCCACGAAGTCCGAACCGCCTATCGGCTGGCGCAGGTAGTCCAGCCCGTCCCCGGTCACCGGGTCGAACAGCGAGCGCATTGCCGCGTCCCGGGCCGCCGGCGACAAGCGGTAGAGCACCGCGGCGGAGGAGTCCGTGATCGCCCCGCCGAAGCCCTGCATCCGCTGGAAGGTCCGCGTCGGATCCACCACCACGGTCGGCGCGCTCGTCGGCGCGCCGCTGAACGCCACCGTCCCGAGATCACTGAGCCGATCGGTGCCGTCCGGCGTCGTGACCCACACGTGCGCGGTCACCGGGTGTGCCACGGCTGCACCCGCCGGCGCACCGACGGCACCGACCAGCGTCAACAACGCACCCGAACCCAGCACCCACCCGAGTCGTCCCCGTAGAAACATGGCTGCATCCTCCATACATTTCAGGTCTTGCGGCTGGACGCCGCGTCGGGCGCCGCACCCGCGACGCCGACGAACGGTACGGTCGAGGCCCCGATCGTGAAAGCCAGCCAGGCTGTAGTTATGACCGTCGGTCTCACCCGTCTCCCTTGGCCGAGCCCGCGTCGTGGTGCCGGAGCCGGCGGGCGGCGGGGCGGCCCGCCGGCTCCGAACCCCTCTGGTCAGCTCACCGGGATGAACTGCCAGTCCGCTGCCCACCGAGACCATCTGCCATCGAGGTGCTGGCGTCAACCGTCGCGGTGCTGCTCGACCACAGAGCTACGACAGGACGATCAGGGCGTCCTAAGCTCCTCCCATCGGTACACTGCCGATCACGGAGGTGGGGATGAGCGCGCAGCAGAGCTGGCCGGCGCCTCCGTCGTCAGGGGCCGGGAAGGCACAGCGGCCCCAGAAGCGCTCCGGTCGTCGTCGGGCGGAGATCCTGGAGGCGGCAATGTCCGTCTTCGGCGAGCGCGGGTACGCGAACGGATCTCTGCACGACATCGCCGAACGGGTCGGCATGACGCATGCCGGGGTTCTGCATCATTTCGGTTCCAAGGAACAGCTGCTGATCGCCCTGCTGGCCTATCGCGACGACGCGGACGTGGCCGAGTTGGAAGGGCATCACGCCCCGCGCGGAGCGCCGCTGCTCGAGCATCTCGTCGACACCGCCGAGGAGAACGGCAAGCGCCCCGGCATCGTGCAGGCCTACACGGTCCTTCTCGGCGAGTCCGTCACCGAGAACCATCCCGGACGGAAGTTCTTCGCGGAGCGATTCGCGGGTTTGCGAGACATGATCACCAGCGCGGTGGCCGACGCGACGAACCGCCCGATGGACGACCCGCTGACGGTCAGCGCGGCGTCCGCGATCATCGCCACGATGGACGGCCTGCAGTCGCAGTGGCTCCTCGATCGCGACGCGGTCGACATGCGAGCAACCGTCGAGCTGACCGTCCGCGCGCTGGTGCGAGAGCTCACGCGTCGGTAGCTGCCGCGCCTGAAGTTCGCTGCCTGCATGTGACGTGCGCATGACAGAACGATCGCGCCGCGCGGCATCCCGTTACCATTTCGTGATGTACTTACTTACTGGTAAGTGAGTAGTCTGCCGCCAACCCGCTCCTCCTTGGCGGGCCCGTCATGAGGAGGAACATGAAATCAAGATTGGTGGTCGCCGTCACGGCAACCGTCGCGCTCGCCGCGGCAGCTCTGGTCTCGACGGGCCTGACGGAACGAGCCGTCGCAGCCGGTGCCGGCCCGACGGTGTCGGTGGTCTCGACCTCGCTCGGAGGCGACCGACTCACCCCGAAGAGTGCGCTGAGTTTCGGATCGTTGTCCGGCCAGCCCGACATCCGGGTCGACGCATCCAGGCAATTCCAGCCCATCGACGGCTTCGGGGCCACGTTCAACGAAGCCGGGTGGGCCACCTTGACGAAGCCCACCGTCACCGCTGCCCAACGCGATGCCGTGCTGACGAAGCTGTTCGCCCCGACCGCCGGTGCGGGATTCACCATCGCCCGGACGCCGATCGGCTCGGACGACTTCTCGCTCAGCCACTACTCCTACGACGAGACGCCGGGCGACTTCGCGCTGCAGAACTTCTCGATCGCCCACGACCAGCAGTACCTCGTTCCGTACATCAAGGCCGCCCAGGCCAAGGGCGCTTTCCGCCTGATGGCATCGCCCTGGACCGCGCCGTCCTGGATGAAGGCCAACGACTCGCTGCTCGGGCAGCCCGGCGACCCGAAGCTGATCGAGCCCGCCACGAACCCGCGGTACTACCAGGCGTACGCGGACTACTTCGCCAAGTACGTCGCCGCCTATAAGGCCAAGGGCATCGACATCAACGACGTCTCGGTTCAGAACGAGCCGGAGAACCCCGCGAAGTTCGAGGCCACGACGTTCACCTCAGACCAGATGGAGAAGTTCGTCGGCAGCTATCTCGGCCCGACGTTCGCATCGACGGGCACCAAGTCGCGTATCCGGATCTACGAGCACAACCAGGATCACTGGTGGTATCCGGCCCACGTGATCGCCGACCCCACCGTCAAGCCCTACGCCGCCGGGGCCGACTTCCACCCCTACGAATGCGACTTCGGACAGGACTATTGCGCGGACGGCAACCTCGGCCTGTTCGACCAGGCCGCGCCCGGCTACTCGACCTGGATGAGCGAGCACACCGACCTCGGGCAGGCCGAGCCGGACAACTACGTCCGCGACGAGAAGTGGGGCCGGGAGGTCGTCAAGCAGATCAACGCCGGCCAGGGCGCCTACATCTACTGGAACATGGTGCTCGACCAGAACGGTGGTCCGGTCACTGACCTCAGCGCGCCGCAGGAGCCCCTCGTCGAGGTCGACACGAGCACCAGTCCGGCCACCATTTCCTATCTGCCCAAGTACTACCAACTCGCCCAGTTCTCGAAGTACGTCAAGCCGGGTGCGCACCGCATCGGGGCCGAGGGCGGAACGTCGGGCGACACCGTCACGCAGACTGCCTTCGAGAACCCGGACGGCTCTCGCGTCCTCGTCGCGGTCAACAGCGGCCCGGCCAAGACGCTGACGGTGGGCGAAGGTTCGAACGGGTTCCAGACGACCCTCGCCGCGCACTCCACGACGACCTTCACCTGGTCCGGTTCGAAGGACTCCTACTCCATCGATGCCGGGTCGTCCGCGACCTGGACGGACGTCGCAGGTGAGCACTTCACGGCCGACGGCAGCTTTGCCGGCGGGCAGGTGCGGACGACCTCCAGCAACATCGCCGGTACCGCCGACGACAGGCTGTACCAGACCACGCGCGACGGCACCTTCTGCTACACGCTCGGCGTCCCGAACGGCCGCTACCGGGTGACCCTGCTCCTGAGTGACAACACCTCGACCGCTGCCGGGCAGCGCGTGTTCGATGTCGCGGCAGAGGGAGCCACCCGGCTGTCCGGGGTCGATCCTTACGCCCTCGCCGGCGGCGGCAAGACCGCGACGAGCAAGTCGTTCGACCTTGCGGTGACGGATGGATCTCTGTCGCTGTCGACCGTCGCGGTGACGGGCACGCCGACGGTTGCCGCGATCCGCGTCCAGCCGTTGCCGGCCACCGGGCAACAGCACGTCTCGACACTCACCGGTGGTGTGCCGACGGGCTACACCGTTGACAGTGGTGTGCTCCCCGGCACGGTGTTCGCCCAGGACTACAACGAAGGCGGCCAGGGCGTCGGGTACCAGATCGCCGCGCCGCAGGCGACCACGTCGACGTACCGACCCGATGCGACCAACTTCGTCGACACGACCGACCCGACCTACGGCGGTGGTCAGGGCATCGGCGGGCTGTCCAACGGCGACCGGCTGAACTACACGGTCAACGTGGTGTCCGGAGGCAACTACGACATCCGCGCACGCCTCGCCTCGAACGTGGCCACCGGCAAGTTCGCGGTCGAGGTCGACGGCGTGTCGGCCGGCACGGTGAACGTGCCGAACACCAGCGGTGCCTGGACCTCGGTCCCGCTCTACGGTGCCCAGATTCCGGCGGGCATCCACACCCTCACCTTCGTGGTCGTCGCCAACGGCTACGACTTCCGGACCCTCGTGGCCTCTCGCGTCAACCAGATCGCCAACGGCGCGGTGATCGAGGCGGAGGACTACGGGGCCGGTGGTGAAGGTGTCGGCTATCACGACACCACCGCCGGGAACGGGAACACGACCTACGACGGGGCTCAGCTGACCGGCTACTACCGGGGCGGTGACGTCGACCTCGAGCAGACCTCGGTGGAGACCTCGCAGCCGGAGAACTACGACGTCGGGAGCACGGCTGACGGCGAGTGGCTGCGGTATGACGTCTATTCGCCCGCCGGCGGTTCGTTCGACATCAGTGCGCGCGTCGCGAGCAGCTTCACCTCCGGGAAGATCCAGTACGCGCTGGACTCGACGACGAACGTCATCAGCCCGGCAACGTTGACCATCCCGAACACCGGAGGATGGCAGACCTGGATCTCGGAGACGCAGCGCGTCACGATCCCGGCCGGACCGCACGCCCTGTACGTCCTGGTTCAACAGGGCGGGTTCAACCTGGACCGCCTCACGGTGACACCGGCCGGGCAAGGGTGGGCGACGACGGTCGGCTTCGGCAGCTCCTACGCCGCCGGGCCGGGGGTGTCTCCGTCCACGAGCCCGAACGCCCGGGGATATATCAAGTCGGGATTCGGGCAGCTGATCACCTGCGAACGGTCCCGTTGGAACCAGGTCAACTACCTCGCCGACACGCTCGGTCAGCGAGACGCGCTCTATGACGCCTCCTGTCCTGGCGACACGAGCGCGAGCATCGCCAACCCCACGAACGCCGACGGAACGACGAGCTCGGTCGGCGACGAGATCGCCGAGGCATCCGCCGGGTATCGATCCTCGACACCGGGTTCCGGAGCTCTGGGCACCGCGACGACGACCGTGACCGTCACGATCGGCGGGAACGACGTCTACTCCTCTTCCGACGGCGCCTACAACGGGTCGGTCACCGGGCAGATGTACGCCTGCTACCAGAAGGTGTGCGTGGACCCGGACGGCACTCCGGCCGCGACCAACAGCGATGGCACGCGCGGGTTGCGAGCGAGCGACATCACGGTGCCGGCCATGTCGAAGAACCTGCGGCCGATCGTCGATCAGATCCGGCTGGCGGCCCCGAACGCGAAGATCAGGTTCATCAGCTACCCGTCGGTGTTCGGGACCGGGTCGAACGTCGCCTGCTCGGGTGGCACCGGGACGTCGGCCTGGGCGTACACCACCGACGAGACGCAGTACCTGCAGGGATTGCTCAACACGATGACCGATACGGAGAGCACGGTCATCGACCGGATCCGCACGGCCGAGGGTCTTTCCTCGGCGCAGCTGGCTCTGGTGGACATCCGTTCGGCGTCACAGGGCCACGGTGTCTGCCAACCACTGAACCAGCGATGGATCGCCCAACCCACCGGCGACACCTCGGCCGCCGGCATCCACCCGAACTTGTCGATGTTCGCGTTGGAGGCCCGAGAGGTCGACGACTCGCTCTGACCTACGAGAGACAACTACAGGAGAGGACGGACATCGTGACGATATCGCGGTCGCGTTACCTAGCAGCTGTCGCCGCGGCAACGCTGCTCGCCGGCGCACTGGCCAGCTGCAGTTCCAGTGGCGGCAAGCCGAAATCCGGCGGCCGGGTGACGATCTCGTTCCAGGAGCAGTTCAGCAATGCCGAGGCGGCGCAGTTCGACAAGCTGCTCGCCACGTTCGAGACGGCCCACCCCGACATCAAGGTCAAGCTCATCAGGGACAACGCCCAGAGCTACTACGACAAGCTGGTCACTCAGATCGTCGGCGGCTCTGCTCCCGATCTCGTCCGGGTCGACCCGCCGCACGCCTCGCAATACGTGGCCTCCGGCTGGGCAGCGCCGCTCGGCTCGGCAGCAGGCAACAAGGACGACTACTTCCCCGCGAGCTTGGATTCGGTCACGAAGGACGGGCAACTGTACGGAGTGCCCGTCGACGTATCCGCGCTGGCACTCTTCTATCGCACCGACCTGTTCAGCGCAGCGGGAATCTCGGCTCCACCTACGACCTGGGACGAGTTCACCGCAGACGCTGCCAAGCTGACGCACGGCGGCCAGCACGGCGCCGGCCTGTTCGGCGGCTGGGGCGCCTTCGAGTTCTACCCGTGGCTGTGGCAGGCCGGGGCAGACGTGCTCAGCCCCGACGGCAAGTCCGCCGTATTCAACTCACCGGAGGCAGTCAAAGCCCTGCAGCTATGGGTAGATCTCGAGAAGAGCGGCTCGATGCCAGCAGGGATGGCCACTGCCACCGAGGACGATCTGAAGGGCCCGTTCGTCTCGGGCAAGCTCGCCATGCTCACCTCCGGACCCTGGATGATTCCGTCCCTCAAGCAGGCAAAGATCGACGGCAAATGGGCCGTCGCGCCGCTGCCCAAGGGCGCAGCTTCAGCGACAGTTCTCGGCGGCCTGGATCTTCTCGCGCTCAAGCAGAGCAAGCACCTGGAGCAGGACAAGACGTTCGTGTCGTGGCTGATGTCCGATGACGTAGAGAAGCAGTGGGCCACAGCGCTGGGCTACGTGCCGGTCAAGAAGTCGCTCTACAGCGATCCTGTATTCGCGTCGGACAAGACGATCGCCGCCTTCCAAGGCGTGATGGAGCAGGCGAAATCACGACCGACCGTCGCCAAGGCCGCGAAGGTCGACGACGCGTTCGGCAAGGCCGTGCAGGCAGCGCTGTCCGGAGCGAGCTCGGCGAAGGCCGCCCTGGACCAAGGAGTGAAGGCCGCAAACGAGGCGCTCAGTGGCTAGTGACCTGGCCGTCCTGGATGGGAGGCGGGCGGTAACGTCCGCCGCCCGCCGGCGGCCACTGACCGCACGTCTTGCTCCCTACGCCTTCTGCCTACCGGCCATCGCGGCGGTGACCGGACTGGTGCTGTATCCCATCGGGCAAGTCATCGTCGAAAGCTTCTACGACGTCAACCCGACCGATCACCCGGGCTGGCGGTTCACGGGGCTGGGCAACTACTCGAAGGCGGTCGGCGACGGGCAGGTGCGCTCGGTGTTGCTGCGCAGCCTCACCTGGACGGTCGGCTCGGTCGCGCTGCAGTTCGCCGTCGCGCTCGCGGCGGCGCTACTCGTCCGCGAGGTATTCGGCCGGGCCTGGTTGCGCGCGATATTCGTCATCCCGTGGGCGACGCCGGTGGTCGTCGGCGCCCTGGCCTGGAAACTGCTGTATCACCCGGACTACGGCCTGGTGAACCAGCTCCTGTCCTGGATCGGACTGCGCGATCTACAGCACGCCTGGCTGTCGGACCCGCACGTCGCGATGGGTGCGGTGATCGTGGCCAACGTGTGGCGCGGATTCCCGTTCCTCATGGTCATGCTGCTGGCCGGCATGGCAGCCATACCCGATGAGCTCTACGAGGCGGCGAACGTCGACGGCGCCAACGTCGTGCGCCGCCACCTGTTCATCACGCTGCCGATGCTGCGTCCGGTGATCTTGATGAGCACCCTGATGGCGTTGATCTGGACGTTCAACAACTTCAGTCTCATCTACGTCATGACCGGCGGCGGACCGGCCGGATCCACCGACATCCTCACCACCTTCGTCTACAAGAACGCCTTCAGCGACTTCGACTTCGGCTACGCCTCGGCCCTGTCGGTCGCCCTGTTCGTGATACTGGCCGCGGGCTCGGCGCTCTACATCAAGGCGTTCGGCAAGGAAGGGCTGCAGTGACCGCCGTCCAGGCCGGCCCGCGCGGTCCGGCCACCGCGGTGCCGGCCGTCGCCCGGCCGGTACGCCGCCGTCGGCGGAAGAAGGATCTGCGCCCCAGCGTCCTGCTCGCCCGCCTCGCCGTGTTGCTGCTCCTGCTGTTCGCGCTGGTCCCGATGCTCGGGATCGTGTCGGACGCCTTCAAGGACCGCCGCGAGATCTACCAGACCCCACCGTCGTTGTGGCCGCACCACCCCACGCTCAGCAACTTCAGCTACGTACTGGGACGCGGCGACTTCCCGGCCTGGCTCATCAACTCCGTCATCGTCAGCTTCGGCAGCGTGGCTGTAGGACTTTTCATCGGCGTACTCGCCGGGTACGGCCTGTCCCGATTCCGATTTCGCGGCCGGATTGCCCTGGTGGCCGGCATGCTCGCGACCCAGATGTTCCCGTCCGTGCTGTTGATCATTCCCATCTTCAAGATCGTGTCGTCCCTGCACGTTCTCGACACGCCATGGGCGTTGATCCTCGCGCAGGTCAGTGCCTCGGTGCCGCTGGGCACTTGGCTGATGAAAACCGCATTCGATCAGGTGCCGAAGGAGATCGACGAAGCGGCCCGCATCGACGGTTGCGGCTTCTTCGCGGCGATGTGGCGCGCGGCGCTGCCCGCTGCCCGGCCCGGCGTGGTTGCCACCGGAGTGTTCCTGTTTCTCGGCTCGTGGGAAGAGTTCACGTTCGCCCTCACCTTCACCAGCAGCGACAACAAGCGAACCCTTCCGGTCGGGCTCTCCCTGCTCACCAGTTCGTACGAGGTCGCCTGGAACAACGTGGCAGCAATGGCCGTGCTCGTCACCATTCCCAGCCTCATCCTGTTCGCCTTCGTCCAGCGATGGCTGGTCTCCGGCGCCGTCGCCGGCGGGGTGAAGGGATGACGCCGGTCCAGGCTCTGCGCGGCCACCTTCGCGTCGGCGCACGGGACGTGCCCTTGATCAGCGGCGAAGTGCAGTTCTGGCGGATGGACCCCGACGACTGGCCGCGCGCCCTCGACGGTGTCGCCGAGCTCGGCGTGCCCATCGTGTCGACGTACCTGTCGTGGCGCCGGCATGAACCGGCACGCGGCCGGGTGGACCTGCACGGCACGACCGATCCGCGGCTGAACGTGCCGAGGTTCCTCTCGCTCGCCGCCGACCGCGACCTGCTCGTGCAGCTCAAACCGGGTCCCTGGATCTGCGCCGAGGAGCCCGGCGGCGGCTATCCGGACTGGCTGCTCGCCGAGCCGGACCTCCTCGCTCTGGACCATGCCGGCCGGTACGTGCTCGGATACAACCCGCCGTTCCAGCATCACGTGCCGTCCTACCACCATCCCCGCTACCTCGAACACGTGACCCGCTGGCTCGCCGCCGTCTGGGACGAGGTGGGCAGCTGGCGCCACCCGTCCGGGCCGATCATCGCCGCGCAGTTGGACAACGAACCGAGCATCTGCTTTCAGGACTCGCTCTACGGAGCCGACTACCACCCTGCGGCCGTGGATGCCTTTCGGAACTGGTTGACCCGGCACTACCCGTCCACGGCTGAGCTCTCCCAGGCGTGGACGCAGCCGGAGCTCACCTCGTGGGCCGCTGCAGAGCCGCCGCGACCGGACGATCCGGGCAGCCCCACCCGGCGGTGTGACTGGACCCGGTTTCACGAGTGGTCGATCGCCGAGCACCTGTCGAGGCTGCAGTCCGTTCACCACCGCCTCGGTGCTGCCGACCTGCTGTTCACGGTCAACCTCAACACCCATCCCGTCCACGACGTGCCGCAGTCGCACGCGGTCATCCGGACGCACACCGGAGCGAGCACCGGCGAGGACCACTACTACCTGCCACCGCTGGCCGTCGACGCGATCAGCCGCCTCGCCCTGTCGGCGGCGACCGCCCGGGCAGCAGGTGAGCCGCTCGCGTGGATCCCGGAGCTGCAGTCCGGGATCTGGCGTTCCCCCGGCGAAGTCGTGGACTACCCCGACCCCGAGCCGGCCGAGCAGGAAGCCTGGTGGGGTGCGGCGCTCGCCGTCGGATTCAGCGGGTTCAACCTGTACATGCTCGTTGACCGGGAGAACTGGGAATTCGCGCCGATCGGCAGCGACGGCACGCCACGGGATGCCGCCGCTCGCGTACGCCGAATCGTCAGACTGCTCACCGAGAACCCCGAGCTGACCATTGCCCGGCCCGCCACGACCGTGACCGTCGCGTGGCACCGGCCCGACGCCTACCGGGCCTACGCGGCGACCGGGACAGCCCGGCTACCTGACGTGGCGTGGGGCAACCCGGCCGAGGCAACCGCCTACCGCCACTGGCTGGACACGCTCACCACCCTGACGCGCGGAGGCCAGCTCTATGACCTGTGGGACACGAACGAGCCGCTGCCATCGGCAACCCGCACGCTGATCATCCCGCCCGAGTCGACCACCCCGCCGGCGCTCATCGCCGCGGCGACGGAGAGCGGCGTCCACGTCATTGACGCGGGCGCTCTGCTTGATCAGCTGACCGCCGCCGGGATTCGCGCACCGGTGCGCACCGCCGCCGCGGACACGCTCACGACGCTGAGCCAGACCGGCTCGACCGCCTTTGTTCACGTCGTGCAGTGGGGCGAGCGGCCACCCGGCCGGGTCGAGTTGATCACCTCGCCGGAGCTGCACGCCGCCCGGCTGCAGGACCTCGCCACCGGACACACCGTCGAACCCGTCGATGGCACGTTCGCCATCTCCAGCCGGGCTGGGTATCGGGTGTTGGCCGTGCGCCGATGACACGGCAACTCAATCCGCCGTCCACATCCGACAGTTGAATGAGAGAGACGACATGCCTTCCTTTCCTGATGACTTCCTCTGGGGCGTCGCGACGGCCGCATACCAAATCGAGGGCGCCGTGGACGAGGACGGCCGCGGCCCGTCCATCTGGGACACCTTCGCTGCTGCGCCCGGCAACACCCATCGCGGCCAGACCGCAGCCACGACCTGCAACCACTACCACCGCTGGCCAGAAGACCTCGACCTGCTCACCGAGCTAGGCGCGAGCGCCTATCGAATGTCCTTCTCCTGGGCCCGGTTGCAGCCGACCGGACGGGGCAAGCTGAACCCGGCCGGTGTGCGCTTCTACCGCCAACTTCTCACCGCTCTGCGTGCACGCGGTATCCGTCCGTTCGTCACCCTCTACCACTGGGACCTGCCGCAGCCGCTGCAAGACGAAGGCGGCTGGAGCAGCCGCGGCACCGCCCAGCGCTTCGCCGACTACGTCGCGCTCGTGGTCCCCGCCTTCGCCGACCTCGTCACCGACTGGGGCACGATCAACGAACCGTGGTGCGTGGCATTCCTCGGCTACGGCGTCGGTGCGCATGCTCCCGGCATCCGAGATCTGCCGTCGGCCGTGCGCGCAGCCCACCACGTCAACCTGGCCCACGGATGGGCGACGGCCTCGATCCGGGACTCCGCGCCGGACAGCCGGGTCGGTGTCAGCCTGCTGCTGACCGATGTGCAACCCGCCAGCGATTCAGCCGAGGACCACGCGGCGGCCAAACGGGTCGACGGCAACAACAACAGATTTTTCCTCGACCCGATCCTGCGCGGAACGTATCCAGCCGACATGTTGGCGCACTACGAACCGACCGGCGCGCTCGACGTGATCCGCGACGGCGACCTGCAGGTCGTGGCCGCCCCGATCGACTACCTCGGCATCAACCACTACCACCGCGTAGTGGTCGCTGCCGATCCCGATGAGCCCCATCTCGGCGCTCGGGACGTTCCACCTCCACCACCCACCACCGGATTCGGCTGGAGCATCGAACCCGAGAGTCTGCGCAACGTCCTGCTGCGGGTCAGCGCCGAGTACACCAAGCTGCCGCTCTACGTCACCGAGAGCGGCGCAGCGTTCGCCGATGCCGCCCCGAACGGCGGAACCGTCGTGGATCCGGATCGCGTCTCCTACCTATCCAGGTACGTCGACGCCGCGGGCGCAGCCATCGCCGGCGGCGTGAACCTGCGCGGGTATTTCGTCTGGTCACTTCTCGACAACTTCGAATGGGCCGAGGGATTCAGCCAGCGATTCGGACTCGTGCACGTCGACTTCGACACCCTCACCCGCACCCCCAAGGACAGCTACTACTGGTACCGGGCGGCGATCAGGACGGGCGGATCAGCATCCGACCGGCCGAGCGCATCCGGCGGCGTGACCCAGGCTGCGCATGACGGCGCCGCATGAACGTGGCGGGTGATGCCGCCGCTGTGGGCCTGGCGCTGCCCACGAACGCGCACCGCCAGCGGTACGAGCGGCAGGGCGTCCTCGTCGAGCCGGACGCGATCGAGCGGGCCGAGGCCCAGTGCCAGGCCCTGGCGGGTTGGACCCCCACCCCGGCTGCTGTGCCCCCGGTCGGACTCGAACCGACACTGGAACCCTTTTAAGGGGTCTGCCTCTGCCGTTGGGCTACGGGGGCACCGTCAGGATATGTGCTGACCTCACCCAGCCGCTGAACCGGCTGTGAATCGCACGGTCAGGATCTGGAACGGACGTAACGCCAGCGCAACGCCGGCGTCGGTCAGCGGCAGCTCGCCGAGCGGGCGTTCGAGCAGATCTACGGTCTGGGCGCGCACCGCGGCGAACCCGGGCCGCAGGGTGACTGTGGCCTTGCCGCCGCGGGCCTCGTACAGCCGCACGACGACGTCGCCGGACCGGTCGTCGGCCAGCTTCACCGACTCGACGATCACGCCGTCGTCGTCGACCGTGACGAGCGGCTCGACGGATCCGCCGCCGGTGAGCTGCCGTTCCGGCAGGTTGATCCGGTAGCCGGCCCGGGCCGCGTCGACGATGCCGGCGCCGGGCACGAGGGCGTACCGCAGGTGGTGCTGACCCTGGTCGGTCTCCGGATCGGGGCTGCGCGGGGCCCGCAGCAGCGACAGCCGCACCACGGTGGTGGTGCCGCCGCCCTGGCGCGGGCGGCGGGTCACGTCGTGGCCGTAGGTGCTGTCGTTCACGACGGCCACGCCGTATCCCGGCTCGGCGACGTGCACGAACCGGTGGGCGCAGATCTCGAACTTGGCGGCGTCCCAGCTGGTGTTCGAGTGGGTCGGCCGGTAGACGTGCCCGAACTGGATCTCCGACGCGGACCGGTCGGCCGCGACGTCCAGGTCGAAGCCGACCTTGAGCAGCTTCTCGCGCTCGTGCCAGTCGATATCGGTGTCGAACGCGACGGTGCCACCGTCGAGGGTGATCACTTGCGTGATCGTCGACTCGCCGAACCGCCGGGCGACACGCACGCCACCGTCCACTGTGGACACCGCGGCGTCGGTGAGGTCGGTGGCGACGTGCCGGTAGAACGCGTCGATGTCCCAGGCGTCGAAGACGTTCGGGTTGTCCGGGTGCAGCTGCAGCAGGTTGCCGACGGTGCCCGGGGCCAGCACCTCGCGGCCGTTGTCGAGCACCGAGGTCAGCAGGCCGCGCCCGTCGACGGTCACCCGCAGCGCGTCGTTGTCCAGGACGTAGCCTTCGCCGTCGGCAGTTACCGTCGTGGGCGTTGGCTGGGCCGCCGCGCCACCACCCAGTGCCGGCACCTCGTTGCGGGCGTGCGGCGCGGCGTTGAACACGAGCGGGGTGTCGCCGGTGCCGGCCAGCGTGCGCAGGGTGCTGTCGATCAGGCCGTTCAGTTCCTCCGCGACGGCGGCGTAGTTGGCCGCCGCCTCGCGGTGCACCCAATGGATCGACGACCCGGGCAGGATGTCGTGGAACTGCTGCAGCAGCACCAGCTTCCAGATGCGGTCGAGCGCCTCGTACGGGTACTCCGTACCGTGGCGTACGGCCGCCGTGGCGCACCACAGCTCGGCCTCGCGCAGCAGGTGTTCACTGCGCCGGTTGCCCTGCTTGGTCTTGGCCTGCGTGGTGTACGTGCCGCGGTGGAACTCCAGGTACATCTCGCCCGTCCAGACCGGGGCGTCCGCGTACTCCGCCTCGGCGCGCGCGAAGAACTCGGCCGGCCGCTCGATGACCACGCGCGGCGAACCGTCCAGGTCGCGCAGCCGCTTCGCCCGGGCCAGCATGTCGCGGGTCGGACCGCCGCCGCCGTCGCCGAACCCGAACGGCACGATCGACCCGGTGGAACCGCCCTTGTCGGCGAAGTTGCGCACCGCGTGGGCCAGCTCCGAGCCGGCCAGCTTCGAGTTGTACGTGTCGACCGGGGGGAAGTGGGTGAAGATGCGGGTGCCGTCCAGGCCCTCCCACCAGAACGTGTGGTGCGGGAACTTGTTCGTCTGGTTCCACGAGATCTTCTGGGTCAGGAACCACCGTGACCCGCTCAGCGCGATCAGCTGCGGCAGCGCGGCGCTGTAGCCGAACGAGTCGGGCAGCCACACCTCTTCGGTCTCGACGCCGAACTCGTCCAGGAAGAACCGCTTGCCATGGGCGAACTGCCGGGCCAGCGCCTCGCCGCCCGGCATGTTCGTGTCGGACTCGACCCACATGCCGCCGACCGGCACGAACTGACCGGCCTTCACCCGATCGGCAACCCGGCTGTATACCTCCGGCCTCTCGTCGCGCAGCCAGGCCAGTTGCTGGGCCGACGACATCGCGTAAATAAGCTCAGGATGGCTGTGCATCAGCTCGGTGACGTTCGCGCAGGTGCGCGCTACCTTGCGGACCGTCTCGCGGGTCGGCCACAACCAGGCCGAGTCGATGTGCGCGTGGCCGACGGCGCTCACCCGGTGCGCGGACGCCCGGGCCGGGGTGGCCAGGACGTCGGTCAGCTCGGCCCGGGCTTGTGGCGCCGTGGCGACGATGTCCTGCAGGTCGATGCGATCCAACGCCCGGTCGAGCGCGCGCAGGATCTGCCACCGGCGGGGGTCGCCGAGATCCAGCTCGGCCTCGAGCTGGCCCAGCACCTCGAGGTCGTGCTGCAGCTCCCACACGGTCTCTTCGAGGATCGCCAGCTCGACCCGTTCGATGCGGTAGAGCGGCTCGCTGCCGGCGGTGCTCTTGTCGCCCAGCTGGGTCGGCCAGAACAGGTTGTCCCGTTCGAGGATGATCGGGTTGGCGGCGGCCTCGACGTACAGCTCGACCGGTTCGTCGGCTGCGATGGGCACCCACTGGGTCGGCGGGTTGAGCGCCTTGACCGGCGAGCCGTCGCGCCGGTACACCAGCCCCTCGGCGTGGAATCCCGTGTACTCGGTCGCCCGGAAGCCGATGTCGATCAGGGCCTCGACGCGGCGTCCGGCCCAGGTCTCGGGCACCGCACCGGTGATCTTGAGCCAGGCCGTGCCCCACGGCGGACCCCATCGATCGCCCACCCGGGCCGGCTCGTACTTCGCCGCCAATGCCTCGGCCACCGGCACCGGCTCACCGTCGACCGGCCACACGGCGACGTCGAGGGGAGCCCGCTGGGTGTACACGGCTCGCTCGACCCGACTCAGCGTGCGGCGCAACCGCTGCTCGATCAGGACGTGATCGTCATGCATGGTGCAGATCCTTCCTGCCCGGATCGGGCTGCCGCACGGCGGGTCGGCCCACGATCACGACGAGACGAGCTCACCGTCGTCGGCCCGATACAGCAGCACCCGCTCGGCGGCCGGGTGCAGCCAGACCCGGGCCCCGACGGCCGGCTCGTCGGCCTCCGGCACCACCGCGCCGAGCGACTGCGAGCCGGCCTCGGCCGTCACCAGCACGCTGACGCCGAGGTTCTCGACGGTGGCCACCGTGCCCGGCACGGCGCCCGGGGTCTCGCGGGTGAGCATGGTCAGGTACTCCGGGCGCAGGCCGTAGACGACCTTGTCGCCGTCCTGCACGTGCCGCTCGAACGCCGGCGGGATGGGCAGGGTGAAGCCGTCGAAGTCCAGGTTGCTGCCCGTGACGACGGCATCGAGCAGGTTCATCGGCGTGGCCCCGATGAAGTTCGCGACGAACGTGTTGCTGGGGCGCTGGAACACCTCGCGCGGCGTGCCGACCTGCCGGATCCGGCCGGAGTCCATCACCGCCATCCGGTCGGCCATCGCCAGCGCCTCGGCCTGGTCGTGCGTGACGAATACCGTGGTGACGCCCAGGGATTGCTGCAGCTTCTTGAGGAACGTCCGCGCCTCGAGGCGAAGGCGCGCGTCGAGGTTCGAGAGCGGCTCGTCGAACAGGAACACGCGGGGGTGCACGGCGATCGCCCGGGCCAGCGCCGCGCGCTGCTGCTGGCCACCCGACAGCTGTGCCGGACGCCGCTCGAGCAGCGCGCCGAGGCTCAGCCCGGACGCGGTCTCGGCGGCGTGCGCCGTCCGCTCGGCGCGGGGAACCCCCTTGATCCGCAAGGGATATGCGATGTTCTGGCTGACCGTCATGTGCGGGAACAGCGCGTAGTCCTGGAACACCATGGCCACGTCGCGCTCGCCCGGTTGCTGGCCGGTGACGTTGTCGTCGCCGATCATGATCGTGCCCTCGGTGGCGACCTCGAGCCCGGCCAGCGTCCGCAACAACGTGGTCTTGCCGCATCCGGACGGACCGAGCAGCGCGAAGAACTCGCCGTCGCCGATCGTCAGGTCGATGCCGTCGACCGCCCGAACCCCGTTCGGGTACTGCTTCACCAACCCGAGCATCTCCACCGACGCCATCAGCCCTTGATACCCCCTTGGAACGAGAAGCCGTAACGCTTGTTGACGATCAGGTAGAGCACGATGACCGGGATCGAGTACACGAGCGCGAACGTCGAGATCAGCGCGAAGTTCGGCTGACCACCCGTGTCGTAGAACGTGTACATCACCACGGCGGCCGGCTGCTTGTCCGGATTGCTGAGCAGGATGAACGGGATCAGGAAGTTGCCCCACACCTGCACGACCGCCCACACCCCGACGGTGGCCATGCCCGGGCGGATCAGCGGCAGTGCGATGTGGCGCAGGATCTGCCCCGGCGAGGCGCCGAACACGCGCGCCGATTCCTCGTACGAGCGCGGGATGCCGTCGACGAAGTCCTTGAGCATGAACACCGCTGCCGGCAGCAGGCCACCGCTCAGTACGAGCACCACGGCGAACTGCTTGTCGAGCAGGTTGAGCTGATACAGCATCAGGTACAGCGGCACCATCGCGGCCGTGCCCGTGACGATGGACGACAGCAACAGCAGCGCGTACAGCAGCTGGTCTCGTCCCGGGATGCGCACCCGCGACAGGGCGTAGGCGGCCAGCGCTGCCGTCACGATCACCAGGATCCCCGTGCCGCCGGCGAGGTAGATCGAGTTGCGTAGCGACCGCCACGTCTGCGGGTTGTGGAACAGCTTGTCGAAGTTGTCCAGCGACAGCCCGTCCAGGGTGGCCTTGTAGGACGGGTGCTTCGAGAACGGCGTCAGGATCAACCACAGCAGCGGCAGCGCGAAGAACACGATGGCCAGGCATACCGCGACGTACATACCGATGCGGGTGACGATGTCGCGCGGCGTCATCGCTTCACCCGCAACAGCCGGATGTAGATCAGCGCCAGGATCAGGTTGGCGATCAGCAACAGCAGCGAGAACGCCGACCCGTAGCCGAGTTGTTGCTTACCCAGCAAGGCTGTCTTGTAGATGTACACCGGCAGCGTCTGTGACTTGTTGTCCGGCCCACCACCGGTGAGCAGGTAGGGGGTGAAGTCGTTGAACGTCCAGAGCGTGATCAACAGCGTGTTGGTCAGCACGTGCCGACGGACCGTGGGCAGCACGATGTCACGCAACTGCTGCCAGGGACGAGCGCCGGCCAGGCGGGCCACCTCGAGATGCGATGTCGGGACGGTATTCAGCGCGGCTGAGTACAGCAGCATCGAGAACGCGGTGCCACGCCAGATGTTGAAGATGATGATCACAGCCATCGGGTGATCGATCGTCCACGCCGTGCCCGTGGTGTGCAGCACCGTGTTGAGCGTGCCGTTCTGCCGATCCAGCAACGCCTGCCACAGGAAGGCCACCACCGACCCGGGCAGGATCCAGGCCAGCAGCACCAGCACGTTCAACGTCACGCGCACCCAGGCACGCGCCGATCGGAAGTACCAGGCCAGCAGGAAGCCGAGCGCGTTCTGGCCGAGCACGGCGGAGAACCCGACATAGATCAGCGTCAGGTACAGCGCCTTGGTGAACAGCGGATCGCTGAGCGCGTCGCTGTAGTTGCGCAGCCCGACGTATTCCGGATGCTGCGCGGTCGTGCCGCCCAGGCTGTAGTCGAGCAGGCCGAGGTAGAGCGTCCACACCGCCGGGAAGACGAGGAAGATCGCGACCAGGACGAGCGCCGGCGCGGCGAACCC
>DASXYE010000397.1:0-4142 GCA_036502695.1 Jatrophihabitantaceae bacterium
CTGACATCTCGGCTACAACGATGGAAGATCCCGTGACGCCCGTTTCACGCCAAAGTCGCGAAACGGCTAGACCTCACCCGGGCTATACGCGACGATGAGCGCATGTTGGCGGTGCTCGGGCTGTCTGCAGACGAAGAGGACCTCTACGAGTGGTTGCTCGGTCGTTCGCCCGTGCCGAGCACCGACCTGGACGCCCTGGTTGCCGGCAGGTCCTGGGCGTCGCGGCTGCCCGAGCTGCTGGTGCGCCTCGAGGAGCTCGGCCTGGTCGTGCGGCTGCCCGGCGACCCGCCCAGCTGGCAGACGGTCCCCCCGGACATCGCCTTCGACGCGCTGGCCCAGCGGGGCGACCGGGCGCTGACCGTGGCCCGTCGCCGGCGCGCGGAGCTGTCCGCGGCGTTCCGGCACGCGGCGCGTCGCTCGGATCCCGTGCAGCTCGTCGAGGTCGTGCGCGGACGGGCCGCGATCGGCGAGCGGTACGTGCGGATGCAGCACGAGGCCCGGCACGAGGTGCGCTGCTTCGACGCGCCGCCGTACCTGGCGCGCTCGCCTCAGGTGAACACGCTCGAGCTCGACCTGCTGCGCCGCGGCGTCCGGTACCGGGTGCTGTACGACCGGCAGGGCCTGGAGCTGCCCGGTCGGCTGGCTGACCTCGAAGCCGGCCTGGCCCACGGCGAGCAGGCGCGGGTCACCGACGTCCCGCTCAAGCTGGTGCTCAGCGACTGCCCGATGGCGCTGCTGCCGCTGCAGCACGAGCCGACCGACATCGAGACGTCGCTGGTCGTGCACGACTCGGTGCTGCTGGACGCGCTGTCGGCGCTGTTCGAGATGTACTGGGATCGCGCCATCCCGCTGCAGGTGCGCAACGGTCACGCCCAGCTGCCCGACGCCGGCGACGCGCCCACCGACATCGACCGCGACCTGCTGCCACTGCTCGCGGCCGGGTTCACCGATCAGGCGATCGCCGGGCAGCTCGGCTGCAACGAGCGCACCGTGCGCCGCTACCTCAAGGACATGATGCACCGGCTGGATGCCGTCACGCGGTTCCAGGCCGGCTACCAGGCGATCCGCCGGGGCTGGCTCACCACCGAGCGGTCGATCTCGGCGTGAGCGAATCGGGGGCACTCGCGGCGGCCGGGTTCAGCCCGGACGAGCTGGCCGCATACGAGCTGATCATCACCCGGCCGGCCTCGACGCTGCCCGAGCTGGCGAAGGCCTGGGACCGCACCGCCCTGGTGACGGCCGTCGTCGCCCGACTGCAGGCCCGCGGATTCGTCACGCACGACGACGGCCCCGAGCGACGCTATTTCGCGGTCGACCCGGACATCGCCCTGGACACGCCACTGGCCGACTACGCCGAGCGCCTGCGCCGCGCGCGCGAGCGGGTGGCCGAGCTCTCGCAGCGCTACCAGGCCCGGTCGACGACCGGCGACGGCGCCACCCTGATCGAGGTCGTGACCGGCCAGCGCGCCGTGCAACAGCGCATCACCCAGTTGCAGTTCAGCGCCCGGCACGAGGTGTGCTGCCTGGACAAGGCGCCCTACCTGGACGCGCCCGGCACGGCCGCCGGCGAACGCGAGCTGATCGGACGCGGCGTGGCGTGCCGCACGATCTACGAGCGGGCCGCCGTCGAGGCGCCGGGCGGCCTGCACGAGGTCGAGCAGCTGCTCGTCGCCGGGCAGCAGGCCCGGGTGCTGCCGGCCGTCCCCATGAAGCTCTACCTCGTGGATCGCCGGCACGCCGTGCTGCCCCTGCAGCGCGAGCCGACGACCGTCGAGTCAGCGGTCGTCGTGCATGCGCCGGCCCTGCTCGCGGCGCTGGCCACGCTGTTCGACGGGCTGTGGGAACGCGCCCTGCCGATGCGAGTACCGGCCCAACCCGGGGCCGGCGGGCGGCGCAGCACGGTCGACGAGCACCGGCTGGTGACACTGCTGCTGTCCGGGCTGACCGACGAGGCGATCGCCCGGCAGCTGACGCTCGGCTACCGCACCGTGCAACGGCACATCGCGGCGCTGATGACCAAGCTCGGCGCGCACACCCGGTTCCAGGCCGGCGTCCGAGCCGCCCTCAACCAGCAGGACCAGTAACCGCTACTTGTAGCGGAAGCCGTCGAGGAAGCGACGGAACACGCCACCCTCGCGCGGCAGCGGCCGGGCGGCGGGAGTCGGGGCCGGGGTGCGGCGCTGCACGGCGATCGGCTTGTCGTAGTCGGTGCGCAGGATGGTGTCGATCACCTGCTGCTCGTCGAAGTCCTCGGACCCGTCGATCGACGGCACGAACCCGACCAGCATCCCGTCACGCATGACCTGCGCCTCGAGTCCGGCGGTGCCGTCGCTGTCCCAGATCGCCTCGCGCCCGTCGGGCAGGGCGATGCGGACACCGAACTGGTACACCCCCTCCTTCGCGGTGCGCGCGTTGATGCCCTGCTCGCGCAGCGCGTCGACCACGTGCCGGGCCCGGTTCTCGTCCATCGGATCACGGTACCCAGCGTCACCCAGGAACCCGCTGTGTGTTCGCCAGCGGCGATGACGGTCGAACTACCGGCCGGCGGTCGAGCGGCGGCGCAATCGCAAGGCACGCCCCGGCACGGTGCGCATCTCCGCCTCGGCCGGCCGGTCCGCCCGTCCGCCCCCGTCGTTCCACACCACGACGACGGTGCAGTCGTCCGGAATGCTGCGCGGCCGATCGGTGAGTTGCCGGGCCAGGTCGGCGACGGAGTGCGCCGCGACGGTGCGTCCGACCTCGAGCTCGAGCCGGCTGATGCTCGCGTCGAGATCGGTGGGCCGATCCTCGATCAGCCCGTCGGTGTACAGGACGAGCGCGTCGCCCGGTTCAAGCGTCCCGGCGTCGGCGCGCAGGGCCAGGTCGTCGACGATGCCCAGCACGGTGCCGCTGCCGGCGGTACGCACGGCGGCGTGGTCGGCGCCGGCCCAGCGCAGTGGCGGCGGGTGCCCGGCGTTGCGGATCTCGTACTCGGACGTGGCCAGGTTGAGCCGCAGGTGGCTGGCCGAGGCGAAGTCCGCGCCCCAGCTCTGCCGGCGCAGGTAGCTGTTGGCCTGGTCGAGGAACGTCTCGGCCGGGACGGCGCCCAGCAGCCCGCCGACCGCGCCGGACAGCAGCAGCGCACGTGAGCCGGCCTCGATGCCGCTGCCCGAGACGTCCACCAGCACCACCTCGAGGTGCGGCACGCCGTCGATGTCGTGCAGTCGCGCGGACACGAAGTCGCCGGCGAACGCGGCCCGGTTGGCCGCCTCCTGCGCGACGTCCACGTGCCAGCCCAGCGGCAGCGCGGGAACCCGGCCCTGCACGCTCAGCCGCTGGCGCACCCGTTCCAGCACTCCCTCGGCGCTGATGCGGCGCAGGCCCAGGGCGTCGCGCCGGCTGGCCTGGACGATGGCCACCGCGGCGACGGAGGTCAACATCACGACGCCGCTGGCGGTCAGCTGGTTGGTCACCTGCTCGTGCGGTACCACCACGACGAGCACGCAGCCGACGAGGACGACCACCAGCGTGACCATGTAGACGGTGTTCAGCACGAGGGACGCGAACACCATGGCCATGATCGCGACCCCGGCGATGCGGACGTTGTGGCTGTAGTCGAGGAACGACCAGAGCGTCCCGCCCAGGGTGAACGCCAGGACGGCCAGGAACAGGCTGCGATCGCTCATCCGGCGGGCACGCCGACGGGCCGCGCGCACCAACCGCGGCGGCAACAAGCGAGGCATCCGGATCGCCATGGCACAGGCACGGTCTCGCGCCGGACCCCAGAAGGCAACCATGCACACCAAATCGCCACCGGATCGCCACCGACTCGACGAGGACTGCGGCACAATGCCCGATGTGACAGACGACCCGATTCCCCCGCGACGCCGGCGCCGCCGGGCCGTGTGGCGGGCCGGGGTCGGCATCTCCCGCACCGATGATCCGGCAACCGCTGTCACACCCGGAGTGGACGACGCCGCCGTCCCGCCGCGTCCCGCCCCGCCGCCCGAACGCCCCGGGCCGGCCGCCGCCCCGGCCCCGAGCAGCGTCCCGAGCGCGTCCCCGAGCGCGTCCCCGGGCGAGGCGAAGCCGCCGATCAAACGCCGCCGGAGCGACCCGACCGAGCGCGGACTGCGCGATCTGGTGGGCGCCGGACCGTCCCA
>DASXYE010000398.1:0-11214 GCA_036502695.1 Jatrophihabitantaceae bacterium
CTCGAATGCCTCGACACCGGGATGCCGATCGGCGTCACCCGCTACATGATCGGCAATGCGGCCGAGACGTTCCGGTACTACGCCGGCTGGCCGACGAAGCTGCTCGGCACCGTCAACCCGGTCGACGCGAGCGTGCACTGCTACACGGTCCGCGAGCCGATCGGGGTGTGCGCCGGCATCATCCCGTGGAACGGCCCGCTGGTCATGGCCGCCTGGAAGATCGCGCCGGCGCTGGCGTGCGGGAACACCTTCATCCTGAAGCCGGCCGAACAAACACCCCTGACCGCCCTGCGCTTCGGCGAGCTGCTGCAGGATGTCGACCTGCCGCCCGGCGTCGTCAACGTGGTCACCGGCTACGGCGAGCGGGCCGGCGCGGCGATCTCGGCTCATCCGGACATCGACAAGGTCTCGTTCACCGGCTCCACCGAGACCGGCAAGGCCGTTCTCACTGCGTCGGTCGGGAATCTGAAGCGGGTGACGCTCGAGCTCGGCGGCAAGTCGCCGCACATCATCTTGCCCGACGCCGACCTGGAGGTCGCGGCGCGCAATGCGGCCAGCGGCTTCTGCACCATGACCGGGCAGGTCTGCGTGGCCGGAACCCGCATCCTCGTGCACAGCTCGGTGCACGACGAGTTCGCCAAGGCCCTGGCTGAGCAGGTCGCCGCCTATCGCGTCGGCGATCCGTTCGCCGCCGACACCCGGATCGGTCCGCTGATCTCGGCCGAGCAGTTCACTCGCGTGAACTCCTACGTCGACATCGGCAAGAACGAGGGAGCCCGCGTCGCGGTCGGCGGCGACCGCATCGACAGTCCCGGCTTCTTCGTCCAGCCGACCGTTTTCGAGGACGTGCACAACGACATGCGGCTGGCCCGCGAGGAGATATTCGGCCCGGTCGCCGCCGTCATCCCGTTCCGGGACACCGACGAGGCGGTGCGGATCGCCAACGACACCAGCTACGGGCTGGCCGCGGCCATCGCGACCCGCAACGTGTCCGACGCGCACCAGCTGGCCGGCCGCATCCGAGCCGGCGTCGTGTGGGTCAACACCCACGGCGAGCTGGACCTGACCTTCCCGTTCGGCGGTTTCAAGCAGTCCGGTATCGGGCGGGAACTCGGCGAACGGTCGCTGGACGCGTTCACCGAGCTGAAGTCGGTCTTCATCCGCCTCTAGTCGGACCGTGGATCAAGGAGGCATGGGTGACGACGGTTGACGCAGGGGCCGCATCGGTCGAGGAGTTGGCTGCCCACTTCGACCTCTACGACCCGAGACACGGCAAGCGGCTCTGGGAGGTACTCGGCTACGCCCGGACCTCGTGCCCGGTGCTGCGGACGGACGCCGACGACGGCTACTACATCGTCACCAGCTACGACGACGTCCGGGCGGTTGCCGAAGATCCGCTCATCTACAGCTCGGCCGAGCCGGGTCTGCGCGGCACGCCGATCAGGATGCCGCCGGTCACCGAGGATCCGCCGACGCACGCCGACTACCGGCGCCAGCTCAACCCGTACTTCTCCCGGACGGCATTGGCCCGCTTCGAGCCGATCATGCGCGAGCGGGCCGAGGCCATGGTGGCCGAGCTGGCCGCGCGCGGGCCGTTCGAGTTCATGCACGACTTCGCGATCCCGTTCACCGCGGGCAACCTGGCTCGGGTCGTCCTCGATGACGACAACGAGGACCGCGTCAACCGCGCGGCGGTGACGGTGGCTCGAATCTCCAGCGAGGGCACCGTCGAGGCGTTCACCGACACGGCTGCGATCGCCGAGGAGTTTCTGCGTGCTCGGGCCGCGCGCCCGACCGGCACCGACGACGTGCTGTCGGCGATCGTGAACGGCACCGTCGAAGGTCGGCCGCTGACGCTGGAGGAACAGGTCGGCGTCGTCGTCGTACTTTTCCTGGGCGGTCTCGACACGACGAAGGCCACGCTGGGCAACATCGTTCGGCACCTGATCGAGGACCCGAGTGTGGAACCGCGGATTCGTGATCCCCGTTGGATCCGCGCGGACCTGGACGAGTTCCTCCGCTACGAGACGCCAGTGACGTTCCAGGCCCGGACGGTCACCGCCGACACCGTGCTCAACGGTTGTCCGCTCAAGGCGGGCGATCGCATCGCGTTGCACTTCGCCTCGGCCAACCGTGATCCCGCTCGGTTCGATGATCCCGACGTCCTGGACTTCGACCGAGAGCAGAATCCACACGCGGCATTCGGTCTGGGAATCCACCGTTGCATCGGGCTGCACTTCGCCCGAATGCAGATAGAGATCGCCTTCGGCGCGCTGCTGCGCCGGATCACCAACCTGCGCGTGGCCGCTGGTGAGCAGGTCGAGATGGCCAACGGCGTCGTGCTCACCCCCGAGCGATTGCCCATCGAGTTCGACCTCTACGCCGGCTGAGGCGTCATCCGAAACCGTAGATCGAGTGCACATCCGACTTCACAAGGATTGGTGACAGCATGACCGGACGGGTCACGGGCAAAGTTGCATTCATCACCGGGCTGGCCCGGGGGCAGGGACGAGCGCACGCACTCAAGTTGGCCAGCGAGGGCGCCGACATCGTCGGCATCGACCTCTGCGCCCAGGTCGACACCGTCGACTATCCGATGAGCACGCCGGACGACCTGCAGCAGACGGTGAAACTCGTCGAGCAGGCCGACCGGCGCATCATCGCCAAGGCCGGCGACGTCCGCGACGCCGAGGCACTGCGCGCGGTCTTCGAAGAGGGTCAAGCCGAGTTCGGCCACATCGATCTCGTGGTCGCCAACGCCGGCATCATGCCGGTGTGGGGTCGCAACGCCGACACGATGCAAGCCTGGCAGGACTGTCTGGACATCCTGCTGACCGGCGTCCTCAACACCGTCGAGGTGGCCTGGCCGCGAATGCTGAAGCAGGGCACGGGCGGCTCGATCGTCATCACCAGCTCGATGGCCGCGGTGCAACCCATGATGCGCACGCTGGGCGCGCGCACCCTCGGACTGCTCGGCTACAGCGCGGCCAAGGCCGGGCTGGTCAATCTCGCCGAGAACTACGCGAGCATCCTGGCCGCACACAACATCCGGGTGAACGTCGTGCACCCCACCGGCGTCAACACGCCGATGGTCGACAACGACATGGTGCGCGACCGCTTCGCCAATGCCAACCCCGAGGACGTGCTGGCCCTCGTGAACGCGATCCCCACCGACTTCGTCGAGGCCGAGGACATCGCCAATGCGGTGCTGTTCCTCTGCTCGGACGAGTCGCGGTACTTCACCGGCAGCGCGCTGCGCGTCGACGCCGGCTCGAGCCTGAGGTAGACGCGTCTCCACGCCTCGGAGGTCTGCGGTAGCGGCTACGCGCCGCCGCCGTTGGACTGCCAGCCGCCTGGTGCGAGGCTCTTGAACGAGTAGACGAAGCCCCCGCTGTGGCCGCCGACCACAAGGTAGCCGGCGCGGGTGCCGGGCTTGATGGCGAGGTTGGTGGTCAGCAACTCGTCGCGGGGAAGCGTCTGCGGCACGACGATCTTGGCGACGAGGGAACCGTCGGGCGTGAAGACACGTACCTCGCCGCCGTCGAATACGCACTGATAGATGTTGCCGGCCGTGTCGACGGCGTTGGAGTCCAACTGCGCCTGCCCGACGCTGATGTACATACCGATGTGGCCGGCACCGATCCCCGTGGCGATCGCAGTGTGGTCGCCCGACAAGGGCAGGTAGTCCTCGCGACCGGCGGTGAACTCGCTGACCCACAACGCGGAGAAGTCGGGCGTGAACGAGATGCCGTTCGGTGCGGCGAGCCCGTCCAGCAGGAGCGTCGGGTGTGAACCGTCGGGGTCGAATCGAATGAGCCGGCCGACCGGGCTCCATGGGGTACCGCGCATGTCAACCGCGAACATGGCGCCCGAACGGTCGAACGCCAGGTCGTCGACAACCATGGGGCTGCCGAGGACCGGACCAGAAACCACCGTCGTGAATCCCGTCCCGTCCCGGTTGAGGCGGTGGATCGCGCCGGTGAAGTCTGTTGCGTACAGCTTGCCGTCCGCCGGGCTGAACTGCACCGAGGAGAGGATGCTGTGGTCGTCGGTGTAAATGCCGCGGGAGCGCCGCGTCATGGGGTCGAAAGCGATGATCTTCGGTTGGCCGGACGGGGCCGTCGCCCGCACGAAGTAGAGCAGCCCGTCCGGCCCGAACGCCGGGCCTTCGAGGACGGTTCCCAACGCCGCATTGCCGGGTACGGGTGGGTCGACAGGGGCGACCTGGGCGAGTTGCCGCGCCACGATGATCGATACCCCGGCGCGCTGGGCGCCTGCTCCTGAGATGCCTTCGGAAGGATCGCCGCTAGCAACGCGGGTCGTCACGACCACGGCCGCTGCGGCGATCAGCGCCAAGAGGAGCACGAGACGACTACCGGCGCCAAAACGACGGAACCGACCGGGACGGGCAGAGACCGGAGATGGCATGAGGACCTCCGTACGAGGATCGGGACGACGGCGCTATTCCTGCGGCGCCTGCATTGACGGCCGCAAGACGCAGATCTTGCGGGACGGGCCGGGCCTGACATCTGATTAGGCCGGGAACACCCGCAGCTCGGGGTACTCGTGGAACGCGAAACGGTTCGTGAGGCCGTCGACCAGCGACACCGGCGCCACCTGGTCGAGCAGGTCCAGGTCCCACTCCTGCTCGCGCGAAACCGTACGCACCGGCTCGGGCTCGCTCAGCAGCGAGATCGTGTTTCCCCACACCTCGAAGGTCCGGCCGTTCACGTTCGCGGCCGCGTCCGAGCAGAGCCACCCGACCAGCGGGGCGATCTTGCGCGGCGGGGACAGGCTCGGGTCGGCGATCATCCGCTGCAGCACATCGACGGTCCGCGGCTGCATCCCGTACCTGATGAGCTGCGTCCACTTCGCGGTGACCACGCCGTAATCGGCCGCCGACTGGGCATACGCCTGAGGCCGGATCGCGTTGCAGCGTATGCCGAATCGCCCCAGCTCGCTGGCCACCGTTCGGGTCAGTCCGACCACCCCCTCCTTGGCCGTTCCATACGAGGTGTGCGCTGGGTGTCCGTAGCCGGACGCCGAGCTGGTGTTGACGATCACGCCGTGCCGTTGCCGGGCCATCGGCACCGCCGCGTAGCGGATCATGGCGAAGTAGCCCTTGAGGTTGACGTCGAGCGTGGAGTCCCACTGGCTCTCCGTCTCCTCCCACAGATCCGTGTAGTGCCCGGTCATCGCATTGTTGATCAGGATGTCCAGCCGCCCGTACGTGTCCAGGGCCTGATTGACGATTTCGGCCGCGCCGGACCAGGTCGCCGACGCCGTGCTCGCGATCGCTTCGCCACCGGCGGCCTTGACCTCCTGCACGACGGCATCGGCGTTCGCGCCCTGACGTACGCCGATGTCGTTCACCACGACCCGCGCGCCGTGCGCCGCCAGCAACCGGGCGTGCTCACGTCCGATGCCCCCGCCGGCGCCGGTAACGACGGCCACCTGTCCTGCGAAGCGAGCTGTCATCTCATCGCCCTATCTGGGTCCAATTTTGCATACAATACAGTAGGTCGATTTCTGATTCCGCGTCAAGGCAGGTGCCGCACGTGCTGACCCTTCGAGGTCGTGAGTTCGCCCCGGGCCGGTTCGCAACGATGGCGATCGTCAATCGCACGCCGGACTCGTTCTACGACCGGGGCGCCACGTTCGCGTTCGAGCAAGCGATGCACCGCGTGGCCGACGTGGTTGCCGAAGGCGCCGACATCGTCGACATCGGCGGGGTCAAGGCGGCGCCCGGCGCGGACGTATCCGTCGCCGAGGAACTGGAGCGCACCGTCGAGTTCGTCGCCGCCGTGCGCAATGCCTACCCGGACCTGATCATCAGCGTCGACACTTGGCGCAGCGAGGTCGGCGACGCGGTCTGCCGAGCCGGGGCCGACCTGCTCAACGACGCCTGGGGCGGCGCCGATCCGGATCTGGCCACGGTCGCGGCCGCGCACGAGGTCGGCTTGGTTTGCACACATGTCGGGGCCGCGGCGCCGCGCACTCGGCCCCACCGCGTCGCCTACGACGACGTCGTGGCCGACGCGATTCGGCGCACCACCACGCTCGCTGAACGCGCCGCCGCCCTGGGTGTGGCACCCAGCTCGATACTCATCGATCCGGCGCACGATTTCGGCAAGAACACGCGGCATTCACTGCAGCTGAGCCGAGAGCTCGATCGGATGGTGGCTACGGGCTGGCCGGTGCTCGTGTCGCTGTCCAACAAGGACTTCGTCGGCGAGACGCTCGGTGGATTGCCGGTCGACCAGCGCCTGATCGGCACCCTGGCCGCTACCGCGGTGTGTGCCTGGCACGGAGCCCAGGTCTATCGAGCCCACAACGTCGTGGAGACCCGGCAGGTCCTGGACATGGTCGCCGGCATCAGGGGTGACCGGCCGCCGGCCGGGCCGTCCGGGGGCTGGCGTGACCCATGCCGTGGACGCGGCCGGCATCCTCAGGACCGGCGGCGTGATCCGTAGGCGGGAACGGAGATCGCGGGCGGGCGTTCGGTGACGGGGACAGGGCGCTCGTCCCACGAGCCGTCACCGTCGCGGCGGTACTGCGCGAGCTCGGCCTCGGCGGGCTCGACACCGTCGGCGCGACGCCGGGCGACGGCGATGATCTCGGCCGCCATGACGCCCAGATCGTGCACGCTCTGATGCTGGTGCGCTCGGGCACCGAGGTCGACCTGCGCGATCGCATCGAGCCCGAAGCGGCTGTACGTGTCGACCAGCGTCGCGAACTCGACGCCGTATCCCACCGGAACAGACAGCGTCTCGAACAGGCTGCGGCGCACGGCCCACTCACCGGCGAGCGGCTGCACGACCGCGGCAAGATCAGGCCACATCTGGGCCAGCAACGGCCGAGCTACCAGTTCGGTGACCCGTCCACCCTGCGGACGATGACCCGCCTCGGGCGGGGCGCCCTCCATGATCCGGTCATAGAAGCCCTTGACCAGCAACGTGTCCTGGGACGTCAGCGCCGGTCCGAGCAGCCCGGTCACGAAGTGTGAACCCCAATGCGTCAGGTCGGCATCGACGAACACCAGCACATCCCCACCAGCGACGAACAACGATCGCCACAACGCCTCGCCCTTCCCCGGGCGGGCCTCGACCTCGGGAACGACGTCGCGCACATCGATGACGGTGGCCCCCGCCTTCGCCGCGACCTCGGCCGTCGCATCAGAGGAGAGCGAGTCGGCCACGACGATCTCGTCCACCAGACCGTGCGCGTCGACCAGCTCGGAACGGATCGTCGCGACAATCGCCGCGATCGTGGCCTCCTCGTCGCGAGCGGGGACGACGACGCTGACGCGCTCGCCGCTGCGCTGCTTGGCCGCGACCAGGCGATCCACCGAGAAGTCGTCGTGCCGGTGCGTGTGGGTGGCGAACCACGCCCGCGCAGTCGAGCGCACTACGCGAGTCCTCGAACGGCGCCTGCCACCGGCCGACAATACGCGTCCGTACGTCGCACCTCGTCGGCAACATCACGGTCATCGACGCGACCCATGGCTGGAATCGGTATCGGCGACACTGCGGGGATGACTGCCGGCCGGGGGCACGTCAGTCGCCGGTCCGACCGTCGAGCTGACGAAGCGCGGCGTGTGCGGGACCTGCTGCGCTCGGAGCTGCATCGCGGCGGGTTCTCCGACGGGCGGTTGCCGGGCGAAGAACAGCTGATGTCCGAATTCGGGGTCGCCCGGTCGGCGGTGCGCGGCGCGCTGGCCTTGCTGCGAGCCGAGGGCCTGGTCCGACGCGTCCAGGGCGTGGGCACGATCGTCACCCACAGTCCGGCGGCGGTGAGCCTCGACCTGAACGAGTACCACGGCGTGGTCGATCCGGAGCCCGGAAGCATGCTGTCGGGCCAGATGTACGTGCAGGTCCTCGACTGGCGCGAGGTGCGGCTGCCGGACACGGCCACGCGCAGCCTCGGCCTGCCGGCCGGCGGATCCGGGCTGCGGATCGACTACGTCGGCTGGTACCGCGACGAACCGATCGGGCTGGCGACCAACTACATCCGATTCCCGGAGGCGGGCGAGTTGCGCCGGGAGCAGTTCCGTACCGACTGGTACGCGCTACTCGAGGCGGCCGATCTGAAGATCGCCGAGACGACGTTCCTGATGGAGGCCTCGGTGGCCGACGAGCACGACGCGGAGCTGCTGCGGATTGCCCCGGGTTCGCCCGTTCTGCTGTCCGAGCAGGTGATCTACGGTCCGGACGGGGCATTCGACTTCGCGCTGATCCGCGGTCGGGGCGATCGCACCGCGGTGTTCTCGCGAGCGCGGCGCAGACCCGCGTAGCACCACGAGTTTTCGGCGTTTCGCGGTCGCTCGGCCTGACGACACCGGACCCCGAGCCGGCGAAACTTCGGCGTTACCGCGCGAGGCACGTGCGTGAAACGGCGCGCGATCGACCATCGATCCATGACGGCACCCGAGCGAAAGCTGCAGCGGCGGCACCCGGCCCGCTGGCTGCGCGATCTGCTGCGCGCCGAGGTGCTGCGGGGCAGTTACCCCGACGGGGTGCTGCCCGGCGAGGCCGACCTGATGCTGGCCCATCGCGCATCACGAGCGGTCGTCCGCGAGGCGCTGGATCTGCTGCGCCGCGAGGGCATCGTGGAACGGCTACCCGGAACCGGCACGCTCGTGCTGACCCAGCGCTACACGGCGCGACTCGTCGAGGCGCACGGCGTCACCGACGTGCACTTCGGGCAGCTCTCCTCGCACGTCATCACCCAGCGCGAACTTCCCATGCCCGGCATCGTCGCCAACCAGCTCGACGAGCGACCCGGCGCGCCGTGCCTGATGATCGAGTACATCGGCCTGTCGGCGGGCACGGTCGTCGGGCTGTACACCAACTACCTGCGCTACCCGGAGGCCGACGCGGTCGCGGCCGTCGCGACCGTCCCGGGCTGGGCGCACTGGTACTCGCTGTTGAGCGACGCCGGCCTGGCCGTCGCCGAGACCGATCTGATGATCGAGGTGGTACTCGCCGACGAGCCGGTGGCCGACGTGCTCGGCGTCCCGATCGGCCACGCCCTGCTCGCGATGCAGCAGGTCATCCGCGACGACAGCGGGCGACCTTACGACTTCGCCCTCCTGCGCCATCGCGGTGACCGGCTCTCGTTGCTGTCACACGCGTCGCGCCCGACGATCAGGCAGACCCCATGACCAGATTCCTGTTGCGCCGCCTGCTGTTCGTCCTGCCCGTGCTGTTCGGCGTATCGGTGATCGTGTTCGCCACCGTGAAGATGATCCCGGGCGACCCGGTCGCGCTGCTGGCCGGGCCAGGGGCCTCGCAGAGCACGCGCGACGCGCTGCGTTCGCGGCTCGGGCTCGACCGCGCGCTGCCGATCCAGTACTGGCACTGGCTGACCGGCGCGTTGCACGGCGACCTCGGCACGAGCATCGCCCGGCAGCAGCCGGCCCGTCCCCTGGTCGTGGACGCGTTCGGCAACACGCTGATCCTGACGCTGTACGCGACGGTGCTGGCGCTGGTGCTGGGCCTGACGCTCGGCGGCATCGCGGCCCTTCGCCCGCGCAGCATCGCCGGACGGATCTGCTCGGCCATCACGTCGATGGCGGTGTCGGCCCCGCAGTACTCGATCGCGCTGATCTTCATCATCTACCTGTCGCTGCGCACCCGGTGGTTCCCGGTGTCGGGCATGCACGGCGTGAACGGCAGCGGCCTGGGCGACCTGCTCTGGCACGGCTTCCTGCCCGCGCTCACCGCGGCCCTCGTACCGGCCGGCGTGATCGGACGGATCTTCCGGGCCGCGCTGCTCGACGTGCTGGGGCTGGAGTTTGTCGAGGCGATGCGGGCGCGGGGGCTGTCCGAGGCGCAGGTGCTGCGGCACGCGGTGCACAACACGTTGCCGTCGCTGCTGACCATGGCCGGCCTGCAGGTCGGGTACCTGCTGGGCGGCGTCGTGTTCGTCGAGACGCTCTTCAGCTGGCCCGGCCTCGGTCTGCTGCTGTTCCAGTCCATCTCCGCGCGCGACCTGCCGGTGATCCAGGCCGGGGTGCTGGTCAGCGCCGTGGCGTTCGTGCTCATCAACGTGCTCGTCGACTCCACCCACGCGCTCATCGACCCCCGAGCGAGGACCGCATGACCATTACCGCCCTGCCTCTCCCCTGGCTGGCCCGCCGGTCCCGTCACCGCTCGGTGCCCTGGACGGTCTGGGTGTTCGGGACCCTGGCCGGGCTGTTCGTCCTGCTCGGGGTCTTCGGGCCCCTGCTGGTCGGCAACGTGGACTCCGGCGACCTGCGGGAGCGGCTGCTGGGCTTCGGCCAGCGCGGCCACCTGCTGGGCACGGACGGCCAGGGGCGCGACGTGCTCGCGCGACTGGTCGCCGGCGCCCGGCCCAGCATGATCGCCGGGCTCGTACCGGTACTGATCGCCGGCACGGTCGGTGGCGCGATCGGCATCTTCGCCGGCATCTCCGGGCGGCGCACGCACGCCGTGGTGATGCGCACGCTCGACGTCTTCTACGCGTTCCCGGCGGTGCTGCTCGCCATCGCCATCGCCGCCGCGCTGGGCAGCGGCACGACGAACACCGTCATCTCGCTGTCGGTGATCCTGATCCCGCCGATCGCCCGCATCACCGAGACCGAGACCGTGCGGGTACGCGACCTGGACTTCATGGAAAGCGCGCGGGCCAGCGGCGCCGGCCGGCTGGCCATCGCGTACCGCCAGGTATGGCCGAACGTCCGGCCGGCACTGGTCGTGTACTGCACCGCCCTGGTCGGCCTGGCCCTCGTCTTCGCCGGCGGGCTGTCCTTCCTCGGACTCGGTGTTGCCCCGCCGCATCCCGAATGGGGCCAGATGATCAACGAGCAACGCCAGTACATGTTCACCGACCCGCAGCTCGCCCTCGCGCCGGCGGTCGTCATCTTCCTGGCCTCGCTGACGTTCAACCTGCTCGGCGACGGCCTGCGTGACCTGCTCGACGTCCGGAGGTCGGCATGACGCTCGTGGTGGAGAACCTGCGCACGTCGTTCGGCCCGGTCGAGGCGGTGCGCGGAGTCAGCTTCGCTTTGGACGCCGGCCAGACGATGGTGCTGCTCGGCGAGAGTGGCAGCGGCAAGTCCGTCACCGCGCGGTCGATCCTGCGGCTCTACGGCCGGCAGGCCCGGATCACCGGATCGGTCCGGCTGGGTGATCGCGACCTGTTGACATCGAGCCCGGCCGAGATGGCGCAGGTCCGGGGCCGTTCGATCGG
>DASXYE010000399.1:0-25078 GCA_036502695.1 Jatrophihabitantaceae bacterium
AGGCTGCCGCCCAGCATCGAACCGAGCAGGTTCGTCGCGAACGCGATCGTCGGATGTTCGGTACTGGCAAAGCGTTTCGCGAAGATCACGTTCGCGGCGAAGATCGGCAAGAACGCGATGAGGATGGCGAGCGGTGCCCGGCCGAGCGTCGGCAACGAGAGCAGCCACGACGCCGGCACCAGCCAGGCCAGGGCCAGCCCGCCGAGCAGCACCCCGTACATGACGGGCACGGACGGGGTGGTTCGTCGCCGGGTCAGCTCGACGGCCGCCAGCACCGCGAGCAGTACACCGCCGAACACGAAGGCGTTCACGAGCCAGGTAGTGCCGAACAGCAAGGCGAATCCGGTGATGTTCTTCGTCTCCATCAGCAGGAACGCCGCCCCGAGCAGGAACAGGTCGCGGTAGGACCACATCTGCCGGATCGCGCCGATCCGGGACTCACCCCGACGTACCGGCCGGCTGAGCAACACCGCGAGCACGGCCAGCACGCTCACCAGCAGGATCAGTCCGAGCGTCCGCACGTACAAGCCCGGGATGCGGGAATTCTCGAGGTACAGGAACGGCTTGTCGTCCGTCGCGGGAGGGGGCGTGGCGGCCGAGCGATGCCATGTGTGCGCACCGCACGACTGGTCGGCCGGCGACAACCCGGCCAGGATCACGGCCCGGTTCGGGGCGGAGGAATCCTCAGCCACACAAGGCGTATGTCCGAACGCCCGGTCCGTCGTGCCGGCCAGCCGGTCGACCAGCCAGCTCTCGCGGTAGAAGTTGTACATCGCGAACGCCCCGCCCGGCGCGAGGTGCGCGCGCGCCGACTGCACGGCCTGCAGCGTGAACAGGTAGCTCTCCAGCCGCAGCGAGCTGGCCCCGGACACCAACGTGAGCGAGTCCGGCAGCGCGAACAGGATCAGGTCGAACTTCTTGTGGGTCGACTGCAGGTAGGCCCGCCCGTCGTTGACGTGCGTGGTCACGCGCGGGTTCTGGTAGACGTGATCGGGGTTGTGCTGGCGGCCGAACCGCAGCAGGGTCGGATCGATCTCGACGGCGTCCACGTGCTGGGCGTGCCGGTCCAGTGCGATGGCGACGTCGGTACCCGTGCCGGCGCCGACGATGAGCACGTTCTTGGGGGGTTTCGGGGCGAGCAGGTACGGCTGCACGTACCAGGACTCATCCGTCTCTCGCGCCGCCGCGCTCGTCAGGCGCTGGTGCGGGATGCCGTTCACGTCCACCGTCCACGCCGGACCACCGAGCGAGTCCCGCTCGGCGAACGTCTGCACCTGGTAGTACGGCGACCAGAACACGTTCTTGTTATGGGCCATCGGATAGCCGAGCATCAGCAGGAGAGCCACCAGCAGGGTTACCGAGATCGAGACGCCGGGCCGTCCGAGCAGCGCCACGAACAGCGCCCCGACGACGGCGAACCAGACGAACGGCGGCGCGTCCAGGAAGGCCAGCCCGGTGAACGCGGAAATGCCAGCCAGGCTGCCGATCAGGTCGAGCCGGTACGCGTCCAGGCGGGGCAACCGGGTGAAGCACGCGCCGACCAGCTCGCCCGGGCCGGCCATGATCGCGGCCACGGCCAGGAAGATCGCCGGCAGCGTCAGCCAGATCGGCGGACCGGTCGTGCTCAGGCTGGTGAAGAAGACCAGCGTGCTGCCCTGCCGGTCGACCGTCACCGGGTAGGCCGCGATGAACCCGATCAGCCCGAGCAGCACCATCGGCGAGTAGTACGGTGCCGGCTCACGGTCGGCCGACGCGCGCAGGAAGCCCAGGCCGATGCCGAGGAACGAGCCGAGCAGCACGAAGTTGGAGAAGTAGCTCAGGTGCAGCACGTACGCCCCGGTCCACCGGATGAGCGACAGCTCGAGGAACAGCATCAGTGCACTGGCCAGCACCAGTCGTGCCCGCATGGACATCTCACCCTCCGAACGGCATGGGGGTATTACGGATGATGCTTCGGGTGAAGGTGGCGGCTAGAGCGCTGGCAGGTAGCGCTGCAACTCGAAAGGGGTGACCTCGGCCCGATAGTCGACCCACTCGGAGCGCTTGTTGCGCAGGAAGTAGTCGAAGACGTGCTCGCCGAGCGTTTCGGCGACGAGCTCGGATTCTTCCATCGCCCGCAAGGCATCGGCCAGGTTGTGCGGCAGCTCGTCGTAGCCCAGCGCGCGCCGCTCGGTGTCTGAGAGCGACCAGACCTCGTTCTCGACGCCGGGCGGCAGCTCGTAGCCCTGCTCGATGCCCCTCATGCCGGCGGCGAGCAGCACGGCGAAGGCCAGATACGGGTTGCACGCCGAGTCCAGCGAGCGCATCTCGACCCGCGTCGAGTTGGCCTTGCTCGGCTTGTACATCGGCACGCGCACCAGCGCCGAGCGGTTGGCGTGGCCCCAGCACACGAACGTCGGCGCCTCGACCAGCTCGCCCGGTGCCTGGTAGCCGAACAGCCGCTTGTACGAGTTCACCCACTGGTTGGTGACGGCGGTGATCTCGCGTGCGTGGTGCAGCAACCCGGCGATGAACGCGCGCGCTGTCTTGGACAGGTTCAGCGGATCGCTCGGATCGTGGAAGGCGTTGCTGTCGCTCTCGAACAGCGACAGGTGGGTGTGCATACCGCTACCCGGGCGCTGCCCGAACGGCTTGGGCATGAACGTCGCGTGCACGCCGTGCGCGATCGCGATCTCCTTGACCACGTGACGGAACGTCATGATGTTGTCGGCCATCGACAGCGCGTCGGCGTAGCGCAGGTCGATCTCCTGCTGCCCCGGCGCGACCTCGTGGTGGCTGAACTCGACCGAGATGCCCAGCCCCTCCAGCGCGCTCACCGCGTCGCGCCGGAAGTCGTGCGCGGTGTCGTGGCTGGTCATGTCGAAGTAGCCGCCGTTGTCGATCGGCTGTGGCTCGCGGCCGTCGGTCGGGCGGTCCTTCAGCAGGAAGAACTCGATCTCGGGATGGGTGTAGAACGTGAATCCGCGCTCGGCCGCCTTCGACAGCGTCCGCCGCAGCACGTATCGGGGATCGGCCCACGACGGCGACCCGTCGGGCATGGTGATGTCGCAGAACATCCGAGCCGAGTCAGCCGGGCGACCGTCCGGTTCGGGCAGGATCTGGAACGTCGCGGGATCGGGACGGGCCAGCATGTCGCTCTCGCTGGCGCGCGCGAATCCCTCGATCGCCGAGCCGTCGAACCCGATGCCCTCCTCGAACGCGCCGTCGAGTTCCGCAGGCGCGATGGCCACCGACTTGAGATAGCCCAGAACGTCGGTGAACCACAGCCGCACGAACCGGATCTGACGCTCTTCGAGCGTCCTGAGCACGAACTCCTGTTGGCGGTCCACGGTTCTCCAGTCTCCAGGTGACCGATTACCGGGAGATTACGCGCCGCAGCGAGCCAAGCCGGGCAACGTGGCCAGGTTGATCAGGTACTGGTCGTAGGCGTGGGTCGGCGCGGCCGTGTTGCTGGACACATTCGTGGACGGCTGCAGGGCGAGGATGCTGCCGGACAGGTCCTCGCCGCCGGCGTGATCGGGCGGGTCGAGCTCGGCGAACGTGTCGGTGAGCAGGTCGAGGACGAAGGTCGCGCCCGAGTTCCAGACGAGGAAATGCTTGTACAGCCGGGGATACACCGGTCCGGAGATGCCGAGCCGGCTGCCCTCGGGCCATTCACCACCCGATGGCACCAGCGTGATCGACCGGCCCCACCCCGGTCGCCACGCCCGGATGACCAGGTCGGTGGACCACACGACCAGGTCGCCGTTGGACACCATCGTGTTCGGATGATCGACGGCCGCGGTGATACCCGGCGGCACGGGCACCGGTTTTCCGCTCGCCTGGTCGACTGCGTACATCCGCTGGGGCGGCCCGTTCGAGTCGGCCGGCGATGGCCGGGGCGGGTGCGCAACGATCCCCGTGTACAGCACCATCGACCCGTACGGCACGAACGACTCGGTCAGGCCGCGGTACAGCACCCGCTTCTGGTGCGTGGCCAGCGCGTACTGCACCAGCTCGCTGCCGCCCCAGCCCGTGGTGTCGGGTGCCGCCTCGATCCAGTACAGGTAGTCGGCGGTCAGCACGGGCTGCACGAACCCGCTGTGCAGCGGGTTACCGGACTTGTCGACCGGGTTGCTCGCCACGCGGTCCAGCACTCGGGCCTGGCGGTCCCACAGGTACAGCTGCCACCGCCACGACGCCGCGTCGCCGTTGACCGGGTGGTACACGAACGCGGCGTAGGCGGCGGTGACGCTGCTGAATCCGAGCTGGCCCTGGCGCTGCGGGTTCGAGACCGTGCCGATGTTCTCGACGACCCGGTGGTTGCGCCCGACGAACCCGATGTGTGACACGGTGCCCTGGTCGGACTGGAAGAGCACCCCGGTGCCCTGTGGGGCCGGCGTCCCGGTCGGGTGGGCGTCGGCGACATCGCGCCACAACCGCCCTTGATGCAGCGCGGCCTGCCAGGCGGTCGGCAGGTGCACGTAGCAGGGTTGGGCTTTGAAGGCGACGCCTCCGGCCGCCGGCGGGCCGGTCGGGCGCGGCGATGCGGCCGAGGACGTCGAGGCTGCTGAGGCCGGTGCTGACGTCGGGGCGGTTGGCCCGGACGAACCGGCCGGCGGTGGCGACGACGTCGTCGGGGCCGAGCCGTGCGAGGTGCAGGCAGCGACCAGGGCCGCGACCACTCCGACGACGGCGAGGGTGCGGGCGCTACCAGATATAGCCACGACCGCCGATCGCCACGACCACGGTGTGCGCGCCACCCTTGGTCGTCACCCAGTGCTCCTGGCCGTTCGCGAAGGCCGCCGGGTCGTTGATGCCCGTCGTGTTGCCGCTGCTCTGGTAGCCCCGCGCGGACCACCAGTGGTACCAGGTGCCGTTCGGCTGGTACGGCAGCTGGTAACCGGGGATCGAGTACTGGTTGTCGGCCTCGGGGTAGCCGTGCGAGATCGTGTAGACCAGGTTGGTGGCGAACTGGGTCTGCTGGGCCGCGGTCGGCGAATCCGGCAACGCCGTCGCCGTGTACCACTCGCCGGCCTGTCCGTGCGCCTGGTAGAGCCGGTAGTTCAACACGTCCTGCACCGGGTACCAGCTGGTCCCGGGATAGCTGGGCACGTTGTCCGAGCCGTACCAGGACGTGCCGTCGTTCGTGGTGCCGAGCAGGTTCGCGGCCGCATCCTGCTGGCTGGACGCGCTGCCGGTCCAGCCGACGCCGAGGTAGCCGGCCACCATGGTCGTGGTCGCCGGCCCGCAATAGACCTCGTTGACCTGCTGGTAGTACGGCTCGGCCAGGTTGGCCGAGGTGGCCGCCGCGGGGGTCACGCCGCCCTGGCTTCGCGCCGTCAGCGCGCGGTAGTACTCGGTGGCCCGCTGCTCCTTGGCCGCCGTGCGTTGCAGCTCAGGGCCGGTGAGCGGCCGGGACTTGTTCGGGCTGTACTGCCCGATCGTCGCGTCGGGCGGGGTCGCGCCCCGCCCACCCGGGCTCGCCCCGGCCGCCGCCGGCACGGCGAGCGAGACGCCGAGTGCGCCCAGGACGACAGGTACCAGGACTCGGACTGTGCGACGGGCACGCTGCGCCCCGTTGGATGACATCGTCATGAGAGGTCCGCCCCTCCGCGAGGGAGCCGTAGGCCCCCGGCTGGCCACGATGGCACGGAACGCTACTACTACCCGGATTTCGGAGCTAACGATGCTGCTGTCCGGTTCATGCCGGTCTTACTCTTGCCAGCGTCGAACGGCTAGTGCAGGGCGCTACCCGCAACCCACTTCGACCACGGCACGCTCCAGTCGCCGTTCTGCCAGACCTGCAGCGCCGGCCCGCCGGTGTTCTTGACGGTCACCACGTCACCGACGATCGAGTGGTCGTAGAACCACTGGGCGTTGTCCAGGTTGAGGTTCAGACAGCCGTGCGACGTATCGGTGTTGCCCTGCGCCCAGACGGTCGTGTCGAGGCGGTGCAGGTAGATGCCGTCGGTGCTGATCTGGGTGGCCAGGTAGATGTACTCCTTGTAGCCCTTGGGCGAGTTCACCGGCAGGCCGTAGGTGCTGGAGTCCATCAGTACCGGGTTGGCGTGGCCGATGACCGTGTAGGTGCCGGGCATCGTCCAGAGTGAGATCTGCCCGTTGCTGCCCTGGACGTAGCCGCCCTGACCCATCGAGGTCGGCATCGTCCGGACCAGCTTGTCGTTGAAGTAGACCTTGACCATGTGGGTCTTGTCGTCGGAGATCGACACGTGCTTGGGGCCGATCTTGAACGACGCGGCGACGTCGCCCTGGCCGTACAGACCCGGGCTGACCTGCTTGCCGTACGGCTTGGCCGAGACGCTGACCTTGGTGCCCGGCTTGTAGTAGTTCTTCGGACGCCAGTGCACGTTCTGGTCGTCCATCCAGTACCAGCTACCGGTGACCGACGGCGTGGTCGTGACCTTGAGGGTGCGCTCGGCGGCGGCCTTGTCCGTGATCGACTCGTCGAAGTGGACGCTGACGACCATGCCCACGCCGTAGGTCGAGCCGTTCTTGATGGCCTGGTGCCCGGTGGTCTCGAGATCGGGCATCGTCATGTTGTCGGGCGTCACCGTGGTGAACCGCGACACCTTCGTGACCGGCTTGCCGTCGGCGTTGACCGCCTTGGCGGTCACCTTGTACGTCTTGCTGTAGCCCAGTGGCTCGGCGGCCTGCCAGCTCGACTTGGTCGTGTTGTACGCGCCCTTGATCGCCTTGCCGTCGGCGTTGGTCATGATCACCGACGACAACGTGCCGTCCGCCACCGCGACCGTGATCGGACCGGTCGGGCTGACGTTCGCGGCGCCGTTGGCCGGCTTCGCGGTGAGCTTCGCCGGCGGGGCGGGCGGTTTGGACGTCGGCGAGCTCGACGACGTGTCCCCCGTCGGCGTGTTGTTTCCGACCGGCGAGGTCGCCTTCGATCCGCTGCTGTGCCCGGACGAGCACGCACCGAGCACCAAAACACCCGTGGCGGCTACCGCCGCCACGAATCCGAGCCGTCGAACCCCCATCGACACGCCAACCTCCGGCCTAGCACGCACAGACACTGAAGATCCCACCGATACCTGTGAACTCAATTGTGGACCACGCGGGCGTCACGACACGCCAAGCTAATGGTCACGATTGGTTCTACCTTCTAAGACGCACGCAGTGCCGGTTCGGTTGCATGAGCTCGATATCCGCAGGAATGTTTCCCGGACGACCTGACACCGCACCAGCTTCCGACATTCTGCCCTACCGGGGTGCTTGCTGCCATGCGGGGGTCGGTCCGCTGCGTGACCAACCAGTCACCGACGGCCGCAGCCGAACCGTTGTCCGGACCACCCGGGCCATCCGGGCCAGGAGGACACTGGACGTATGCCGCAGCTGCGCCTCGCTCTCGCCCAGATCGACGTCACCGTCGGCGACCTGGCCGGCAATGCCGCCGCCGTCCTGGACCGCACCCGCGAGGCGGCCGCCGGCGGCGCGCGCCTGGTCGCGTTCCCGGAGATGGCGATCACCGGCTACCCGCCCGAGGACCTCGTGTTCCGCGACTCGTTCCGGGCAGCATCACGAGCCACCGTCGAGCAGCTGGCCACCGACCTCGCCGCGGCCGGGCTGGGCGAGGTCGCCGTCGTCGTCGGCTACCTCGACGAGGACGGCGGCCCGCACAAGGCAGCCACGCTGTATTTGGACGAGCGCTCCGGGCCGCGCAACGCGGCGGCGTTCCTGCTCGGCGGGCAGGTCGTCGCGACCTACTTCAAGCACCACCTGCCGAACTTCGGCGTGTTCGACGAGGCGCGCTACTTCGTGCGGGGCAACCGCTTCACCGTCGTACGGCACCTGGGCGTCGACATCGCGCTGACCATCTGCGAGGACATCTGGCAAGACGGCGGCCCGTTCGCCGTGGCCGGCCAGGTGGGCGTCGGCCTGGTGCTGAACATCAACGGCTCGCCGTACGAGCGCAACAAGGACGACGTGCGGCTGCACCTCATCCAGCGCCGGGCCCGCGAGGCCGGGGCGGCCGTCGCCTACGTGAACACGGTCGGTGCCCAGGACGAGCTGGTCTTCGACGGTGACTCGATCGTGGTCGGCGCCGACGGCACGCTGATCGGGCGCGCCCCGCAATACGTCGAGCAGCTGTACTACGCCGACCTCGACCTGCCGGCAGCGACCGAGCTGCGCGCGCCGACGATCGACCGGATGCGCGTCGAGCACCACGACACCGGGGTTGCCGCGGTCGCGCCATACGCCGCAGTATCGCCGGCCGTCGCTCCGCGGATCGGCGACGAGGCCGAGATCTGGGGCGCCCTGGTGCTCGGCACCCGCGACTACGTGCGCAAGAACGGTTTCCGCTCCGTCGTGTTCGGGATGTCCGGCGGCATCGACTCGTCGGTGGTCGCCGCCATCGCGGCCGATGCCATTGGTGGCGAGAACGTCTACGGCGTATCGATGCCCAGCGACTACTCGTCCGAGCATTCCAAGTCCGACGCCGCCGACCTGGCCGGGCGCATCGGCGCCAACTACCGCGTCGTGCCGATCGCGCCGATGGTGGCCGAGTTCGTCGAGTCGCTGAAGCTCACCGGCCTGGCCGAGGAGAACGTGCAGGCGCGGGTGCGGGGCACGACGCTGATGGCGCTGTCCAACGCCGAGGGCCATCTCGTGCTCGCACCCGGCAACAAGAGCGAGCTGGCCGTCGGTTACTCGACGATCTACGGCGACGCCGTCGGCGGGTTCGCGCCGATCAAGGACGTGCCCAAGACGCTGGTCTGGCAACTAGCCCGGTGGCGCAACGCCGCGGCGTCGGCGCGGGGTGAGACTTCCCCGATCCCGCCGAACTCGATCGAGAAGCCGCCGTCGGCCGAGCTGCGGCCGGGCCAGCTCGACACCGACTCGCTGCCCGACTACGCCGTGCTGGACGCGATCCTGGCCCGCTACGTCGACGGCGACGCCGGCCTGGCCGACATCGTGGCCGACGGCTACGACCCGGACCTGGTCGCGCGCATCGCCCGGATGGTCGATGCCGCCGAGTGGAAGCGCCGCCAGTACCCGCTCGGACCGAAGATCAGCTTCAAGTCGTTCGGCCGTGACCGCCGCCTGCCCGTCAGCAACCGCTGGAGAGAAACCGTCTAAGCCGCGTAGTTGCGCAGGAGTCGAGGGCCGCGGCGCCGAGTCGGCGTCGTCCGGGCCGAACGTCCATACCGTGCCGTCCGGTCCGACGAGCTCGCACCGGACGACCTGAGCCGGCTGCCTGGCCAGCGCGAACGCGAACGGCAGCGTGGCGTGGCCCAGCCAGGCGATGTGCCGCAGCCGGCCGGTGTCCGGGAACGGGATGGCCAGCGGCGCGGTGATGTCCAGCCCGTGCGCCCAGTGCTCGGCCAGCCGGGTGGTGGCCAGCGTCCGCGGCTTCAACCCGTTCTCCGCCCACGGCATGAGCTGCTGCGGGTCGGCGTCCTGCAGGGTGGTCAAGGCGGCGCGTCGGGCGGTACGCCAGCGCTCGAAGATGGCGGCCGGGTCGGTTCGCTCGGCTTGCACCAGCGAGTCCATGCGCTCGTCCAGAGTGTTGCCCCGGCCGAACGCGTGCGCCGTGGGTGGTACGACGCACCAGGACCCAGCCAATAACGCGATGGGCGCTCGCGCGAAGAGCCCGCCGGCCGCTACGCGGGCGCGACGAAGTCGCGCTCGGATCCGCGATTGCCCTCGAGCTTGCGAGTGGGGCGAGCGCGGATCCGACCCGGCGGGTGGGTCAGTGATGCATTTCTCGCTCGTTACATACAGACATCACGCACGTGACGGGGCACCATGGGCGGCATCCACATAGGAACGCCCGGGGACCGGCTGGCCGGCCTCGAGGAGAGAGTGGGGACGCCATGAGCGAGACGCTGTACGGGGGCGTACAGACCCGACGGATCACGATCCGCGACCTGCAACAGGCGAAGGAGCACGGCGAGCGCTGGCCGATGCTCACCGCCTACGACTACTCGACGGCCCGCGTGTTCGACGACGCCGGCATCCCGGTCCTGCTTGTCGGCGACTCGGCCGCGAACGTGGTCTACGGCTACGACACCACCGTGCCGGTGACCGTCGACGAACTGCTGCCCCTCGTGCGCGGCGTCGTCCGGGGAACGAAGCGCGCGCTCGTAGTGGCCGACCTGCCGTTCGGCAGCTACCAGACCTCGCCGCAGCAGGCGCTCGACACCGCTGCCCGGTTCATGAAGGACGGCGGCGCGCAGGCCGTGAAGCTCGAGGGCGGGCGGCGCATGGTGCCGCAGGTCGAGGCACTAGTCGGTGCCGGCATCCCGGTCATGGCGCACATCGGCCTGACCCCGCAGTCGGTCAACGCCCTGGGCGGGTACCGGGTGCAGGGCCGTGGCGACGAGGCGGCGCACCGGCTGCTGCAGGCGGCCAAGGCGCTGCAGCACGCAGGGGCGTTCTCGGTCGTGATGGAGGTCGTGCCGGCCGAGGTGGCGCGCGAGGTCACCGCGCAGCTGCACATCCCGACGATCGGCATCGGCGCCGGCCCCGACTGCGATGCCCAGGTACTGGTCTGGCAGGACATGGCCGGCCTGCGCACCGGCGAGCACAAGCCCAAGTTCGTCAAGGAGTTCGCCGACCTGGCAGGCGTCCTACGAGGCGCCGCCGAGACGTTCGGGGCCGAGGTCCGAGGCGGCACCTACCCCGCGCCCGAGCACGAATACCACTGAGTTATCCCGCCTTGCGCGGATCTCCTTGTGGACCCACTCGCTGCGCTCGGGGTCCAACGTAGATCCGCACCGCGACTTCGTCGCGGGCCGCGTGGCGGCGGCGGGGCTCTTCGCGCGAGCGCTCATCGCGTTCGTGGTTGCGTCTGACATGGCCGCGTACCGCTGTTGGGCGCGAGCGCTCATCGCGTTCGTGGCTGAGTTAGTTGTGGTCGACTGCCGCTCAAATTCCCGTGATGCGGATGCCTGACCTGGCCTTGTAGCGGCGGTTGATCGCGATGAGGTTGGCGGTGAGCGCCTCGATCTGACCGGCGTTGCGCAGCCGTCCGCCGAAGACGCCACGCACCCCGGGCATGAGCTCGGCCAGGGCGCGCACGACGTCAGTCGCCCCGCGATCGTCGCCGAGCACGAGCACGTCCTGGGCCAGGTCGTCGACGTGGGAGTCCATCAGCATCGACGCGCTGACGTTGTGGAACGCCGCCACGACGCGCGACTCGGGCAGCAGCGCGGCAGCCTGCTGCGCGGCGCTGCCTTCCGGCACGTCCAGTCGGTACGCCCCGTGCGCGTCGAAGCCGAGCGGATTGACGCAGTCGACCACGATCTTGCCGACCAGCACGTCGGCCAGGTAGGTCAACGTCGCGTCGTGACCGGCCCAGGGCACTGCGACGATCACGAGATCGGCCCGACCGCTGGCCTCCTCGTTGGCCCCGCCCTCGATCGTGCCGTCGGGCACAAGCGCGCTGAGCGCCGCCGCACCGTCGACCGCGCGCTGCGCATCGCGTGATCCGACGATCATGTGGACGCCGGCGCTGGCGAGGCGATACACCAGACCCTGACCCAGATCCCCGGTGCCGCCCAGCACGGCAACGGTGAGCGCGCGGGCATCGACCTGATCGGTCACGGGGCTGACTCCTAACGGGTGACGGTAAGGCTCAGGCGACCTCGAACCGAACCGTACGGGATGGCTGATCCGCTTCGACTAGCCGGACCCCGAGTTGCTGGCCGATCGACAGGTCCGAGCCGCTGCACCGGGCCCGCACCGCGGGTTCGTCGAGGGCGACCGTGGCCGCCTTCTCGTCGGCGTCCAGCACGGTCGCCTGGAACGTCTGGCCGATGCGTCCGCCGAGCAGCCACGCCTCGGTCAGGTCGACCACAGCCCGGTCGACCTCGTGCGCCCGATGGTCGGCGTCAGCCATCGCGCCGGGTAGTTGCGGGACGCGCTCGCGCACCCAGTCGGGTATCGGCTGCTTGGCCTGCGCGGCCAGGCAGATCTCGTTGCCGAACCGGTCGACGAGCCGCCGCAGCGGCGCCGTGACGTGCGCGTACGGGGCGGCGACGCCGGCGTGCAACCGCTGGGTCGGCGGCGCACCGTCGAACGGTGTGTAGGCCGATCCGCGCAGCAGCGAGCCGGCGTGATCGAGGAACGCGACGTGCTTGGGGTTGGTGCGGTCGAGCGTGGCCAGCACGTCACCGGGTGGTGCGCCGTCTGGCCACTGGATACCCAGTGACGGGGCGATCCGGCGCAGTGCGGCGATCGCGCCCTTGTCCGGCGGCGGCACGGTGCGCAGGATGCCGAAGCCGGCCTGCAGCATCAGCGTGGCCGCGCACATCCCGGTGAGCAACGAGATCTCGGCGTTGTACTGCTCGACCGGCAACTGGTCGCGGAAGGTCAATGTCCAGCCGACCTGTGCATCGCCCTCGACGATCTGCTCGGGCAGGTCGAGGTTGATGGCGTGCCGTTGCCGTCCGAGTTGCTGGCGCAGCACGCCGACCTTGGGTAGCAGGGCCACCGCGTCGGGGGCCGAGCCGGCATCGGTCGCGTGCTGCAAGCCGACGTAGTCGAGCTGTTGGCGACTTCGCACCCGCGCGCGGCGCACGTCCACGTTCGTGGGATTGCCCGTGGCGTCCAGCGTGATCTGCCACAGCACCGCCGGTCGCAGTTCGCCCGGCAGCAGGCTCGCCGCGCCTTCGCTCAGCACCTGCGGGTGCAACAACACGCGCTGGTCGGGAAAGTAGAACGTCTCACCGCGCTGCATCGCCGCGGCGTCGAGCGCCGATCCTGGACGGACGAACGCGGCCACGTCGGCGATCGCATAGCTGACCAGGTAGCCACCATCGCTCGACTGTCCGATGTGGACGGCCTGGTCGAGGTCACGGCTGCCGGCCGGATCGACTGTTACGAAAGGGATGTCGGTCGCGTCGTCATCGGGCAGGGCCGGCGCGTCGGCCACCTTGGCCGCCTCGGCTTGTACCTCTGCCGAAAACTCGCCGGGCACCTCCAGCTCACCGCGCAATGCGGCGAAGTCCAGAGGTGCGCCGGCAAGTTTGTGGGCGACCATCAACTGATGGTCAGCGAGCGCGCTTCGCCGGAGCCTTGCGAGCCGGTGCCTTCTTGGCCACCGTCTTGCGTGCGGTGGTCTTCGCAACCGCCCGCTTGGCCGGAGCCTTCTTCGCCGCGGTCGTCTTGCGAGCCGTGGTCTTGGCAACGGCGCGCTTCGCCGGAGCCTTGCGAGCAACGGCCTTCTTGGCCGGAGCCTTCTTCGCAGCAGCCTTCTTCGCCGGCGCCTTCTTCGCCGCCGGCGCCTTCTTCGCCACCGTCTTGCGTGCGGTGGTCTTCGCAACGGCGCGCTTCGCCGGAGCCTTCTTCGCGGCAGTCGTCTTACGCGCTGTCGTCTTCGCAGCAGCGCGCTTCGCCGGCGCCTTCTTAGCCGCGGCCTTCTTGGCCGGAGCCTTCTTCGCAGCAGCCCTCTTCGCGGGTGCGGTCATTGCCGTGCCTCCTTGTAGGCAACTCTTGGCAGAACGATCGTGATCAGTGGACGATGCCATGCGCCGCATCGTCAATACGCCACGCCGTCTTGCACTATCAGTTCGCGAAACCCGATACGTGACGATCACACCTACGAACGCGCATCAGGAATCGCCGTCCCATGCAGAATCCTCTGCCTGGTAACGCTTTTCTCGTTCGGCGACGGTCTGCAACGCGTGCGCGGCAGCATCCGCGTCCGCAAACGGACCGAGCCGATCTTTGCTGTCGGCCGACTCGAATGTTTCGACGCGATGGTGCTTCAAGCAGAACCAGAACGTTCCGTCGAGCTCGTCGTCCGACATGTTCACCGCGCCTTTCGTTGCTCGTCGTACGTCGACTGTAGACGAGCACGATCAACCAACTCGGCTTTGCGCGCAAGGCGAGGTATCACGTCGATGAAGGGGCGGCGGACGAGTCGACGCATAAGCCGGGTCCTGTACCCGGCACGTGCGCGCCGGGTGGCGGCCATCCATCTCGACCTGCCGTTGCCGACAGGCTCTAGCGGTCAACCCGCAGGCTCGGGCGGGCCGCCCTCAAGCACCTGCGCGAATCCCCTGGTTTCCCAAGGTGATTCTTCTCGACCTTGCTCCGGGTGGGGTTTACCTAGCCATTCCGGTCACCCGAAATGCTGGTGGTCTCTTACACCGCCGTTTCACCCTTACCGGCCGCTGGCGAACCAACTGCCGGCGGTCTGTTTTCTGTGGCACTGTCCCGCGGGTCACCCCGGGTTGCCGTTAACAACCACCCTGCCCTGTGGAGCCCGGACTTTCCTCGGCGAACCTGTTGCCAGGTTCGACGCGACCGCCCGGTCGGCTCGTCCGCCGCCCGGTTAGCTTATCCGCCGCAGGCAGACTCGCGCTCATCGCGTTCGTCGTTGTGTTCGCGGAGGTTCTGTTCAGGCACTCGATAGATTCGACGGGTGACCGTCGGCGATGTCGTGCTGCTGAGTGGTGCGGCACTGGTCGGCGGCATGGTCAATTCCATCGCCGGCGGCGGATCGTTGTTGCTGTTTCCCGCGCTCGTGGCCACCGGCCTAGGTACCGTCGCGGCGAATGTCACCAACTCGGTGGCGCTGTGGCCCGGCTACGTCGGGACGCTGTTCGGCCTTGGCCCACTGGCGAAAGCGCAGGCCCGACGTGCTCGCGAGCTGGCCCTCGCCGCGACGATCGGCGCCGCAGCCGGTTGCGCGTTGCTGCTGTCGACGCCGGCCCGCGCGTTCAACGTGGTCGTACCGTTCCTCGTCATCGGCGCCAGCCTGCTCGTCGCGGCGCAGCCGGTCATCGCGCGACGGATCGGCACCGAGCATCGATCACATCCGCGCGCTCTGGTGCTCGCCGTCGGCGTCGGCGCGATCTACGGCGGCTACTTCGGCGGCGGGCTGGGCGTGATCCTGTTGGCCGTCATCGGGTTGACGCTCGCGGTGCCGCTGCGCGAGACCAATGCGTTGAAGAGCATCGTGTCGCTGATCGTGGCCACCGCCTCCCTCGTCGCGTTCGCGATCTTCGGGCCGGTGCACTGGACGGAAGTGGCGATCGCCGCACCGACCGCACTGATCGGCGGCGTGCTCGGGGGACGCATCGCGGCTTCGGTCAACGAGCGCGCGCTGCGCGTGGCGATCGTGCTGTTCGGGTTGGGCGTCGGTGCATGGCTAGCGGTGCGTGCATTCACCTAGAAACACAGTTGTCCGCGCTTCGCGGCGTCATTGCACCGTCTAGCGCGGACAACTCGTGATGGATGGCGGTGGGACCTACTCGCCGCTCTTGTCGAGCATGTCCTTGGCCTTGTCCTGCGCGGTGTCGACCTTGTCGGCGTACTTGCCGTCGGTCTTCGAGTCGACCACGTCACCGGCCTTGTCGATCGCGCCGCTCGCCTTGTCCTTGTTTCCTGACAGCAAGGACTTCGCCCTGTCTAGCAGGCCCATCTCACTCGCCTCTCTTCATTGCGATATCACGCCCCGTCGTCGGGGCGCGCGACGGCGCACACTACGCGCCAATGCCCAGCATGAACCTGTCGCCGCGCCGAGAAAAGCTTTACTGATCAGTACGGGCGAGATGACTGGTGTCGTTGACCAGCCGCACCGACGGCGTGCCGTCCGGGTAGTAGTTGGTGATCGACACCGAAGCGGGGTCCAGATACATCCGTGACATCGCGGAGATCGGGGCGTCCAGGGCCAGGCGCAGCAAGGTCTTGATGGGCGTCACGTGCGACACGATCACCACCGTGGCACCGGGATTCTTCGCGATCAGCTCGTCCCGGGCCCGCCGAACCCGTTTCGCCACCGCGTCGAACGACTCGCCGCCGGGGGGTGCCGCGTCGGGCGACGTCAACCACGCAGCCAGCTCACCTGGCCAGTCTTGCTGTACTTCCTCGAGCGTGCGCCCTTCCCAGACGCCGAAGTCACATTCGACCAAGCCCTCGTGCACCGACATCGCCGCACCGAGGGTGTCGGCGATCAATTCGGCGGTCTGCCGGGCGCGCCGCAACGGCGAGCTGACCACGGCGGCCACGTCACCGAACGTCGGCGTACGGCGGGCCAGAGCCGCCGCTTGCCCCTGCCCGGCGTCGGACAGCGGCAGATCGTTGCGGCCGGAGAACCGCCGGTGCACCGAGTGTTCGGTTGCGGCGTGCCGCACGAGCACCAGCCGGGTCGGCGTTCCGGTCGGCGGCGTCCAAGAAGGAACAGCCGGAACGTCCAACGCGGAACGGGCCGAACGCGCCGGTACGGAAGGTTTGCCGGCGGCGCGGTCCATCGCCTCGTTGGCCAGCCGGTCGGCGTGCTTGTTGCGCTCGCGGGGAATCCACTCGAACGTGATGCTGTCGAACCGGTCCCGCAGCGCCGCGGCCTCGCGGGCAAGCGGTCGCAGCCCTTCGTGTTTCACCTGCCATCGTCCGGACATCTGCTCGACGACGAGCTTGGAGTCCATCCGCACCGCGACCGACGTGGCGCCGAGTTCGGCCGCCGCCTGCAGGCCGGCGATCAGCCCGCGGTACTCGGCGACGTTGTTGGTGGTGCGGCCGAGAGACTCGCTTCGCTCGGCGAGCACGTCCCTGGTAATGGCATCGAACACCACCGCGCCGTAACCGGCCGGACCCGGGTTACCCCGCGAACCACCGTCCGCCTCGACGACAACGTTCACAGCCCGGACTCTGCGGTACGGACGAGGATGCGGCGGCAGTTCTCGCAGCGGACGACGGTGTCGGGTGCGGCATCGCGGACCGTGTTGAGCTCGCTGCCGGCCAGTTCGAGGTGACAGCCCTCGCAGCGTCGGTGGCGGAGCATCGCCGCGCCGACTCCCCCGCTCGTGGCCCGGATCTTGTCGTACAGCGCGAGCAGCTCGGCCGGGATCTCGCCGGCGATCGCGGAGCGGTCGCCCTGGCGCCGTTCGGTCGCCGCGTCGATGTCGCCGAACGCGGCGTCGCGCGTGGCCTCGAGATCCGCGCGCTCGGCGGCCAGCGCGTCCTGCCGCTGCGTGAGGGTTGCCAGCTCGGCGTCGAACGTCTCGCGGCGCTCCATCACCTCGAGCAGGTCGTCCTCGAGCGCGGACTGTCGGCGGGCCAGCGACACGATCTCGTGCTGCAGTCCTTCGAGATCCTTCGCCGGCAGGCCACCTGCGGTCAGTCGCTCGTTGTCCCGCTTCGTCCGCGCCTGGACGGTGTCGACCTCGTTCTCCAATCGCCGCTGGTCGTCGGCGACGTCGTCGACCTGCGACTGCAACTCCAGCATGTCGCTGCGCAGCTGGCCGATCTGCTCGTCGGACGCGGCCAGCGCCGCCAGCTCGGGCAGGTGGGCCCGCCGGTGCGCGAGCTGGGCGAGTTCGGTGTCGGCGGCCTGGAGGTCGAGCAGCCGGACCTGGGCGGTGGGATCGGCTTTCACAGCGGCGTTCTCGTTTCGGGCTAGGCGGGCGCGGCGTGCAGGGTCCACGGATCGGTGACAGCCGTGGAGACGGTCACGTTCACCGTAGTGCCGAACCGCTCACGCAGGCGGGCCGCCACCGCGTCCAGCCAGGGCGCCTCGGTGGCCCAGTGCGCGGCGTCGACGAGCGCCATGACGTCGTCGCCGCGTTCGGTCACTGCTTCGAGCGTGGCGTGGTGCTTCAGGTCGGCGGTCAGGTAGGCGTCGGCGCCGGCTCGGCGGGCGGCGTCGGCGAACGGCGCTCCCGAACCACCGCACACGGCCACCGTGCGTACCGGGCGTTGCGGATCGCCGGCGGCCCGGACGCCCCACACCGTACGGGGCAGTACGTCTACAGCGTGGCTGACGAATTCGCGCAACGTCGTCGGCATGGCCAGCTCGCCGATGCGTCCGGTGCCACGAGCCCCGGGCAGCGGCACCTGCGGGTACACGTCGAACGCCGGTTCCTCGTACGGATGGGCTTGGCGCAGCGCGGCAATCACGGCCGGCAGACCGGCTCGGGGCACCACCATCTCGACCCGGGTCTCGGCCACCGACTCGATGGCGCCGGCGTGGCCGATCGTCGGATGCGCGGCATCGCCCGGGCGGAACGTCCCGACGCCGATGGTCGTCCAGGCGCAGCGCTCGTATTCTCCGATCACCCCGGCGCCGGCCGCGGCGAGCGCGTCGATCAGCTGGTTGGCGTCGTCGACCGGGACGAACACGACGAGCTTGTCCGGCGCCGCATCGAGGGTGACCTCGAGCGGGCGAAGGTCGTGCAGCCCGAGTCGCTCGGCCAGCGCGTCCGACACCCCGGGCGAGGCGATGTCGGCGTTGGTGTGCGCCACGTAGTGGGCGATGCCGGCCCGGATCATCCGGTGCACGAGCCGGCCCTTCGGGTCGGTGGCCGCCACGCCGTGCACCGCGCCCAGCAGCAGCGGGTGGTGCGTCAGCAGCAGCTGGGCGCCGGCCGCCTCGGCCTCGGCGACGGTCTGGGGCACGGCGTCGACGGCGAGCACGACACGCGTGACGTCGTCGACCGGATCGCCGCAGGTCAGCCCGATCGCGTCCCACGATTCGGCGAACCGCGGATCGAACCACTGCTCGAGAGCGGCGATCACCTCGGCAAGCTGCGGAATGCCGCGAACCTACTCGCCGGACAGCACGGAGCCCGGCCCTGGTTGGCCAGTGCCGGGCTCCGATCGTGGGTGCTTACTTGCCGCCCTCGACCTCCGGCGCGGTCACGCCGGCGGTCACCGGGATGCGGCGGGCGGTCGAGCCGCGGTACGCGCCGGCCACCCGGACGCTGAGCACGCCCTTGTCGTAGGTCGCGGTCACGTCCTCGCCGGTCACGTGCGACGGCAGCGTGAACGAGCGACGGAACGAGCCGTAGCGCACCTCGCGCAGCCGGCGGCCGTCACGCTCCTCGGCGCGCTCGTCGCGACGCTCGCCGCGAACCACCAGGGCACCGCCGTCGACCTCGACGGTCACGTCCTGCTCCAGGTCCAGGCCGGGCAGCTCGAGGCTGACCAGCGCGTCCTCACCGTCGCGGTTGACCTCGGCGGCCGGGGTGAATCCGGTCCGGGCCACCTCGCTCGTGAGCGGGCGGAAGAGCGCGTCGAAATCGGGGAACGAGGTCAGCCGGCCATTGCGCAAGCGCAAAGTCGTCATAATTGATCACCTTTCACGGTCTATGTGTCGTGCCTTGCAGGCATCTAACTGAGATAACTTGAGTCGGCTGGACTTAATTCCGTGCAGCTCAACGGAGGACCCGGGCCGCGAGGCCCCAGGGATTTCCCGGTTTAGCTTGCCTACTCGTCGGGAACTCCATACGGTGCGTGCGGACACGAGCACTAATCCGGGGGGATCACATGACTCGTATCGTATTTTCGCGCGCCCTTTTCGGGCTGGCCGGCATCGTCCTGGTCAGCCTGGCGGCGACCGCCTGCGCCGGTACGGCCGGCCCCGACGCCCTCGTGGCGGCACCGTCCAGCGCGGCGACGTCGCCGACCGGACCGGCCGCATCGACCGCCTCGACCGGGTCAACCGCGCCGACCACGTCCGCACCGAAGCCGAAGCCGCGGCCCAAGCCGAAGGCGCATCCCAAGCCCAAGCCGAAACCGAAGCCCCGGCCGGTCGTGATCACGCACCCGCACACGAGCGCGCCGCCACCACCGCCGCCCGCGCCCAAGCCGCGACCCGCGCCGAAGCCGACACCGAAGCCCGCGCCGCCGCCGAGCAACTGCGATCCGTCCTATCCGGACGTGTGTCTGCACGACGGCATCGGCGACTACGACTGCTCGAGCGGATCCGGCAACGGACCGAACTACGTGTCCGGCCCGGTGCGCGTAACGGGCTCGGATCCGTTCCGCCTGGACGCCGACCATGACGGCGTCGGCTGCGAGCGCGGATGAACGCGGGCTGACGCGGGGCTGTCGAATGCCGATCCGGCCCGGCCGGGCCATTGCCCGGCCGGGTCGGGCACCAATACCGTCCACTGCGTGACCGCATGCTGCGCACTCACCCGGCGGCAGCTACTGCAACTGTCCGCTGCCGGAGGTGCCGCCGTGCTGATCGGTCCCGCGCTCGGACGCGAGGCGCTCGCCTCCGCGCAGCAGGCCGAGGCGGCCGGGGCCCCGGTGGCGCAGGCCCTGGAGTTGGTCACCGTCACCGACACCAGCTTCGTGCTGACCTGGTTCACGGCGAACACGCTGCAGACGGCGCCGACCGATCCGCGGCCGATCGCCGTCGAGGCGGATGCCGTGGTGCGCTACGGCACGCGTCCGGATCGCCTCGACCGCGTGGTGCACGGACGGGCCGGCACGGCCTATCACAACGTCGAGGTCACCGGCCTGCGTCCGGGCACGACGTACTACTACGAAGCGCTGTCGGCGGGCCGGCCGGCGTCGTCGCGGGTAGTACCGGTGCTCGACTACTCGGTGCTGCAGGGCGTCGACCTGAGCAAGCTCACGCTGGCCCAGATCCAGGCGCTGGTCGGCCAACTGCTGCGGCTGAACCAGTTCGTCAACACCTCACCGGGATCGCTCACCACGCTGATCCCGCCGCCGGGCCGGCCGATCGCCACGATCGCGCTGAGCAACGACCTGCACGTCGGCGAGACGCAGAGCGGGCTGATCGTCGACGGCTTCCCGCCACCGTTCTCGCAGCGCCCGGACGCGCCGCCCTACCCGATCGTCATGGGCCAGTCGATGATCGCCGACATCCACCGGCGCGGCGCCGACGCGCTGATCGTTGCGGGCGATCTCACCGCGGCGGCCCGGCCGGACGAGCTGCGGCAGGCCCGGCAACTACTCGATACGTTCGGGCGGCTGCGCGTGGACGGCGACCTGCACCATCGCGACTACGTCGTGGCCCGGGGCAACCACGACCAGCCCAAGACCGGCGACGTCTACACGGCCTGCCGGGCCGTGCCCGGACAGGACGGCTACCACGACTGCGTCCCGGACGTTTTCCCTTTGTCACAAGGGCGATTGAGCACTACCGAGGTGCACGGTATCCGCCTCGTCGGGCTGGACACCACGACGCTGAACCAGCCCGGCGGCGCCATCGGGGCCGACCAGTGGGCCGACCTCGAGGACGCCCTGCACGAGCACCGCCATCAGCCGACGATCGTGTTCGGCCACCACCCGGTCACCGACGAGTCGGCGTTGACGACGCTGGCCGGGCCGACGTTCGACCTCGACCGGGTGGACGCCCTGCGCCTGCAGCAGCTCTACGCGCAGACGCCGGGCGTGTTCTTCCACCACAGCGGGCACACCCATCGCAACAAGCGCACCGCATCAGCGATCGCTCCGGGTGTCGACTTCCTCGAGGTGGCCGCCATCAAGGAGTACCCCGGCGGATACACCCTGCTGCGGCTGTACGAGGGCGGCTACCTGGCCAACTTCTACAAGTCGACCAGCCCGCTGGCCTGCGAGTGGAGTCACGTGTCCAGCGAGGAGTATCTCGGGCTGTATCCGGCGTACACGCTGGGCAGCCTGGCCGATCGCAACCACGTGGCGCGTCGCGACCTGCGTGGTCACCACCGCGGCGCCCGCTGATACCTCGGCTTCCATACCGCGCGGTACAGCAACCGCACCGGCGGCGGCACGATCTTCAGGACGTGGGCCTCGGTCGGCGCCGGCGTGTCGTCCAGCAGCCAGGGGAAGAACCCGACGGCACCGCGCAGGCCCTGCGTCGTGCGGAAGTGCTGGCCGAACGCCCGCCACCCGTCCGGCCCCAGGTGCTTCGCCACCAGCGGCAGGGCGGCGTCCTCCTCGTGCCGCATGTGCGCGGTCAGCCCGGCGCGCAGCGCACCGACCGGCTCGCGCAGTCCGACGTCGTCGCGGTCGGCCAGCGCCCGATCGATGCGCTCGAGCAGGGGCTCGAGCGCGGCGTGCTCGAGCTCCATCTGGTCGAGCACGGCGTCTTCGTCGGCCGCCTCGACCTTCGCACGCAACGGCGGCCACAGCGCCTCGTCCTCGGCGGTGTGGTGGACGTGCAGCTGGTGGGCGAACATCGCCCAGCCGGTGCGGACGGACGGCGTGATGGCGCCGGCCTCGACCGCCGCGGCCATCCGCCGCAGATCGCGAATGAACGCGTCGTGCCCGACGTACATCATGGTGAAGTCGACGTCGCCGATGACCGGCGCGCGGTTCTCGGTCATGACACCACCGCCGGCTCGACCGTGGGCTCCACGGACGACTCCGCCACCTCGCCGCGGGCATTGCTCGTTCGCAGCGCGATGAGCGCGGTGGCCAACAAGAAGAAGCATTCGGCGAGCAGCGCCCGGTGGAAGCCCGCGGTGAGCGCGTGCGCCGGCGAGGCGTGCGTGGCGAACAGGTGGTTGGTCCGGGCGGTGGCGATCGCCGAGAAGATAGCCAGCCCGAGCGCCCCGCCGACCTGCTGCGAGGAGTTGAGCAGCGCGGCGGCCAGCCCGGCCTTGTCGGCCGGCACCCCGGCGTTCGCAGCGGTGGCGACCGAGACGAACATCGCCCCGAGGCCGAGCGAGGTGATCATCATGCCCGGGAACAGGTCGCTCAGGTACGAGCCGTCGACCGGGATCCGGGACAGCCAGTACAGCCCGCCCGCGCCGATCAGGTTCCCGACGACGATCAGCGGCCGGGTGCCGATCTTGGGCATCAGCTGCGAGGTGATGGTCGCCGCCACGGCCACGCCGCCGCAGAAGGGCAGGTAGGCGGCGCCGGTCTTGATCGGCGAGTAGTGCAGCACGTTCTGCATGTACAGGGTGAGGAAGAAGAACATGGAGATGATGCCGGCGGCGGCGACCAGCATAGTGACGTCGGCCGCGCCGAGGCCGCGGATGCGGAAGATCGACAGCGGGATCAGCGGGTTGCGGCTGCGCTGCTCGTTGACGACGAACGCGATGAGCAGCGCTCCGGCGCCGACGAGCTCGCCGATCGTGCGGCCCGAACCCCAGCCCTGGTCCGGCGCCTTCACCAGGCCGAACACGAGCAGCAGCATCCCGCCGGTGACGAGCACCGTGCCGAGCGCGTCGAAGTTGGCCAGCGACGAGCGGCGCTGCTCACCCGGGATCAGCCAGAAGATCGCACCGATCAGCACGACCGCGATCGGCGGGTTGACGAACAACACCCACCGCCAGCCCGGACCCTCCGTCAGCACACCACCGAGGAACACCCCGGCCGCCGAGGCGAGTCCGGCCACACCGCCCCAGACGCCCAGCGCCGTGTGCCGGTCCTTGCCTTCCTTGAAGCTCGTGGTCAGCAGGGACAGCGCCGCGGGCAGCATCAGCGCGGCGCCGAGCCCCTGCGAGAGGCGGGCGCCGACCAGCACGCCTGCATTGCCGGCGAATCCGCCGACGAGCGAGGACACCGCGAACAACGCCGTGCCCGTGACCAGGACGCGACGCCGGCCGAGCAGGTCGCCGGCCCGTCCGCCGAGCAGCATGAAGCCGCCGTACGTGAGTAGGTAGCCGCTGAGCACCCACTGCAGGTCCTGCACCGAGAAGTGCAGGTCCTGCCGGATGTGGGGCAGCGCGATGTTGACGATCGATGCGTCGACGAAGTCCAGGAACGCGATCGCGCAGAGTAACGCGAGCGTCGCCTTGCCACGTCGCGTGGCGAGAAATGACGGTGCCATAGCAGCAGAACCTCCGTGAGTTGGTCTCACAGCTGCTGACGGATTCCGTCTCGCCGATGTGACACGGTCACATCCGCGGCGTGCCGTACGTCATACAGGTATGGACAGCGCTACCTGGCAGGCCGAGCAGTTCGAGCGGCACCGCACGCACCTGCGGGCCGTCGCCTACCGCATGCTCGGCTCGGTGACCGAGGCCGACGACGCCGTGCAGGAGGCGTGGCTGCGCCTGAGCCGCACCGACGGCGACGCGATCGAGAACATGGCCGGGTGGCTGACCACCGTCGTGGGCCGCGTCTGCATCGACATGCTGCGGGCCCGGCAATCCCGACGTGAGGACCTCGTCGGGACGTGGCTGCCCGAACCGATCGTGAGCGTCGAGCAGCAGGCCGACCCCGAGCAGGAATCACTGCTCGCCGACTCGGTCGGACTGGCCCTGCTCGTGGTGCTCGAGACGTTGACGCCGGCCGAGCGGCTGTCGTTCGTGCTGCACGACACGTTCGGTGTGCCGTTCGAGGAGATCGCCCCGATGATCGACCGGACGCCCGCGGCGGCCCGCCAGCTGGCCAGCCGGGCCCGGCGTCGGGTGCGTGGCGCCCCGACCGTTCCGGACGCCGACCTGGCCAAGCAGCGCGCGGTCGTCGACGCGTTCCTCGCCGCTTCGCGAGGTGGCGACTTCGACACGCTGCTGCGGCTGCTCGACCCCGACGTGGTGTTCCGCGCCGACTCCGGCCTCGGCCCGGTGCTCGCGCCGCCGATGGTCGCGGGCCGCGACGCCGTTGCACGGACCGTTGCCACCCAGGGACCGCGCTACATGCCGTACTGCTCGCCGGCCGTGGTCAACGGTGCCGCCGGCCTGGTCGTGCGCGCTCCGGGCCGGCAGCCCGGCGTCATCGGCATCACGGTCATCGACGGCCGCATCACCGAGATCGACCTCATCCTCGACGAGGACAAGCTCCGCAACGTCGTCCTCGACGAGTGAGCGACCGAGCCACTCGTCAAGACCTCGTTAATCCAAGACCGGAGCCGCGCCACTGTGCTGAATGCGGCATCCGGTATCTCGTGATTACGACATCCGCTGATCGAACCGCGAATGGGCCGGGCTCCGTTTCGGTCGTAGATGCACCGTGTCAGGATCTATGCGGATCTCAACGAGGAGTGGATGGGATTGACCGGGGCGGATGGCCAGTCGCCCAGCCGGGTTGTGGCTGGGCGGTATCGACTCGAGCAGGTGCTCGGACGCGGTGGGATGGGGACGGTGTGGCGCGCGGTCGACACGTTGATCGAGCGCACCGTCGCCATCAAAGAATTGCGGGCCCCCACCGGGGCGACCGAAGAAGAGCGGGCCTCGTTCGCCGAGCGCGCCTTACGTGAGGCGCGTAATGCCGGGCGGCTGAATCATCCCGGCGTGGTCGCGGTGCACGACGTGATCTCCCAACCCGGTGACTACGACGTCGTCTTCATCGTGATGGAGTACGTGCAGGCCCCGAGCTTGGCCGAGATCTTGGACAAGCAGGGGCCGTTGCCGGCGCAGCGGGTCGCCAAGCTCGGTCTAGGTGTGCTGGATGCGCTGGATGCCGCGCACGCGATGGGCATCGTGCA
>DASXYE010000400.1:0-5354 GCA_036502695.1 Jatrophihabitantaceae bacterium
GCCCCCGCCAGCGCCGGGGCATCGGCCACCTCGAGCATCACGATGTTGGTGTCCACAGTGGACGGGTCGATACCCAGGCCGTCGGCCAGCCGGCGGGCGCGGTCGTGGTCGTCGGCCAGCCGCTGAAGGTGGTGGGCCAGCGCGTAGCGGCCGGCCGCGGCCAGGATGCCGGCCTGGCGCATCCCGGCGCCGTAGCGCTTACGCCACACCCGGGCCTCGGCGATGCGCTCGGCGGACGCCACGAGCACTGATCCGACCGGGGCGCCCAGCCCCTTGGACAGGCACACCGACACCGTGTCGAATCCGCGCGCCAGCTCGGCCAACGGCGTGCCGGTGGCGACATGTGCGTTCCAGAGCCGGGCCCCGTCCAGGTGCTGCGCGATTCCGGCGTCGCGGGCCAGCGCCCGCAGCGCGTCGAGCGCCGCCTCGGACTGCACGGTGCCACCGCCGAAGTTGTGGGTGTTCTCGACGGCCACGGCGGCCGTGGACACCAGGTACGGCCCGGCGTCCGGGGTGATCAGCTCCGCGATCGTCGCGACGTCGATCAGCCCTCGATCGGCGCGGTAGGTGCGGAACGGGATGCCGCTGAGCACGGCGGCCGCGGCGGACTCGGCCCGGACGACGTGCGCGCCGGTGTCGCAGACCAGTTCCTTGCCGGGCGGCACGAGCAGCCGCATGCCGAGCTGGTTGCCGAGCGTCCCGCTGGGCACGAACAGCCCCGCCTCGTGCCCGAGCAGCGCCGCGACCTCGGCCTCGAGCGCGTTGGCCGTCGGGTCCTCGCCGTAGACGTCGTCACCGACCTCGGCGTCGGCCATGGCCGCGCGCATGCCCGGCGTAGGCCGGGTAACCGTGTCGCTGCGGAGATCGACGGTCATCCTGGCCCTTCCCGCCGTACGCGTACCCGTGCGGTCATGCTTCGCGGCGTTGACGGTCGGCGACGAGCCGTTCGGCCACCCGGAACGCCAGCTCGAGCGACTGCTCGATGTTCAGTCGTGGGTCGCAGGCCGTCTCGTAGCGCCGGGCCAGGTCCAGGGCGGTGAGCTCGGCCGTACCGCCGATGCATTCGGTGACGTCGTCGCCGGTGAGCTCGACGTGCAGCCCGCCCGGGTGCGTCCCCAGCGAGGCATGAACGTCGAAGAAGCCGTCGACCTCGTCGATCACCCGGTCGAGATGGCGGGTCTTGACGCCGTCGGCGGTCTCCTCGGTGTTGCCGTGCATGGGGTCGCAGTGCCACACCACGAGGTGCCCGGTGGACTGCACCTTCTCGATGATCGGCGGCAGCGCGTCGCGCACCTTGTCGTTGCCCATGCGGCTGATCAGCGTCAGCCGGCCCGGCGTGTTGGTCGGGTCGAGCCGCTCGACCAGCTCGGCGGCGAACTCCGGCTTCGTCGTCGGCCCGAGCTTGACGCCGATCGGGTTGGCGATGCGCGAGACGAAGTCCAGGTGGGCGCCGTCGAGCTGGCGGGTGCGCTCGCCGACCCACACGAAGTGCCCGGACAGGTCGTAGGCCTGCTCGCCCTCGACCCGGGTCAATGCCCGCTCGTACTCGAGGATCAGCGCCTCGTGGCTGGCGTAGAGCTCCACGCCCTCGAGGGCACTGTCTTGCACCCCGCAGGCCCGCATGAACCGCACGGCGCGGTCGATCTCGCTGGCCAGGTGCTCGTACCGCGCGCCCGTCTCTGTGCTGCGCGCGAACGCGGTGTTCCAGGAGTGGACGCGGTTGAGCGCGGCCAGCCCACCGCCGGCGTAGGCCCGCAGCAGGTTCAGCGTGGACGCCGCCGTCGAGTAGGCCCGCAGGATGCGCTGCGGATCGGGCGTGCGGTCGCCGGTCAGGTCGTTGACCATGTCGCCGCGGTAGGACAGCCGCCCGGTGGAGTCGGCGTTGGCCGAACGGGGCTTGGCGTACTGCCCGGCGATGCGGCCCAGCTTCACCACGGGCATGGACGCGCCGTAGGTGAGCACCACCGCCATCTGCAACAGCACGCGCACCTTGCCGGCGATGTCGGCCTGCGAGCTGGTGGCGAACGTCTCGGCGCAGTCGCCGCCCTGCAGCAGGAACGCCTCGCCGCGGGCCACGGCGGCCAGCCGCTCGCGCAGCTGGTCGACCTCGCTGGCGACCACCAGCGGTGGCATCCCGGCCAGCGTGCCCGCTACGTCGCGCAGGACGTTGTCGTCGGGCCACTCGGGCTGCTGGGCGGCGGGCAGCGAGCGCCAGACGTCGAGCCCCAGCTGGTCCGGCGTGGACGAGGTCGGGGCATGAGTCGCGGTCACCGGTCAAGGGTAGGTGGTCGCGTAGCCTGCCCGCGTGACAACCCTGACCGTCGCCGGCGACGTGAGCGCGGCGTTCGGCGAGCTGCACATCGTCGCCGTGACGGTGGACGGTCTGAACAACTCCGCTTCCGCGATCGAGGTCGAGTCCCGGCTGGCCGCGCTCGAGCAGGTCGGATCGCCCGTCGACGAGACCGATCCGCGCATCGCGGCCTGGCACGCCGCGTACCGGCAGTTCGGCACGAACCCGCGCCGGCAGCGGCCGAGCGTCGACGCCTTGGTTCGACGGCTGGCCCGCTCCGGGCGGCTGCCGCGGATCAACCCGCTCGTGGACGCCTACAACCTGGTGTCGGTGACGCACGTCGTGCCGGCCGGTGCGTTCGACCTGGACGCTGCCGACGGCGACATCGTGGTGCGCTTCGCCCGTCCGGACGACGCGTTCACCCCGCTCGATGAGCCGGACACCGTCGAGCAGCCGCACGAGGGCGAGGTCGTCTACGCCGATGCCGGCGGCGTGCTGACCCGGCACTGGAACCACCGCGACTCCGACCGCACGAAGGTCACCGCCGCCGCGCGGCACGTCCTCGTCATGCTCGAGGCGGTGGCGGCCGCCCAGCACGCCGCCGTGGACGCTGCGGCCGACGACCTGGCGCAGCTGCTCGCTCCGCTCGCGAAAGCTGTTCGCGCCGATGTCGTCGTAGGGTCGAGTGCGTGAGCAATCTCGATCGCACACCGCAGCTCGGCACCTACGGGGGACGGTCGGGGGTGGCCGCCGAGCCGGTGCACGAGGTGTTCGCCGGTCGCGAGGTGCAGCTCGGCTCGACCGCGGTGCGGCGATTGCTGCCCAACCTGGGCCGGCGGCTCGTCGGGCCGTGGTGCTTCGTCGACCACTACGGTCCGGACGACATCGCGTCCGCGCCGGGCATGTCGGTGCCACCGCATCCGCACCTAGGCCTGCAGACCGTGAGCTGGCTGCTCGAGGGCGAGGTCCACCACCGCGACAGCATCGGCAGCGACCAGCTCATCCGCCCCGGCCAGCTCGGTCTCATGACGTCCGGACGCGGCATCGCGCACGCCGAGCAGTCGCCGCCCGTCCATCCCGCGCTGCTGCACGGCGTCCAGCTGTGGGTGGCCCTGCCGTCGTCCTCGCGCGACGTCGCGCCGGCGTGGGCCCACCACGCGGACCTTCCGCGATACAGCGACGCCGGGCTGTCCACCACGGTGATCATGGGCTCGGTCGCCGGGGCCGCGTCGCCGGGGCAGGCGTACTCGCCGATCGTCGGCGCGGACGTGGCCCTCGCCGCCGGCGCCGACGCGCTGCTGCCGCTCGAGCCGGACTTCGAGCACGCCGTGCTGGTGACGTCGGGTTCGGTGGACGTCGACGGCCTGCCGCTCGCGCCCGGATCGATGCTGTACCTGGGCGTGGCCCGGCGTGACCTGCGCCTGCATTCGACGGATGGAGCGCGGGCCCTGCTGCTCGGGGGCGAGCCGTTCGCCGAGCAGATCATGATGTGGTGGAACTTCGTGGCCCGCTCCGGCGAGGAGATCACGTCCGCGCGCGAGCAGTGGATGCGCGGCTCCCGGTTCGGGACCGTGGTGGGTGGCGGCGATCCGCTGGTCGCTCCCCCGGTGCCGCCCGGTCGGCTCAAGCCCGGCGGCGCCGTCCGCTGACTCTCTCGGCTTACCGACTCGTCCGCTGACGTTCCGCCTGCGCTGCGGACCGCGGTTGCGCTCGGGCTTGAAAGGCGCAGCGACGGAGGGAGTCCCTGAGAACTCAGTTCGCGCTGCCGGCTCGCGATCCGCCCGGACCGACATCCCCTTAGTTTATAGGGCATCCAGGGGTAGACAGCCATCCTGCCTATAGCGTAAAATCAGCTACATGTTCGAACGACCGGAGGCTCCGCCGACGGTGCTCGACGCCCTGGGTGCGCCCGCTGATGTTGCCGAGTGGGCCGCGAGCGCGGTTCCTGGGCCGGACGTTGTCGGGCCGCTCGCCGTGATCGATCAATCCACTGTGGATGGTGCCGCGCAGATCGATCTGCTCATCGCGTTGGAACGCCAGATCGCGTGGCTGACCGCCGCGCAGCAACGCGTGCTGGCCTCGCTGGACGGCACGGCGTTGGACTGGGCCGGTAAAGAGTCCGTCGACTACACCCGCGAGCAGGTGGGCGCGGCATTGCGGCTCTCACCCGGGCATGCGGCCGATCGGCTCTCGGTCGGGCGACCAGTCCGGCACCTGGCGACGCATCCTCACCGACCCGGTCACCGGCCAGATCCTCGACTACGGACGGCGGACCTACCGCCCGCCCAGAGTGCTTACCGACTTCGTGGTCGCCCGCGACCACACCTGCATCTTCCCCCACTGCAACCGACCCGCCCGCAGCTGCGAAATCGACCACGGTAAGGACTGGCGCTCCGGCGGGCAGACCTGCGAACACAACCTGCATCCCTTATGTACCAGGCATCATCACGCCAAACACAACACTGGCTGGCGGGTAAAGCGCCAGCCCGACGGCAGCTACCTCTGGACTGACCCAACCAGCCACACCTACACCGGCCACCCACCCGACGACGGCTAGCAAGCACAGCGAACCCAACCACGAACGCGATGAGCGCTCGCGCGAAGAGCCCGCCGGCCGCGGCGCGGGCGCGCCGAAGGTGCGCTCGGATCCGGGATTGCCCCCGAGCTTGCGAGTGGGGCGAGACCGGAGCCGAATCCGGCGGATAAGAACAGTCAGCCGAAGAAGACCTCAGCCTCGCTGTACAGCTCGGGCGTGACCGTCTTCAGCTCGGAGGTCGCATCGGCCAGCGGCACCCGCACGATGTTGGTGCCCTGCAGGGCGACCATCTTGCCCCAGTCGGCCGCCTGCACGGCGTCGATGGCGTGCAGGCCGAACCGGGTGGCCAGCACCCGGTCGAACGCGGTCGGCGTGCCACCGCGCTGGATGTGCCCGAGCACCGTCGTGCGCGCTTCCTTGCCGGTGCGCTTCTCGATCTCGGACGCCAGCCACTCGCCGATTCCGCCCAGGCGGACGTGCCCGAAGGCGTCCAATCCCCTGGAGGCATAGTCCAGGTGGTCCGTTGAA
>DASXYE010000401.1:0-3047 GCA_036502695.1 Jatrophihabitantaceae bacterium
GCCCGCGGCATGCTGCAGTCCGGGCGCCCGCTGGTGCGCCGGTTGCACGGCTGGCCGCGGCTGGCGATCGCCGGGTTCGTCGGCGGCGGGCTGGCCACCGCCGTGGCGCTGCGCCGGGCCGACTACGACGTGCTGGCCGGCACCATCCGTCCGTCGAAGGGACGTACCGCCCGCGAGGCGGCCCGACTCTGGGTAGGCAAATGAGCGTCACTGTCGACGAGGCTTATGACATCTGCGAGCAGATCACCCGCACGGAGGCTCGCAACTTCGCCTGGGGAATCCGGTTGCTGCCCGCGCCGAAACGGCGCGCGCTGTCCGCGGTGTATGCCGTGGCCCGGCGCATCGACGACATCGGCGACGGCGAGCTGCCGCCGGCCGAGAAGCTGACCCAGCTCGCGGCGGCCCGGGACGGATCAACCAACCCCGGCGCGCACGTCGACGAGCCGATCTACCTGGCGCTCGCTGACGCGGCGACCAAGCTGCCGATCCCGCTGGATGCCTTCGGCGAGCTGGTCGACGGCTGCGAGATGGACGTGACCGGGCGGACCTACGACAGCCTGGACGACCTCGTCGAGTACTGCCGCTGCGTGGCCGGCTCGATCGGGCGGCTCTCGCTGGGCGTGTTCGTGCCGGCGCGGGGCGACCGGGGCAAGGCGTCCGAACTGGCCGATGCCCTGGGCGTGGCCCTGCAGCTGACCAACATCCTGCGCGACATCCGCGAGGACCTCGGCAACGGCCGCACCTACCTGCCCAAGCGCGACCTCGACCTGTTCGACATCTCGCTGGCGACGCTGCCCGACGGCACCCTCGATCCGCACGACGGACGGCTGGCCGAGCTGGTCCGGTTCGAGGCGGCCCGTGCCTGGGGGTGGTACGACCGCGGCCTGCAGTTGCTGCCGATGCTCGACCGGCGCAGCGCCGCGTGCTGTGCCGCCATGGCCGGCATCTACCGCGAGCTGCTCGGCCGCATCGCCGCCGACCCGTCGATCGTCATGCGCGGCCGGGCGTCGCTGCCGGCGAAGGACAAGCTGCGCGTGGCGGCCCGGTCGCTGGCCCGAGGCCGCCCGTGACCGATGTCGTGGTCGGCGGGGGGCTCGCCGGCATCACCGCTGCGCTGCGCCTGGCCGACGCCGGGCGCTCCGTCGTGCTGCTCGAGGGCCGGCCCCGCCTGGGTGGCGCGGCGTTCTCGTTCAAGCGCGGCGAGCTGTCGATCGACAACGGCCAGCACGTGTTCCTGCGCTGCTGCGAGTCCTACCGCTGGTTGCTGCGCCGGCTGGACGCCGAGGCCGACGTCCGGCTGCAGGATCGCCTCGACATCCCGGTGCTGCGCGCCGACGGGAAGCGGGCCCGACTGTCCCGGCTGCCCGGCGTGCCCGCCCCCGGACATCTCGGCGCGGCGCTGGCCAACTACCGGCTGCTCAGCCCGGCCGACCGGCTGCGCGCGGTCCGCGGCGCGCTGGCCCTCAAGCGCCTCGACCCGCTGGACGCGTCGCTCGACGCCCGGACGCTCGGCGAGTACCTGCGCAAGCACGGGCAGAACGACGCGACCATCGACGCGCTGTGGGGCATCGTCGCGATCGCCACGCTGAACCTCGACCCGGACGACGCCTCGCTGGCCCTGGCCGCCAAGGTGTTCCGCACCGGGCTGCTCGACCACGCGCCGGCCTCCGACATCGGGTACGCGGGCGTGCCGCTCGGCGAGATCCACGGCACCAAGGCCCAGCGCGCCCTGGACAACGCCGGCGTCGAGGTGCTGCTCGCGCACCGCGTCGAGTCGGTCGAGCCGGGCCTCGTCCGGGCCCGCGGCCGGGACGCCACCCGCGAATGGCCAGCCGACGCCGTCGTCCTGGCCACCACCCAGCAGGACGCGCTGGCGCTCGCCCCGACGCCGGCGCTCGAACGGGCCGAAGGGCTGGGCGCCGCCCCGATCGTCAACGTCCACGTCGTCTATGACCGGACGGTGACCGATCTGCCCTGGGCCGCCGCCGTCAACTCGCCGATGCAATGGTTCTTCGACCGCACCGATACGTCCGGACTGGAGCGCGGGCAGTACCTGGCGGTCACCGTGTCGGCGGCCGATGCGATCATCGACGAGCCCAGCAAGTCCATCCAGGCCCGTTACATCGACGAGCTCGCCCGGCTGCTACCCGCCGCCGCTCGAGCCACCGTGGTCGATGCGTTCGTCACCCGTGAACGCCGCGCCACGTTCCGTCAGGCCCCCGGTACGGCGAGCCTGCGTCCGGGACCGAAGTCCGGTTTGGACGGGGTCTGGCTGGCCGGGGCGTGGACGTCGACCGGCTGGCCCGACACCATGGAAAGCGCCGTACGCAGCGGTATCGCCGCCGCCGATGCCGTGCTCGAGGTTCCGGCACTGGAGGTCGCCGCATGAGCAAGCCTGCCCCCGAGGTCATCGCCCGGGTGCGCGAGCCGGTCCAGCAGGCGCTGCGGGCCGCCGTCACCACGCTCGAGGACGACCGGATGCGGCTGATCGCGTCCTACCAGCTCGGCTGGTGCGACCGCGACGGCAACCCCACCAGCGCTGGCGGCAAGGCGATTCGCCCGACGCTGGCCGTGATGTCGGCGCAGGCCGGGGGCGGCACCGTCGAGGACGGGCTGTCCGGGGCGGTGGCCGTCGAGCTCATCCACAACTTCTCGCTGCTGCACGACGACGTCATGGATCGCGACCTGGAACGGCGACACCGTCCGACCGGGTGGGCGGTGTTCGGCGAGGGCCAGGCGATCCTGGCCGGCAACGCGATGCTGACCTGCGCGATCGAGGCGCTGGCCCGCGACGGCGAGCGCGGCGCCCGGGCGCTGCCCGCGATGCTGAGCGCCACCCAGCGGCTGATCAGCGGGCAGTCCGACGATCTGTACTTCGAGGGCGCCCCCTCGATCACGGTCGACGACGTGCTGCACATGGAGTCCGGCAAGACCGCGGCGCTGCTCGCCTGCTCGGCCGCGATCGGTGCACTGGCCGCCGGGGCGCCGGCCGCGACGGTCACCGCGCTGCACGAGTACGGGCACGAGCTGGGCATGTCCTTCCAGCT
>DASXYE010000402.1:0-8837 GCA_036502695.1 Jatrophihabitantaceae bacterium
CACCAGGTCGGGCTCGGTCATCGGGTGCGTCCGAGCAGCTGGATGCTCTGCCGCAGCAGGGCCGACACGTCCGGGCTGTCGCCGGCGTCGGCCGCTACCACGTCGATGGCGTCGCCGGCCTCCTTGCCGGTGAAGCCCAGCCCGGCCAGCGCCTGCCGCAGCTGCTCACGCCACGGCGCGACCGGCGACACGCCCAGGTCGACCGACGGGCTCTCGACCGACCCGATGCGGTCGCGCAGCTCGATGATGATCCGCTCGGCGCCCTTGCGGCCGATGCCCGGCACCTGGGTCAGCGCGGCGAGGTCCTCGGTGGCGATGGCCCGGCGCACCTCGTGCGGCGGATGCACCGCCAGGATCGTCTGGGCCAGCTTCGGGCCGACGCCGTTGGCGGTCTGCAACAGCTCGAACAGGGCCCGCTCGTCGTCGTCGGAGAAGCCGTACAGGGTCAGCGAGTCCTCGCGGACGACCAGGCTGGTGGCGAGGCGGGCCTGCTCTCCCAGCCGCAGCCGGGCCAGCGTGCCGGGCGAGCACGAGACCGACAGGCCCACCCCGCCGACCTCGACGACCGCGCCGTCCGGACCCAGGGCGGCCACCACGCCGCGCACGCTGGCAATCATCGGCCCATCCTCGCTGCCGCGGCCAGCCGAGCCTGCGCGGCCCCTCGCCAAACCTGGCAGATCGCCAGCGCCAGGGCGTCGGAGGCATCGGCCGGACGGGGCGCCTCGGGCAGCTTCAGCAGCCGGCAGACCATGGCGCCGACCTGGGCCTTGCCGGCGGTCCCGGATCCGGTCACCGACGCCTTCACCTCGCTCGGCGTGTGCAGCGCCACCGGGACGCCGGCCCGGGTCGCGGCCACGATCGCCAGCCCGGCCGCTTGCGCGGTGCCCATCACGGTGCGCACGTTGTGCTGGCTGAACACCCGCTCGACGGCGACGACGTCCGGGGCGAATCGCTCGACCGCAGCGCCCAGGGCGTCGGCCAGCGCCACCAGCCGCTCGCCGATCGGCGCCACGGCCGGCGTGCGCACCACCTCGACGTGCACCAGCGTCAGCGCCCGACCGGGGGCGCCGTCGACGACGCCGATGCCGCACCGGGTCAATCCCGGATCCACGCCCAGAACGCGCACGCCCACCCCTCTACGAACGAACGTTCGAGAGCCTAGGCGGCGTCGGCCGCGTCGCGACGCAGACACACCGTCGACCCGTACGCTTCGCGCTGTGTGGAATGACCCGACCGCGTTCCGCCGTCGACGCCGGTGGTCCGGGCCGAGCTCGCGGATCAGCCCCATCTTTCTCGGCTGCGTGGCCCTCACCGTGCTCGGCGGCTGGTGGAGCTTCGACGACCAGCGCTCGGGCGCCCGGTTCGGGATGTTGTGCTTCGTGGTGGGCGGCTGGGTCGTGTCGCTGTGCCTGCACGAGTTCGGGCACGCCTACGCCGCGTACCGGGCCGGAGATCGCAGCGTCGAGGCGGCCGGCTACCTGACGCTGAACCCGCTCAAGTACGCCCACCCGTTCCTGTCGATCGTGCTGCCGCTCATCTTCATCGCGCAAGGCGGCATCGGCCTGCCGGGCGGCGCGGTGTACCTGCACAAGGAGCACTTCCGCAGCCGCGCGATGCAGAGCCTGTCGGCAGCGGCCGGCCCGGCGTCCAACGTGGTGTTCGGGGTGGTCCTGCTGGTGCTGGCCCACGGGCACGGCGACCTGCAGCACTACCACTTCTGGTCGGCGGTGGCGTTCCTCGGCTTCCTGCAGCTGAGCGCGGCCGTGCTGAACCTGCTGCCGATCCCGGGCCTGGACGGCTACGCGATCATCGAGCCGTACCTGGATCCGCAGACCGCGCGCGGCTTCGAGCCGATCAAGCCGTGGGGCATGCTCGGCGTGTTCGTGCTGCTGCAGATCAACCGCATCAACACGTGGTTCTTCGACCTCGTCGAGCGCCTCTACGACGCGACCGGAGCCCCCAAGGGACTGTGGGCCCTGGGCTACGACCTGTTCCGGTTCTGGCGCGACGCCCCGTTCGGCACCTAGCTGCCACTACTCCTCGGGCAGCGCACTGATCCGCTGCTGCCGCAGTTCAGGCACGACGCGGGCGACGGTTTCGAAGTCGGCGTCCTCGTGCAGCACCGTCAGGTCGTGATGCAGCGCCGTGCTGACCACGAGATAGTCGGCGATCGAGATGCCCTGATGTTGGCTGCGTTCCGCCAGGGCGCGACGAATGTCGCCCAAGATCGACCAGGGGTCATCCGGCACGTGCAACCACGGGAACTCACGAAGAAGGTGTCCCTCGAGTTCCCGATAGTGCGCGCCGCTGGCCATGGTGAGCATCTCGATCAGCACCGGCTCGCACATCCGGATCAGGCCGCCCTGCGCAACGGTGATCCACTCTGACGCGACCTGCCTTCGGTAGAGCCTGACGAGCGCGCTCGTGTCGCCGAGGTACATCAGTCGTCGAGCGTCGGAAGCAGATCCCAGTCGAAGGCTCCCTCGTCGGCAAGCTGCTGGATGCGTTCGTGTGCCTCACGCCTGCGCTCGCGGCCCAGATCGACAACCTCTTGCAGCGCCTTGGCCACCGTGTCCTTCTTGGTGGACGTGCCCAGCGTCCTGCTGGCTTCCGCCAGCAGGTCGTCATCGAGGTCGATCAGCGTTTTCGCCACGCCGCCAAGATATACGCGAGTGTCGTGTATATCTAGCCGACGGCGGCCATGACCTCATCGCTGACGTCGAAGTTGGCGTAGACGTTCTGCACGTCGTCGCTGTCTTCGAGCGCGTCGATCAGGCGGAACACCTTGCGCGCGCCGTCCTCGTCCAGCGGCACCTGCACGCTCGGCAGGAACGACGTCTCGGCCGACTCGTAGTCGATGCCGGCATCTTGCAGCGCGGTCCGTACCGGCACCAGGTCGCCGGCCTCGCTGACCACCTCGAAGGCTTCGTCGAGGTCGTTGACCTCCTCGGCGCCGGCGTCGAGCACGGCGCCCAGCACGTCGTCCTCGGTGGTGCCTTCCTTGGGCACGATCACCACGCCCTTGCGGGTGAACAGGTAGGACACGGACCCGGGATCGGCCATCGAACCGCCGTTACGGGTCATCGCCGTGCGCACGTCGCTGGCTGCCCGGTTGCGGTTGTCCGTCAGGCACTCGATCAGCACGGCGACGCCGTTCGGGCCGTAGCCCTCGTACATGATCGTCTGCCAGTCCGAGCCGCCGGCCTCCGCGCCGGAGCCGCGCTTGACGGCACGGTCGATGTTGTCGATCGGCACCGACGTCTTGCGCGCTTTCTGAATGGCGTCGTACAGCGTCGGGTTGCCGTCCGGATCACCGCCGCCGGTGCGGGCCGCCACCTCGATGTTCTTGATCAGCTTCGCGAAGAGCTTGCCCCGCTTGGCATCGATCACGGCCTTCTTGTGCTTCGTCGTGGCCCATTTCGAGTGGCCGCTCATGCCTGTTGCTTCCTCACCATGTCGCAGAAGTACGCGTGTACGCGTCCGTCGCCCATCAGTTCCGGGTGGAACGACGTGGCCAGCAGCTGCTGCTGGCGAACTGCCACGATCTTACCGGCGGCCGGTCCGGTGGTGACGGCGGCGAGCGCGGTGGCCGCCGGACCCACCGACTCGACCCACGGCGCGCGGATGAACACGGCGTGCACGGGGCCCCCGTCCAGCCCGTCGACCACGACGTCCTCCTCGAACGAGTCGACCTGCCGGCCGAACGCGTTGCGCCGCACCGTGACGTCCAGCCCACCGAACGTCTCCTGGTCGGCGGTGCCGTCGACGATGCGATCGGCCAGCAGGATCAGGCCGGCGCACGAGCCGTAGACGGGCAGCCCGTCCTTGATCCGCGCCCGCAACGGCTCGATCAGGTCGAAGGTGCGGGCCAGCTTGGCGATGGTCGTCGACTCGCCGCCGGGCAGCACCAAGCCGTCGACCGCGTCCAGCTCGGCCGGACGGCGCACCGCGAGCGCCTCGGCGTCAGCGGCCCGCAGCGCGCTGAGGTGTTCACGCACATCGCCCTGCAGGGCGAGCACACCGATCTTCACGGGCATGGGGCCAGCCTAGGCAGCCCGCCGCGGGCCGGCGTGAGCCATCGGGAAGATGATGGACTAGTCCTTGCGGTGGGCGGTCGCGTTGGCGTAGGGCTGGGCGTGCTTGGACGTCGACGGGCGCAGCACCAGGCTGTCGAGCAGCTCGGACGTGGCGGCCGCGATGGTGTCCACCGCATGCTGGAACGCCTCGGCGTTGGCCGCCGACGGCGCGCGCATACCGGCGACCTTGCGCACGTACTGCAACGCCGCGGCCTGCATGTCGTAGTCGGTGACGTTCTCGACGAACGGTGGGCGCAGGGTGTGAATGTTCCGGCACATGCGATCGATGCTAACCGCGCCCAGCGACAACCCGCCGCCCCCGACAGCGCGGCTGGAACGCCCTCCCTGGAAAACCCAACGCACCCAGCCCGATCGCGGGGCTGGTGACCGACGGCTGGCCACAGCCGCGCGAGCGAACAGACGACCAGCGCTTCCTGCAGCGCGTTCCGCTTGCCTTACCAGCCGCGCTCGGCCAGGCGATGCGGTTCCGGGACGTCCTCGACGTTGATGCCGACCATCGCCTCGCCCAGGCCGCGGGACACCTTGGCGATGACGTCCGGGTCGTCGTGGAACGTCGTGGCCTTGACGATGGCCTCGGCGCGACGAGCCGGGTCGCCGGACTTGAAGATGCCCGAGCCGACGAACACACCTTCGGCCCCGAGCTGCATCATCATCGCGGCATCGGCCGGGGTGGCGATGCCACCGGCGGTGAACAGCACGACGGGCAGTTTGCCCGCGCGTGCCACCTCGGCGACCAGCTCGTAGGGCGCCTGCAGCTCCTTGGCGGCCACGAACAGCTCGTCCTCGGGCAGGCTCTGCAGACGGCGGATCTGGGCCCGGATCTGGCGCATGTGGGTCGTCGCGTTCGAGACGTCACCGGTGCCGGCCTCACCCTTGGAGCGGATCATCGCCGCGCCCTCGGTGATCCGACGCAGTGCCTCGCCCAGGTTGGTCGCGCCGCACACGAACGGCACGGTGAACGCCCACTTGTCGATGTGGTTGGCGTAGTCGGCAGGGGTGAGCACCTCGGACTCGTCGACGTAGTCGACGCCGAGTGACTGCAGCACCTGGGCCTCGACGAAGTGCCCGATGCGGGCCTTGGCCATGACCGGGATCGAGACGGTGTTGATGATGCCGTCGATCATGTCGGGGTCGCTCATCCGGGACACGCCGCCCTGGGCGCGGATGTCGGCCGGCACCCGCTCGAGCGCCATCACCGCGACGGCGCCGGCGTCCTCGGCGATCTTGGCCTGCTCGGGCGTAACGACGTCCATGATCACGCCGCCCTTGAGCATCTCGGCCATGCCGCGCTTGACGCGAGCCGTGCCGACGACGTGTTCTGAGGTGCTCTGTGCTTCGGACATGCCCCGATTCTAAGGTCGGCACCGCCGCGGGCCGCCGGGCCGCCGGCCCATCAATGGCCCGGACCAGCCACGGATGCGATGAGCGCTCGCGCGAAGAGCCCCGCCGCCGCCACGCGACCCGCGACGAAGTCGCGGTGCGGATCTGCGTTGGACCCCGAGCTTGCGAGCGGGTCCACAAGCAGATTCGCTGCAGGCGGGTTAAGACAAGTGCGATCCGTTCGCGGCCAGCACGACGTAGGCGCCGCCGGGGGCCAGCGGGATGACGTGCCCGTACTTGTCCTTGAAGATCGTCGGCGACCGGGGCGACTTGCGCGACCACGACCCGTTGATCCGCCGGCCGTTGCGGAAGATCACCACCCGGCCGCTACCGACCGAATGCGTGTACTGCGAGGGGTTACCGGTCACGTCGACGTCGTGCGGGTTCACCGACACGCGGCAGAACTGGACGATGACGTTGCGGGCCACCACCGGACCGCCCTCGGCGGTACCGACCGGCGTGCCGCCGATCAGCCTTACGTAGCGGCTCAACCCCTTGTTCCACCGGAACGTGACCGGCGTGCCGCCGACCACCGCGTTGACCGTCCCGCCGGGCTGGCTGCCCTTGGGCACTTCGGTCGCGAAGGTGAACCCGATGCTCCTGGCCCCGCCGGAGTGCACCAAGGCGTTGACGTAGCTCAGGTTGGACGTCAGGTTGTACGGCACCGGGCGCCCGCCGTCGCGGCCGAAGCCCGGACCGCCCCGGTCGTTGATCACCGAATGCAGGATCGACTTGTCCAGGGTGGGCAACGCGTCGCCGCCGCCGCCCGAGGCGACGAGGGTGATCGGTCCGTACTGGGTGAGCAGTTCCGGGTCGCTGGCCCGGACGCTGCGGACCGCCTCGACGTTCGGCTTGTGGCTGGCGAACACGGCGACCAGGCGGGTGAGGCCACCTTCGGCCTGCTCGATGTAGACGATGTCGGCCGAACCGATGCCGCGCTGCGGACGGCCGCTCGCGGTGTCGTCGATCTTGACGGCGATCACCTTGCCCTTCGGGACCGGGCCGATACCCGTGAACGGGTTATGAGCCGGCGGCTTGGGCTTCGGCTTCGGTTTGGGTTTCGGCTTGAGCTTCGGCTTCGCGTGGGTGCTCGGCGGCGGGGGTGGCGGGATGGACGTTTCGGCGGTGTGCTTCGGGCTGCCGCTGGCGGCCACCACACCCCCGACCGTGCCGCCGGCGACGAGCACCAGACCGACGATGCCGGCAGCTGCCTTCTGCCGGCGTGAGAACCGGGCCATCAACGCGGCGTGACGAGCCATCACCGGGTGATCTCCTCCTGCGAGGTCGAGCCGTCGTCGGTCCGGCCGGAACCGACATCCGGCGGATCGTAGACGGGCAGTGTGTCGTCGATGTCGAAGAACTGCGGCATGTCGCGATGGCCGGCCAGGTGCAGCAGCCGCGGCATGCGACGTCCGCGCAGCGCGCGAGTGTCGCGGACGGCGTCGTTGTAGAACCGGCGGGCGATGAGAACCCGGGTGCCGGCCTCGTGCAACTCCTCGACGGTGGTCGGGACCAGCTCGACGGGACTGGCCGCGAGCTCGACCACGGCCCGGCCGATCGCGTTCTCGGCCAGCTCACGATCGTCCAGCGTCGCGTTCAGCGCCGCCTCGGACAGCTGCTCGAGGCGCCTGCGCTCGCCGTCACCCAGCACCCCGGCGGACGACTCGGCAACGTGCAGCACGGCGGCGGCCCGGCGCACCAGCTGGGCATCCAGCGCGGCCTGCGTGGCATCCACGCGGGCGTGCAGCCGATCCAGCCGGGTGAGCGTGAACGTGACCCAGCTGGTGAGCAGTACGGCCAGTACGACCGCGGCGATCAACCAGCCGGCGTCCAACATGGGTGCAGAGCCTAGGCCGTGCGCGTTTGCGCCCCATCCGGAGGCAGGCGCTCAGCCGGACGCAGGGGCCTCAGCCGGACGCAGCGGCTCAGACGGTGCCGGCCCCGGCGATGGCCAGCTCGTAGACCCGCAGGACCTCCTTGACGACCACCGACCAGTCGAAGGGGGCCACCGCCTTGGCGCCGGTCGCGACGAGCGTGCGGCCCAGCTCCGGATCGTCGAGCACCCGGGCCAGCTGGCGGGCCAATCCGGCCGAGTCGCCGATCGGGAACAGCTGCCCGGCCGCGCCGCCGTCGAGCACGCGCCGGAAGGCCTCCAGCTCGCTGGCCACGATCGGGGTCTGCGCCGCCATCGCCTCGAGCAGGATGACGCCGAAGCTCTCCTGACCGGTGTTCGGCGCGCAGTACACGTCGACGCTTTTGAGCATGCGAGCCTTCTCGTGCTCGCTGACCTGGCCCATCAGGTCGATGCGATCGCGCAGGACGGCCGGCAGGCCGTCGAGGAACTCCTCGGCCTCGCCCCGCCCGGCGACGAGCAGCCGCAGGTCGGGCCGGTTCGGCGCCAGCTGCTCGAGCGCGCCGACCAGCACGTCCATGCCCTTGCGGGGCTCATCGAACCGGCCGATGAACCCGACCGTGCCCCCGGCGCGGGGATAGCCCGGCAGCGGCGTCGCGTCGGTGTAGTGCGAGACGGCGACGCCGTTCGGGATCACCACGGCGTCCGCCCCGAGGTGCTCGACGATCACCTTGCGGGCGGCGTCGGACACAGCGATCCGCCCGGACAGCTTCTCCAGGAACGGCTGCAGCAGAGTGTCCAGCATGGCCAGCCACCGCGACTTGGTCATCGCCGCGTGGAACGTCGCGACGAGCGGGCCGTCGTGGATCATGCAGGCGAGCAGCGACAGGCTCGGCGGGGCCGGCTCGTGCACGTGGACGACGTCGAAGTCGCCATCGCGCAGCCAGCGCCGGACCAGGGTGGCCGACACCAGCCCGAACTGCACCCGGGCGACCGAACCGTTGTACGGGATGGGCACCGCGCGGCCGGCGGTCATCACGTACGGCGGCAGGCCCGGCGTGTCGTCGTCGCCGGGCGCCAGCACGGACACCTGGTGGCCGAGCTCGATCAGCTGCTCGGCCAGGTCACGCACGTGGGCCTGCACGCCCCCAGGGATGTCCCAGGAGTACGGGCAGACGATGCCGATGCGCATATGCCTAGGAGGTCGCTGAATGATGCCGCTCGTCGCGAGCGGCGGTCAGGTGCGCGAGATGCGAGGAGGAGGAGGAGGAGGAGGAGGAGCCGATACCGCTGTTGTATCGGCGACGACGACAACGAAGCAGATCGTGTGCCTGACCGCCGCGCAGCAGAGCATGCATCGTTCAGCGCCCTCCTACTGTCTGTGGCCGTTCAGCGGAGCCGTGCGAACGCCCAGGTCCGCCAGCCACAACTTCTGCAGCATGTGCCAGTCGGCCGGCCGCTTGGCGATCTGCTTCTCGAACTCGTCAGCCAGCGCCTGAGTTCCCGTG
>DASXYE010000403.1:0-6435 GCA_036502695.1 Jatrophihabitantaceae bacterium
TGAACCCGCTTCGCTCGGCGTCGTATCCGTCGTCGCCCGGCCGGAACACCGGACCGTCAAATGCAGTCATGCCCGCGACGTTAGTCAACCCCACCGACAAGCGAGAACGGATCGGACGGCATTGTGCTGAGCGCGAACGCCCGATACGCAAACGCCGAGCCGTCGATATCGTCCGGACATGGACAACGTGGTGCGCCTGCCCGTCCGCTCGGCGGAACCGCAGCCGTCGGCGCCGGAGCCGGAGCCGGAGCCGCTGTGGCGCGAGGTCGTCGGGCGCGAGCTGCGAATCGAGCGCACCGGACGGGGCGAGCGCATCGTCGACGTCGCCGAGCGGGCCGGCGTCGCGCCGCAGTACCTGTCCGAGGTCGAGCGCGGGGTCAAGGACCCGTCGTCGGAGGTACTCGCCGCCCTGGCCGGCGCCTTGGACCTGTCCGTCGCCGAGGTGGCCCGCCGGGCCGGCCGGCAGCTGGCCAGCCGGCAAATGGCCAGCCGCCGCTTCACCGGCCCGGTCTGCCTCGCGGCCTGACCGCTCAGTCGGGCCGGGTCGTCAGCATCGAGTCGACGACGCCGTACTCGATGGCCGCCTGCGCCGGCAGGATCAGGTCCCGCTCGGTGTCGTCGCGCACCTGGGCGGGCGTGCGGCCGGTGTGCTGGGCCAGGATCTCCTCGAGCATGGTGCGCACCCGCTCGATCTCGTCGGCCTCCAGGACGAGGTCGGGAACCGCGCCGCGTCCCTCGGCGGCCGGGGCGTGGATGACGACCCGGGCGTGCGGCAGGATCTGGCGCCGACCCGGAGCGCCGCCGGCCAGCAGCACGGCGGCCGTCGCCGCGGCCTGGCCGACGCAGGTCGTCTCCACCGCCGGGCGGATGTACTGCATCGCGTCGTAGATCGCGAGGGTCGCCGGCACCGAGCCGCCCGCGGAGTTGATGTAGAGGTTGATCGGCTGGTCGACGCTCTCGGACTCCAGGTGGATCAGCTGCGCGATCACGGCGTTGGCCACCCCGTCGTCGATCGCCGTCCCGAGATAGATCACCCGCTCGGTCAGCAACCGGCTGTAGATGTCGACCGTGCGCTCGACGCCGCCGCTGCGGGTCGTGACGTAGGGGATCGCGTAGCTCGTCATCGCGCCGCCCCCAGGCCGATCGGCCGCCGGTCGAACGGGAACACGTCCGCCGCCGAGTCGAGGACGTGGTCGACGAACCCGTAGCCGAGCGCTTCGGACGCAGTGAACCAGCGGTCGCGGCGCGAGTCGTGCTCGATCTGCTCGACGGTCTGGCCGGTGTCCTCGGCGATCAGGCCGATGACCGTGTCGCGGGTGCGGCGCAGGTCGTCGGCCTGGATGGCGATGTCCATGGCCGTCCCGCCGATGCCGCCCGAGCCCTGGTGCAGCAGCACCTTGGCGTGCGGCAACGTGTAGCGCTTGCCCGGCGTACCGGCGCTGAGCAGGAATTGCCCGGCGCTGTAAGCCATTCCGAGGTTCACGGTCACGACGTCGTTCGGGACGGCGCGCATGCAGTCCCGGATGGCGAGCATGCCGGGCACCGATCCGCCGATGGAGTTGATCAGCAGCCGGATGTCGGCGTCCGGGTCCTCGGCGGCGAGCAGCATCAGGCCGTTGGTCAGCCGGTTGCTGTTCCAGTCCTCGAGCGGCTCGCCGAACAGCAGGGTGCGTCGCTCGAACAATCGGCGGTAGATGTCCTCGTCGAGGGTGTGCCCGGGGACGGGCGATTCAGTGGTCATACCCCAACGGTGCGGCACCGATGTCCGGCCGGACAGCCCACGCTGCTCAGGGCAGCGCTGCCCTGAGCAGCGTTCTTGCGGATTTCTTGAGGCAGAACTCGGCCGGGCTTGCGGCTGGGTGGGCACGCTCTAGGCGCACCGGTACCGGCTCCGTTGCCGGGGGGCTACAGCGAGCCGGCGATTGGTGGTGGGGGATGGACAGGACGCGTCGACCTGCCGCCGCAGCAGCGTCGCCCGGGAACCGGGGGGTCCCGGGCGGCGCATCTGCGACCGTCGGATGATCACCGGGGACGCCGGGTCGACCGCCCTGACGTCGCGGGACACGTCCGCGCGCCAGGTGCTGCTCGTCGAGGACGACGACGACAGCGCCGCGCTGTTCACGTCCCACGCCGAACGCCTGGGCCACCTGGTGCTGCGGGCGCACAGCGGCGAAGAGGCGCTGGAACTTGTCGCGGGGACGCCGGTCGACCTGATCGTCGTGGACCTGCTGCTGCCGGGCATCCGGGGCTGGGAGCTCGTCGCGGCGTTGCGCGCCGGCGAGCAGACTGCCGCCTGCCCCATCATCGTCAGCTCCGTTCTGGAACGGCAGGAATACCCCGACGGTGTCGAGGGAAACCTCCCGAAGCCCTACACTCGCCGACAGGTCGAGCTGTTGTTGCGCCGGCTCCTGCCCTCGGCCGGGGGCCAGTAGCGCACGCTGGGGGAACCATGGCCACTGTGCTGGTTGCCGATGACGACGCGGACATCCGCGAGCTGGTGAGCTACAAACTGCAGCAAGCCGGTCACCGCGTCGTGAGCGTCGCCGACGGCACGAGCGCCCTGGCGACGGCCCGCGAGATCGTCCCGGACGTCGCCATCATCGACGTCGCGATGCCGGGCCTGGACGGAATGCGGGTGTGCGCCGCGCTGCGCGACGACGCGACGACCGCCGACGTCCAGGTGATCCTGCTCAGCGCGCTGGCCCACACCGGCGACAGCCGATCCGGGCTGGACGCCGGCGCCGTCGAGTACGTGACGAAACCGTTCAGCCCGCGCGAGCTCCTCGACCGGGTCACGTCCCTGCTGGAGCGACGATGAGGCTCCGCGGCCTGGCGGAATGGCTGAGTTCGAGCGGCTTCTCCCCGCAGGACGGCCCGCTGGTGCGCGAAGGTTTGTTGCGACGCGCCTGGCCGTTCCTGGTGGCGGGCGTCGTCGCCCGGGTAATGCTGTGGCTGCCCGGCTCCTCGGTGACCGATCGGCCGATCCTCTACGCCGCCGGGGCGTCCACGTTGCTGCTCGTCGGCGTCGCGGTGCTGACTCCGTGGCACCGGCTGCCCGTCTGGGTCCAGGGGTTCGTGCCGTTCGCCTTCCTGGGTGTCATCGCGCTGATCCGGCAGAGCACCGGCGGGGCCGCCGGATACGCCGTGCTGGTGATGCTGCCGGTGCTGTGGCTCGCGCTGTACGGCACGTTCTGGCAACTCGTCACATCGATCGGGCTGACGATCGGGGTATTTCTGGTGCCGATCATGGTGGTCGGCGCGCCGACCTACCCGGCGTCGAGTGCGGGTCGGATCGCGCTGTGGCCGATCACGGCGGCCATCGTCGGCGGCAGCACGTACCGGCTGGTCGCGGCCGAGCGCCGACGCGCGGCGTTCGTCGGCGGGCTGCTCTCGGCGGCCACCGAGCAATCGATCATCGCCACGGACCCGAACGGCGTCATCACCGTCTTCAATCGCGGGGCCGAGCGCATGTTCGGCTACCGGGGCGACGAGCTGATCGGCCGGTCCACGCCGCTCGTCCTGCACGATCCGGACGAGGTCGCCAGGCGGGCCGCCGAGCTCGATGTGCCGCCGGGCTTCGACGTGTTCACCGCGTCGGCCCGACGCGGCCAGGCCGAGACGCGCGAGTGGACCTATCTGCACCGCGACGGCCGCCGGCTGCGCGTGAGCCTCAGCATCGCGCCGTACTACGACGCGAAGGGCGAGCTGCGCGGTTTCGTCAAGATCGGCACCGACGTCACCGAGCAACGCGCCACCGAGCAGGTCAAGGACGAGTTCGTCGCGCTGGTGTCGCACGAGCTGCGCACGCCGCTCTCGTCGATCATCGGCTACCTGGAGCTGCTGCTCGAGCCCGAGACCGGGCCGCTCAGCGGGCGGCAGCGGCAGTTCCTCGATGTCGTCGACCGCAACGCCCGGCGGCAGCTACGGCTGGTCAGCGACCTGCTGTTCATCTCGCAGGTCGACGCCGGTCGGGTGCGCCTCGACGTGGTGGACGTCGACCTGACCGACCTGGCCAAGCCCGCCATCGAAGCGGCGCAACCCCAGGCCGAGGCGGCCGACGTCGCGGTGCAGCTGGAGGCCGACGACGCGACCTACCTGCGCGGCGACCCGGACCGGCTCGGCCAGATCTTCGACAACCTGCTGACCAACGCGATCAAGTTCACCCCGGCCGGCGGGTCGGTCACGGTGCACCTGTCCGGCTCGGACGACACCGTCCGGATCGAGGTGGCCGATACCGGCATCGGCATTCCGGTGGCCGAGCAGCAGCAGCTGTTCAGCCGCTTCTTCCGCGCCTCGACCGCCACCAGCCGCGCGATTCCCGGTATCGGACTGGGTCTGACCATCGTTAAGGCCATCGTGGATGCGCATCGAGGCACCGTGTCCGTGGCCAGTGCCGAGGGACAAGGCACGACGTTCCGTGTAACGCTGCCCAGAGTGTTTCGGCAGGCCGGCTGAGGGGCGCGGGTGGACGAGCAGGACCGGCGCGCGCTGGTCGTCGAAGACGATGCCGACATTCGAGCACTGCTCGTGGAGGTGCTGGGCCAGGCCGGCTTCACCGTCGACACGACCGGATCCGGGCGCGATGCCCTGGGGCTCGCGCAGCGCCTCGACCCGGACCTTGTCACGCTCGATCTCGGGCTGCCCGACCTGGACGGCGTCGAGGTGTGCCGCCGCCTGCGGGCCGCCGGCCTCGAGGCCTACGTGATCATGCTGACCGCCCGCGACGAGGAGATCGACCGGCTGATCGGCCTCGAGATCGGGGCCGACGACTACCTGAGCAAGCCGTTCAGCCCGCGGGAACTGCGCGCCCGGGCGATGGCGATGATGCGCCGACCCCGCCGCTCGAGCGGTCCCGGTTCGACTGGATCGACGCGTTCAGCCGACGACGAGGTCGCCGCGCTGCGCTTGGGCGAGCTGTCCGTCGACGTGGACGGCCGCATCGCGACGCTGGCCGGCGCGGAACTCGACCTGACCCGGACCGAGTTCGACCTGCTCGCCACGTTGCTGTCCGGTCCCCGCCGCGTGTGGACGCGCGAGACGTTGCTCAACCAGGTATGGGGCACCGCCTGGGCCCGCGACTTCCACCTGATCGAGGTGCACATCGCCAACCTGCGCCGCAAGCTCGGCGACGATTCCCGCAGCGGCCGGTGGATCCGCACCGTCCGCGGCGTCGGCTACCGCCTCGGGCCGGGAGTTTGATCATCTGTGCCGCCGGGTAGGACTACCAGTGTCCTGTCCGTAACCTGCCCGGAGGCCACCATGGCCACCACCACGGCCCATCATCACGGCTTCGTGAAAGCCAAGGCTGCGCCCACCGGATGGCGAGCCGTCGTCCGCCGTTTGCCCCGACAGTTCAAGCACAACGACCTCACTGACCGGGCGGCGGCGCTGACCTACTTCGGCGTGCTCGCGATCTTCCCGGCGCTGCTGGTGCTGGTCTCGATTCTCGGCCTGCTCGGCCGGTCGACGACGAAGACGCTGCTGGACAACGTCAAAGACGTAGCGCCCGGCGGCGTCTACACGTTCCTGCAGGGGATCATCGACCAGGTCCAGGGCAAGCAGGGCGCCGCCGTGACCGCCGTCGTCATCGGTGTGGTGATCGCCTTGTGGTCGGCGTCGGGCTACATCGCCGCGTTCACGCGGGCGATGAACAACGTCTACGAGGTCGACGAGGGACGTCCGGCGACGCGCACCATACCGCTGCGTCTGGCCGTGACCGTGGCGGTGCTGGTCATGCTGGTGATCAGCGCGGTGATCGTGACGATCACCGGCCCGATCGCGGACCACGTCGGTAGCGGTCTCGGCCTGGGCCACGCCGTCGTCACCGCGTGGAGCATTGCCAAGTGGCCGGTGTTGTTGCTGATCGTCAGCCTGATGTTCTCCTTGCTGTACTGGGCAACTCCGAACGTCAAGCACGGCCGGTTCCGGTGGATCACTCCGGGCGGTGTGCTCGCGGTCGTGATCTGGCTCGTGGTGTCCGGGCTGTTCGGCCTGTACGTCTCGTTCTCCGGTTCGTACAACAAGACCTACGGCTCGCTGGCCAACGTGATGGTCTTCCTGGTGTGGTTGTGGCTCACCAACATCGCCATCCTGCTCGGCGCCGAGTTCAACGCCCAGTCCGAGCGTCAGCACCTGGTCGAGGCCGGCCTGCCCGAGGACGTCGAGCCGTTCGTCGAGCCGCGGGACACCCGCAAGCTCAGCCAACCCGATGCCGAGCGGGTGGAGGAGGCCGTCCGGACACGGCGCGCCTACCTGCGCTGACCACGGTATGCAGCCGGGCTGGATAACCGATCAGGAGTCACCGGTGTGCAGCACGGCGTCAGCCACGACGTCGGCGAGTTCCTCCCGTTCCGCGAACGCCACGCGTTGCTGCCGGGCGCCGGTCCCGCGTTCCCGGATGGTGCCGAGCGCGGACATGGTGGCCTGGTCGTCGCC
>DASXYE010000404.1:0-2798 GCA_036502695.1 Jatrophihabitantaceae bacterium
CGGGGTGTGCTGGCTCGGGGCCGTCGTCGCGCTGAAGCTGCCGGGCCGGCCCGGCGTTGTGGCATCCGACCCGCAGCCGGCCGAGGTGACGCTCGCGCCGGCCACCGTCTGAGCCCGATCCGGCGGCGACCCGACGTAACGACACGTATCGGACGCCGTCCCGGCAATTCCCGGCCGGCACCTACCCATCGCGGATCGGCCCGTGCGAGTATGTGGATGCGCCCCGCTTGCGGCGGGGTAGCGATTGAGCCTGGAGCAGGTGGCCAAACAGCGGCCGCGCGGCGTCGGCGTCCCCCGCGGTTCGGCGGGGAGATCCACGTCCGCTCCGGGTTCGGCGACCCAGACATTTCGCCCGCTATGCCGGTCGGCGGCGGGCGTCCTGTGGGCGGGCACAGACTGTCCCCGCTAGAGCCGAGGTGCCCGGTGTCCCCCCGTCGGGCGCCTCGGCTCTCTAACGTTGTAGCGCGCTATTGCACTAACGGGCTCCGGCGAACGGGGCCCCCAGCCCTACGGCGATGATCTTGGACTTGTGGTCGTCAATCAGCCACAAGTCCAAGATCACAAACCTGGTGATCATCCAGGTTGAAAACCGGGGTTTATCAACCTACGTTGATAATCGTGCCCGAACCGCTCGACGCCCGTACCGTCGCCGCCGCGCTGCAGGTCAGCATCAGCGTCTTCGTGCGACGGCTGCGGCAGACGCCAGTGCCGGGTGCCCTCCCGCTGCCCGAGATCGCCGCACTGTCGCGCCTGGAACAGGCCGGCTCGACCACGGCGAGCGAGCTGGCCCGGGCCGAGCAGATCACGCCGCAGGCGGTGGGGGTGACGCTGGCGGGCCTGGAACGGCGGGGCCTGGTTCGGCGTCGCCCCGATCCGTCCGACGGTCGTCGAGTGGTCATGTCGGTGACCGCGGCCGGACGGGCGGCCCTGCGCAGCAAGCACAACGCCCGCACCGAGCAGTTGGCCGGCGTGCTCACCGGCCGGTTCACCGACGCCGAGATCCGTACGTTGCTAGCCGCCGCACCGTTGATCGAGCGGCTGGCCGAGGGCCTGTGACGGCCCGAATCACCTGATCCAGAAAGGGAATCCTGTGTCCGACTCCAGCACCGTCCTGCTCGTCATGGACTTCCAGCACGGCATCGTCGAGCGTGTCGGAGGCGAGACCGTCCTGGCCGCGGCCGGTCGAGCCGTCGAAGCCGCTCGAGCCAACGACATCCCGGTCATGTTCGTCCGGGTCGCGTTCCGCCCGGGGTACCCGGAGACCGCCGACAGCAACCTCGCCTTCGCCGCCGTCAAACAGGCGGGCGACACGATGACCCAGGACCACCCGGCCACCCAGGTGCACGCCGCCCTCGAGCCCCGCCCGGACGAGCCGGTGATCATCAAGCGGCGGATCAGCGCGTTCAGCGGCAGCGACCTCGACGTGCTGTTGCGCGGCGCCCAGGCTGACGCGCTCGTGCTGGCCGGCATCTCGACGAGCGGCGTCGTGCTGTCCACCATCCGCCAGGCGGCCGACCTGGACTATCGGCTCACGGTTCTCGAGGACGCCTGTGCCGACACCGACCCCGAGGTGCATCGCGTCCTCACCGAGAAGGTCTTCCCGCGCCAAGGCGTGGTCACGACCACCGACGAGTGGATCCAGACGCTGTAACCACCGTCGGTAGCGGTTCTCTCGCGGACGGTCGACAGAAAGTTAGCTACGCGAACTACTTGACCCGGTATTTCGCGGGCCTTAGCGTTTCTGCCGGTACTGCGGGCTAGACGCGCATTAACAATCACCCGGCGTCGCGGTGCCTCGCCCCACGCCGCCCTCGGTGTGCCGTCGTGAGAGGACCCCCGCCATGCCTCATGCACCACGAAAGATCGGCGTGCTCGCGCTGACCGCGGGGTTGGCCACTGTGGCCGGCCTGCTCGTCGCGGTGGCTCCGGCCCAGGCCGCGCCGGCATCCGCGCCGGTCGTGGGCGACGCCGCGAACGGCGGTGCGGTCATCGTCTGGCTGAAGGACCAGCACGCCGACCTCAACCTGCGCACGCAGAGCCAGCAGCGGATCGACGCCGCGCACGCCGATCAAGCCGGGCTGGTCGCCGACATCACGGCCCATGACGGCACGAACATCCGGCAGCTGGTCAGCGTCAACGCCGTCGCCGCGGACGTCTCCGCCGCCGAGGTCCAGCGGCTGAGCGCCGATCCCGCGGTGCGCCAGATCGTCCCGGACTCCGAGCTGACCGTCGGCGAGGCGCCGCTCACCGTGTCGACGACGGCAGCGGCCACCGCGCCAGGCTCGGCCGAGGGCCACGCGCCCACGTGCGACACGAAGCGGCCTCAGGTCGAGCCCGAGGCGCTGAGTGACATCCACGCCTACAGCAACGACCCGCGCACGCCGGAGATGGCCAACTCGATCGCTACCGGCAAGGGCGTCGTCGTGGCCAACGACGGCATCGACGGGCTGGCCGGCAACCCGAACTTCACCAAGGCCGACGGCACGCACGTGGTCATCGGCGCGCCCGACTACACCGCCGACGACACCGACGAGGAGTACTACGGCGACGCGTCCTCGATCGCGGCACAGGGCACGGTCGTCTACGACTACGCGCACGAGCTGCCGTTCTCCGGGCTGCCCGCCGGCCAGTGCACGTTCGTGCTGCGCGGCGACGCGCCGGACGCCTCGCTGGTGGACATCAACCACAACGACCACCCGGAGAGCAGCTCCGGCGACGTGCTGACCGAGAGCGAGTCGCAGATCGTCGCCGGCATCGACGCCGCCGTGACCGTCTACCACGCCGACGTCCTCTCCGAG
>DASXYE010000405.1:0-6267 GCA_036502695.1 Jatrophihabitantaceae bacterium
CTGGAATGGGACGTGGTCGCCGTGCCGGGCCTGGTCACCGGGGTGTTCCCGGCCGATCCCAAGTCGGTCGATTGGACGCGCGCCCGGCAGCTCCTGCCCGCCCCGCTGCGCGGCGACTACGCCGAGCTGCCGGCCCTGCCGCTGGACGGCGCCGCCGACAAGAAGCAGGTGGCGGCCGTCTTGAAGCAGCACGCCGCCGACGTCCGCGAGCGGCACCAGGACGAGGAACGCCGGCTCGCCTACGTCGCGCTCACCCGGGCCCGGTCGACCTTGCTGGTCAGCGGCTACGCCTGGGACACCGCCAAGTCCGCGCGCACCGTCTCGCCGTTCCTGGAGCAGGTCCGCGAGCTGGCGACCGTCGACGAGTGGTTCGTGCCGGACGTCGACGCCGAGAACCCGCGGCTCGGCGTCACCGTCACCGCGCCGTGGCCGCTCGACCCGCTGGGCGCCCGCCGGGCCGACGTCGTGGCCGGGGCCGAGCTGGTCCGGGCCGCGCTGGCCAAGCCGCCGCCGCGTGATGCCGGGCGGGCGCTGCTGCCCGGGCTGCTCGACGACACCGCGTCGCGGCAGGACGGCTGGCGGCACAGCGTCGACGTGCTGCTGGCCGAGCAGGCCCGGCTGCGCAGTGGCGCGGCCATCGAGGTGGTCCTGCCCGGGCAGCTGTCGGTGTCGCAGCTGGTCGCCCTGCAACGCGACGCCGACGGGTTGGCCCGCCGGCTGCGCCGCCCGTTGCCGGCCCGTCCGGCGCCCCTGGCCCGGCGGGGCACCGCCTTCCACTCCTGGCTCGAACAGCGGTGGTCGGCGCAGACGCTGCTCGACGTGGACGACCTGCCCGGGGCCGCCGACGACGGGGCCGACGATGCCGACCTGATCGCCCTGCAGGCCGCGTTCGAGCGCAGCCACTGGGCCGAGCGCACTCCGGTCGAGCTCGAGGTGCCGTTCGAGATGGCCCTCGGCGGCACCGTGATCCGCGGCCGGATGGACGCCGTGTTCGCCGAGCCGGGCGGCGGCTACACCGTCGTCGACTGGAAGACCGGCGCCAAACCCGAAGGCGCCGACGCCAAGGCAGCCGCCGTGCAGCTGGCCGCGTACCGGCTGGCCTGGGCGGCGCTGTCCGGCACCGCCGTCGAGCGCATCGGCGCGGCGTTCCACTACGTGCGCACCGACGACACGGTGACGCCGGTCGACCTGCTCGACGCCAAGGGACTGGAGCGGTTGATCGCCGGTTGAACCCGTCCCGCTGGTTCGAAGCTCATGATCAAGAGGGGAAAGTGGTCGCTATAGCGACTGTGCGTGCCGGGTAGATCCCGGACACTCCGTTCCGGAGACATCCCGGACACCTGAGTGCGGTGCTGGCCTGCTCTGGTCATGCCGCTGAAGGTGATGGATGTGGTGGAGCTTCGGCTTCGGGTGATCGCGGATGTGGAGGGTGGGTTGTCGCCGCGGGAGGCTGCGGCTCGGCACAAGATCGGCAAGACGCAGGTGTATGAGTGGCTGGCCCGCTACGAGCAGGCCGGCGCGCAGGGGCTGGTGCCGCGCACGCGGCGCCCGCTGCACAGTCCACGGCAGCTGGATGCGGCGATCGAGGATGAGATCGTGCGCTGGCGTAAGGCCAAACCGCGGTGGGGTGCGAAGAAGATCCGGGCGATGCTGGCCCGCGATGGGTGGAGGCCGCTGCCCGCGGTGTCCACGGTGCACCAGGTGCTGGTGCGCCGTGGCCTGATCGAACACAAGCCGCGGCGGCGTGAACCGCCCGGTGGGTGGCAGCGGTTCGTGCGCGCGCACAGCAACGACTTGTGGCACATCGACGCCACCGGGCATCGGTTGGCCAACGGGCACGCGTTCTGGGTGATCGACATCGTCGATGACCATTCCCGGTTCCTGCTGGCCACCCACGCCTGCCTGGCACCGACCTGTGAGGCCGGGTGGGCCGCGCTGCGGGCCGCGGTCGCCGCCTACGGGCTGCCCCGGCAGTTGCTGTCTGACAACGGGCTGAACTTCACCGGCCGCCTGCACGGCATGACCGTGGCCTTCGAACGCCAAGTCCGCGCCGCGGGCATCGAGTTCATCCACGCCCGCCCCTACCACCCCGAAACGATCGGCAAACTCGAACGCCAACACGCCACCCAGAACGCCTGGCTGGCCGACCACGGCCCACCGCTCAGCCTGCCCGCCGCCCAGCGGCTGCTCCAGGCCTACCGCACCGACTACAACACCGCCCGCCCCCACGAAGCGATCGGGCAGCACTTCCCCGCCGAGATCTACCAGCCAGACAAGGGAATCCGGCTGCCCGCCATCGAACTCGAACCTGCCGACCCCTACCCGCCCGGCTGCCTCAAACGCCGCGTCGACCGCAACGGCACCCTCCGCTACGCCTACACCGACTTCCCCCTCGACCGCCGCTGGGCCGGCATCACCGTCGGCCTGCTCCGCGACCACGGCCGCCTCGAGATCTACTACGGCGCAGCCCTCATCGATACCCTCAGCATCGGCACCCTCCCGGCACCCCAGCCCCGAGGACGCCAACCAAAACACTAGAACCGTGTCCGGCATCTCCCCGGAACGTTCTGTCCGGACTGTCTCCGGTCCGCACAGTCGCTATAGCAGCCACTTCTCCCTCTTGATCATGAGACGTGGCGGGCTGGCAAGGGACGGCCGGCAGTAGATGATCTTGGACTTGTGGCTGCTATTCGACCGAAGTCCAAGATCATCGGCGGATGGGGCAACCGGCCAATCCCGGGGGAAACGTGATCGGCCAACTCGGCTAGCGTTCAACTTCATGACTACGCCTCGCGAATACGTTGCCGCGCACCGGGACGAGTTGCTCGCCGATCTGGACCAGTGGCTGCGTATCCCCGGCATCAGCGCCCAGCCCGAGCACAGCGCCGACGTGCAGCGCAGCGCCGAGTGGTTCGCGGATGCGGCGCGGCGCACCGGCTTCCCGACCGTCGAGATCTGGCCGACGGCCGGGCTGCCGACCGTCTACGCCGAATGGCGCAGCGACGACCCGGACTCGCCGACCGTGCTGGTGTACGGCCACCACGACGTGCAGCCGGTCGATCCGATCGAGCAGTGGCGCACCGACCCGTTCGACCCGACGATCGACGGCGACCTGTTGCGGGCGCGCGGGTCGTCCGACGACAAGGGCCAGCTGCTGTTCCACCTGCTCGGGCTGAGCGCGCACCTGGCGGCCACCGGCCGGACGACGCCGGCCGTCAGCCTCAAGTTCCTCATCGAGGGCGAGGAGGAGTCCGGCTCACCGAACTTCGAAGCGCTGCTCGCCGAGCGGCGCGACCGGTTGGACTGCGACGTCGTGGTGATCACCGACACCGGCATGATCGCCGCCGATCAGCCGAGCACCGTCACCGGCATGCGCGGCCTGGTCACCGCCACCGTCGACTTCCACGGCCCGGATCTGGACCTGCACTCCGGCGTGTTCGGCGGCGCCGTGCCCAACCCGGCCACGGCGATCGCCCGGCTGGTCGCCGCGCTGCACGACGAGAACGGCCGGGTCACCGTCCCCGGCTTCTACGACGACGTCGTCGAGCTGACCGACGAGGAGCGGGAGCTGTTCGCCCAGGTGCCGCACGACACCGACGAGTTCCTGACCGTGGCGCAGTCCCGGGCGCTGGCCGGCGAGGCCGGCTACAGCACGCTCGAGCGGATCGGCGCGCGCCCGACCGCCGAGGTGAACGGCATCTGGGGCGGCTACATGGGCGAGGGCAGCAAGACGATCGTGCCCACCGACGTGCACGTCAAGCTGTCCTTCCGGCTGGTGGCCCACCAGGATCGGCACAAGATCATCAACGCGGTCGAGCAGTTCGTGGCCGACCACACGCCGGACGGCATCGAGCGCACGGTCTTCTGGGACAGCGACGGTGTCTCGCCCTGCCTCGTCCCGATCGATACGCCGGCGTACGGTGCGCTGAGCGACGCGATCAGCCAGGCGTTCGACGGTGCCCCGGTGCTACCCACCCGCGAAGGCGGCAGCGGTCCCGAGGCGGCCATCCAGGACGCGTTACAGGCCCCGCTGGTGTTCCTCGGCGTCGGCCTGCCGGACGACCAGATCCACGCGCCGAACGAGAAGGTCAACCTGTCGATGCTCTACAAGGGCGCCGAGGCCACCGCGTTGTTGTGGGACAACTTCGCGCGCCTGGGTCGGTCCGGTCTGGCCGCCGTCCCGGCCCGATGATCGGGCGGGCGGCGGCGGGCCTGGCGATCGCCGGGCTGCTTCTGACCGGCTGTGCCGAGAAGGTCTCCGGGCAGGTCGATGCGGGCGGTGCGGCCCCGCCGGGCAGCCCGTCGGGCGCTACGTCCGGCAACCCCTCGACGCCGCCGAGTGCCCCGGGACCGGGCTCGGCGAGCACGCCGTCGTCGTCCGACGGCAGCAGCGCCGGACCCCCGTCCGGCGGCAGTAGCACTGCGCCGACGGCGCACCTGGCCTGCCCGCGGGTGGTCGACGTCGCCGCGCACCTCGCGTATTACTGCGTCAACGGTTCGATGACGCCCGCCAGCAGCACCCTGTGGCCGTTCAAGGTGCAACGCTCGGTCGACGTGCATTGGACGATGGACGAGGGATCGGGCGACGTCACCAAATTCGCCGCGGGCAAGGCGACGGCCGCCGCGGCGAAGGCCATGGTGTCGCGGATGGTCGGTGAGCTCTACGGCACGCCGGTGCCGACGACCAAGACGGTGCAGGACGTGAACGTGGCCGTCGACAAGGTGTCCGGGCACCTGATCCAGACGCTGATCACGCTCAACCCCGGCTACGTCAAGGCGCAGCACCTGCGCGTGCGACAGGAACGGCTGTGGGTCCTGGTCGTACCGGTCGCGTCGGGCGAACTGTCCGGCTGGTACACGTCGATCCCCGACGTGGCCAAGGCTTCGTGGCCGAAGGTGCCCAGCATCATCAAGGGCCTGCAGGTCGTTCACTAGGACGTGGTGGCCATAATTGCTGAGATGAGTGACTCGACTCCGGCGGCGCCTGATCGGCGGGCCAAGCGTGCGGCGGCCCGTCGCCGGCGGGCGGCCGAATCGGTGGCTGCCCACACCGACGACTACACCGAGCTGGTCGACGCGCTGGGGCACTGGCTCACGCCGGCGCGGGTCGACGCGCTCGGCGCGCAGGTGGGCACCTACGTGGCGAAGTACCGGCGGGCGAACGGCGCCAGCCCCGCGTGGGGGCAGACGCTGACCGGCAGCCGCATCATGGAGGCCATCCCGTTCGCACCGCCGGAGGAACTCGGCGCGGCCGCCCGACAGAAGTGGCGCAACGTCGGGTTCGGCGCGATCATGCAGGCCTGCCGGGCCCGGGGCTGGGTCGACTACGGGCATCGCCAGCGGGAGATGATCCCGGGCCGGCGCTGGGCCGAGGCCGTCCGCACCGCCGCCGCCCAAGCTACCCAGAATCGGGCGAACAGTCAGCGGTAGGGGACCACGGCAAACGCGACCACGAACGCGATGAGCGCTCGCGCGAAGAGCCCCGCCGCCGCCGCGCGGCCCGCGACGAAGTCGCGGTGCGGATCTGCGACGGACCCCGAGCGCAGCGAGGGGGTCCACGAGCAGATTCGCTCAAGGCGGGATAGGCAGGGCTAGACCAAACCGTTGTCGTGGGCGAACACCACCGCCGCGGCTCGATCGCGCACGGCGAGCTTGGCGAACAGGTGGTTGACGTGCGTCTTGACGGTGCCCTCGCCGACCACGAGCTGCGCCGCGATCTCGGCGTTGGACCGCCCGCGTCCGATCAGTGACAGCACCTCGCGCTCGCGGGCGGTCAGCGTGGCCAGCGCCGGGCTGTCGGCCGGCCGCGGCGCGGCCGCGCCCCGGTACACCGACAGCACCCGCCCGGTCACGGCCGGATCGAGCCACGAGCCGCCGCCGGCCACGGCCCGCACCGCGCGCTGCAGATCCTCGGCCGGGACGTCCTTGAGCACGAATCCGGCCGCCCCGGCGCGTAACGCCGCGGCCAGGATCTCGTCGTCGTCGAACGTGGTCAGCACCAGTACCGGCGGGGCATCGTCCAGCGACACCAGCCGGCGGGTGGCCTCGACGCCGTCCACCCGGGGCATGCGCACGTCCATCAGCACGACGTCCGGACGCAAGGAGGCCACCGCGTCGAGCACCGGGCCGCCGTCGGCGCACTCGCCGACCACGTCGAACCCGAACGGCTCGCGCAGGATGCCGCGCAGGCCGGTGCGCACCAGCTCCTGATCGTCGACGAGCAGCACCCGGATCATCGAGCACCACCGCCGGGCAGCTCGGCCCGGA